>DASXYU010000086.1:0-25071 GCA_036502295.1 Jatrophihabitans sp. | reverse complement strand
GGTCGTGACGACCTTGCGGCCCATGTAGACGTCTTGCGTGATCGACGGTCGGGCGTGGCCAAGTTGGTCTGCGATCTGGCGGGCAGACAGACCAGCCTCATCCAGGCGGGTGGCGACGGTCTTGCGGAAGATGTGCGACGTCACCCAAGAGAACGGACCGGCATCGCAACGGACGCGCTTGCCGTCCGGGCCAAGAAGCCAGCCGCGACTGTCGCACTTCGCACAGCCGATTCCATCCAACACTTCTCGTAAGTCGCCAGTCGTGTTCGACGGGTCGCGAAGGTTCCCGAGTGGCGAGGAGAAGACGACGCCATGCGGACCAGGGCGACGGCTCGCAATCAGCTCGATCGCGTACGTCGGCAACGCCAGCCTTCGCCACCCCGCAGCTGTCTTGGGCCAATCCTGAACGACCAGCCCCTCGCCCTTCACTCGCACGACGGTCGCGTTGATCTCGACGGTGCCGCTCACCGTGTCCAGTAGCGGCTCGCCGTCGGCATTCGTCCCATGCCGCACCGCTGCGGCTTCGCCGATCCGTACACCCGTCCCAAGCATGAAGGCGACGAGGTCGGGGAGATCGAGTTCGATTGCACGTTCATGTACAGCCAGAAGCCGCATCATCTCGTCAGCCTCATCGCGAGTCAGTGATCGCACGCGCGGCTTGCGCCCCGCGCTCACCGGCGCTGCTTCTCGGACTGGATTGGCGCTGACCGCGCCGTGCCGAACCGCGAGCCGGAACATCCCTGACAGCACCGCACGCGCCGACTTCGCCGCACCCGGCCCCGCTGTTGTGCTGATTGTCTTCAGGGTGCGGTCGATCGCCGGTGTGGTCACTTCGCGCACTCGTAGCGCTCCCAGCGTGGGGACGACGTAGTTAGCCATCACGTAGGCGTAGGTCTGTCGCGTGTTCGCGCTTCGGTCGGCGGGTAGCTCGTCGAGCCAACGTTCGGCAAGTACAGCGATCTTGGTGTCGCCACCAATGTCGGAGAGGCCGGGAGCTGATCGCGTCAGAAGCGACTGCTTCAGCGCCCGCTCTGCTGCTGCCTTCGACGTTCCGTACTTGGTTACCTGTCGGACGGCGCCGTCGAGATCGCGGAAATGTGTCCGCGCCCGAACGCGACGAGGTGGCCCGTCCTCGACTGAAAAGCCGATCGTGCCGTGCGTGCCGATGGGCAATGGCGGTCGTCCCATGCCTGACAGGCTACGCGATAAATCGTATGTAAGTTGTATGTTGGTATTCGTTGAGTGCTTATGGTCCTTATAAAGTGGGCCCCCCGGGGCTCGAACCCGGAACCTACAGATTAAAAGTCTGCAGCTCTAACCGATTGA
This sequence comes from Jatrophihabitans sp., assembly GCA_036502295.1. Taxonomy (GTDB): domain Bacteria; phylum Actinomycetota; class Actinomycetes; order Mycobacteriales; family Jatrophihabitantaceae; genus DASXYU01. The sequence goes on along the minus strand of DASXYU010000086.1, from coordinate 23,745 downwards.
GCTAGAGGCCCGTACCGGAACGATTCTGCCGGATGCGGGATCACTACCGCTCGCGGCGTCGCGCAACGCCCGTCTCATTCTGCATAGGACGAGGCGTCGTAGGGTTTCTCGCGTGAGTGGTTCTGAACTCGTGGCGACCGTTCGCCAGCACGCACTCGGCGATCTTCCGCGGCGCACCGCACAACGCCTTCCGCGCAAGACTGCGATCGTCGACGGCGATGTCCGGCTGACGTTTGCTTGGCTTTGCTGTCGCACAACAGCTGGCAGTTCGCAGCGTTGAACTTCGCCACCGCGCGTCTCGGTGTTGTGCTGGCGCCGGTGAACTTCATGCTCACCGGCCACGAGATCGCCTTCATCCTCGATCACAGCGGCGCGAAGGTTTTCGTCGTCGAGGACGCACTCGTGCCGACGGCTGAGGAGGCGCTTGCCGGAGCGAGCAGCGGCACCGTCGTCATCTCAAGGCGGCGATCGGCACCTCCGTCCCCACCGAATGGGAGGACGTCGCCACGTGGATCGTCTACGAAGGCGCCGCACCTGCCGTGCACATCGCCGACGACGACCCGCTGCGGCTGATGTACACCTCGGGCACGGAGGCTCATCCCAAGGCAGTGCTGTGCGCAGCTGGACTGTTTCCTCGGCACCGATGTCTACGTCGGCGCGACGAGCATCGTCCTTCCGGCACCGAACCCGTCAACGGTGCTGCACACGATCGAGACCGAGCGTGTGACGAAGTTCTTCGCGCCGCCCACAGTGTGGATCTCGCTGCTGCGCAGCCCCGACTTCGACACCACTGACCTCTCCTCGCTCCGCAAGGGCTACTACGGCACGTCCGCGATGCCCGTCGAGGTGCTGCACGAGATCCCGCGACCGGCGCGACGCCCACCGAAGGGGACGTCATCGCGCGCACCCGCAGCGTCCTCGCCAGTTACAAGACGCCGAAGTACGTCGTCATCACCGACGCCCCGCCGAAGAATCCCAGCGGCAAGATCCTCAAGCGGAATCTGCGCGAGGGGTACGGAGCCCTCGCCGCCGACTAGGTCAGCCAGCGACATTTCCTCAACCTGCAAAGAGAAAACTCTCAACCTCGAGTTGACATCGCCGATTTATGCGGGGAGCAGGTTAGGAGGAGAAAAGCCATGCGCTTCACCACTGCAGTCGTGCCCACGTGCAACGACGCTACGAGCATCGTGACGACCCTCGAACACCTGCACGCGAGTCCGCTCATCAGAGACATCTTCGTGATCGACGCGGCGAGCACCGACGGAACGCCCTCGCTCGTCGCCGAGTTCCGCAACTCGCACAAGGCCCGTGTGCATCTGCTGGTGCGCGGCGTGCGAGTGCCGCGCGATGTACTCGCGCGCGCGGGTTACGAGCTAGCCCTCTGCATCGGCGCCGAGCGCATCGTGCAGATACTGCCGGCTGCCGCGAGTCCGATCGAGACGCTGTGGCGGATGGAGACCCTCCTCGATGAGGGTGTGCAACTCGCGATCGCGTCGTCCCATTGCGCCGGGGATTCGCTGCCGACCTCCTTGCTGAGCATCGGGACACTTGAAGAACTCGCACGTTCCTTCGCCTCCATGATGTGGGACGCCAAGCTCGTCGATCAGGTTCTCGACGGGGGGATCGGCGACACGTCGGCTCAGACCGAGATGGTCATCGCCGCGCTGCGCTGTGGTGGACGGGTACGTGACGTGCCGGCGAGTAGCGCAGCTTCGGCGGCCTCGATCCGGCTCGCCGGGCTGCATCGTCGCGAAGGGCTCGCGGTGTGGCAGTCGCGTCACGCGGCGGAGCACCACACCGTCCTCGGATAACTGCCATGTCATCGCCTGCCATCGCGCGCCCGTTCGGCACAGCCGCACGCGTTCGGCTCGCCACCCCGGTTGCCCGGTCGGCCCGCAGAACGATGTGGGGCGCCACGGCAAAGCGTCTCTGCGATGTCGTTGGTGCGGCCTTGCTGTTGGTGATCCTTGCGCCACTGTTCGCGTTGCTGGCGGTGACTGTGAAGTTGGCGGACCGCGGCGGTCCCGTGTTCTATCGGCAGACCCGCGTTGGGCGATGGGGAACCCCGATTCGGATTACGAAGTTCAGGACGATGCACTGGCGCTACTCCACGGGTCCGGAGCGCCCGTTCCAGAGCGCTGAGCACGCCTTCACCGCGATGGGCCGTCCCGACCTTTGCGCCGAGTACGTCGTGGCGCGCAAGGTCATCGAGGATCCGCGCATCACCAGGCTCGGCCGATTCTTGCGTCGGATGAGTCTGGACGAACTGCCGCAGCTCGTCGCGGTGCTGCGAGGCGAACTGAGTTTGGTCGGTCCACGTCCCATTCTCTTCGGCGAGCTGCCGATGTACGGCGCGCGGATCGGCACCTTCCTGGCGGTGCGTCCGGGCATCACCGGCCTTTGGCAGGTGTCCGGGCGAAGCGACGTGAGCTGGGACGAGCACGTGAATCTCGATGTGCGCTACGCCGAGAACTGGAGCCTGCTGCTCGACCTCTCGATCCTCGTCCGCACGCTTCCGGCGGTTCTCAGCAGGACCGGGGCCTATTAGTCGACAAGCGCTCAAGATTCTCTGAGAGCGGTCGATTTTTACCTTTGAAAATCGCACATTCGCGGGAGTCGCGAACGCGTGTTAGTTGGGAAGTGACAGGGATGTCCGGAGTGCGAAAGGCAGCGGCCGCCGCGGCGGTACTCGCCTGTATATCGGTCTCAGCTCTCCTGCTCGGCGGCGGCGCGGCGAATGCGTCCTACCCTCCGACGCCGCCCACCTCTGCTGCGGCCACGACGCCCCCGGTGAGTCCCGATCCGACGAGTTCCGCACCCCCGGCCGCCGACTCGTCCACCCCGGTTACGTCCGCCCCGGCTACGCCGACGTCCGAACCGTCCACACCAGTGCCGTCCGAGGGCTCCGCATCGGTGGCGAACACCTCCGTCGAGGCCGGTCAGTCGGTCACAGTGACCGCGTCGGGATACCTCTCGGGTGAGACGGTCTCCTTCTACCTGCACTCGACGCCGGTCTTCGTCGGAACGTCGCGCGCGACGACTGGTGGCCAAGCGTCACTCACGTTCACGATTCCGGACGGGTTCACCGGCGAGCACTACATCGTGGGAACGGGCGAGACCTCGGGCGTTGTCAGCAGCGTGACGCTGCACATCCCCGCCGCCGCATCTGCGGCCCAGTCCATCGGCGAGGCGCACGGGTTGGCCTTCACCGGTACGGCTTCGCTCACGCTCCTATCCGTTGCGACGGTGCTCGTCGCCGCGGGCGTGGTCTTCCTCTTCGCCGGCCGGCGTAAGCCGAAGCACGTGCCTCGCCATGCCGGTGGAGACGCCGTCACCATGAAGAAGAACGCCGGTGAGCTGACCCGCGCGTGGTGGCTGTCTCAGGCCACCGGCATCGCGTCCTGAGGACGGCCGCGCGGTAGTGGCTGGGTACGCCTAGGACGTCGCCGCCGACGCCGGGGCGCCGCCCGGAAAGTTGTGCCACCAGATCATCTTCTCGACGAGGTGCACGCTCTTCCACCCGTCGGCCGTCCGCACGAAGTCGTGGTGGTAGTAGCCGCCGAAGTAGCTGTTCTCGTCCTGCCCCGGCAGGCGACACGGGTTGAAGAACATCGCGGTCACCTTCGCCGCATCCGACCCCTCGAAGGCGATATCGATGTTGCTGACGTAGTGCATCGTCCACGGCGACTTGGCGAACGAAGCACCGAGCATCGCAGCGATCCGGGCGGGCGTCCCCCGCAGCACCGGCGAGGTGTCGCTGTAGTCGATCTCGGCGTCCTCGGTGAAGACCGACTGCCACAACTCCCAGTTCTTGGTGTCGACACCGGTGGCGTATCGGGTCAGCGCGGCCTGGATCTCGAGCCGGTCGATGAATTCCTGCGCAACGTTCGTCTCCGTCATGGGGCAGACGTTAGCGAAGAGCGCGACGGCCGCCCCCGCTCAGATCAGGTCGACCGCGTCGACGATCGAGTCGAGGATCCGTCCCGGCCGGAAAGGGAACCGTTCGACGTCGGCGAGTCGAGTGGATCCGCTGAGGACGAGGATCGTGTCCAGCCCGGCCTCGATGCCGGCGACCACGTCGGTGTCCATGCGGTCACCGACCATCACCGTGTTCTCCGAGTGGGCCTCGATTCGATTCAGCGCGCTGCGGAACATCATCGGGTTCGGCTTGCCGACGAAGTAGGGCTTGCGTCCGATTGCCGCCGTGATCATCGCAGCGACTGACCCGGTCGCCGGCAATGGCCCGTCGGCCGACGGGCCGGTCACGTCGGGGTTGGTCGCGATGAACCGCGCGCCGCCGAGGATCAGCCGGATCGCCTTCGTGATCGCCTCGAAGGAATATGTCCTGGTCTCACCGAGGACGACGAAGTCCGGGTCACGTTCGGTGAGCGTGTAGCCGGCTTCGTGCAGTGCAGTGGTGAGCCCCGCCTCGCCGATGACGTACGCCGAGCCATGCGGCTGCTGGTCGGCGAGGAACGTCGCGGTGGCCAGCGCCGACGTCCAGATCGCACTCTCCGGCACCTTCAGGCCCAAGGCCGCGAGCCGAGCAGACAGGTCGCGGGGTGTGAAGATCGAATTGTTGGTGAGGACGAGGAAACGGCGATCGCGTTCCGCGAGGCGGGCCAGGAACTCTGCGGCTCCGGGCAACGCGTGCTCTTCCCGTACGAGCACGCCATCCATGTCTGTCAGCCAGCATTCGGCGGGGTGTCGCGTCACCCGTCAAGTCTGGCAGCACGGCGCGCTGTTCGCAGAGCTGCCGCTGGCCGCCCGCGGCCGACTCAGCCGATCTTGTTGCCGAGCACCTTCGTCGGGTTCAGCGTGAGGAAGGCGCGAGTGGCACCCGGCTCGTCGAAGGTGCGCAGGTCTGCGCCGCCGTACTTCGCACCGACACGGTCGGCCGCGACGTAACCCGGATCGTCCTCCACCGAGACCGTGCCACGTATCTCCAGCGAGCGCAGCGGGTTCTCCGGGTCGAGGATGAAGAACGTGGCCCGCGGATCGCGGAGCAGGTTCTTGTACTTGTGTCGGCCGGTGTTGAGCGAGATACAGACCTTGCCGTCCTCGTAGAGGAACCAGATCGCGGTGAGCTGCGGCTGGCCGTCGGCATTGAGCGTTGCCAGGATCGCGGTGCCCGACTGCAGCAGGTCTTCGAAGTCGGCAGGAATTGTTGTCGTGTCACCCATGGTGAAACCGTACTACGTCGCGGGATTCTCGCTAAGGAGCCGATTTTTGCTCAGGATCTTGGAGCGAATGAGGTGGCGGCGTTCACGAAACCGTCGCGAAAGTGAACGAAAGCGCGGAGAAGTTTCGTCAGCTATGACAGCGCTGTCATATGTACGCAATACGACAACACAACGCTTGGCCCATGACAGCAGCCGCCATTCGCACCATGCAGCCGGTCCAGTCTTCCTATACCGGCGATCGCACCGAACTCGTCCGCTTGCCGTGGGCACTTCGTGTCGACGGCGTCAGCATGGTGGTGCGTCCCAGCACCGCGCGTGATCTGGCGAATGTGGCAGTGATGCACCACCACTGCTCTGCGCGAACCCTCCTCGGCCGCTACCAGCTCGGCGGACGGTCGCCCTCGATCCTCGCCCTCGACCGGCTGCTGCGTCAGCCGTTGAGCTTCGTCGTGACGATGCGTGAATCCACCGGTATAGGTGCCGTCGTTGCCATGGCCACGCTGAGCACCGATCTTCGCTCCGGTAGCGAGAGCCTGCATGCCGGCGTGATCGTGGAAGACAGCTGGCAACACCTCGGTATCGGTAACGAGCTCATGGCGCACGTCGCCGGTGTTGCCTCCGTCTCGGGCTGCCGCGAAATCGTCGCCTACCCGGGTCTCATGACCGAGGCAACGCAGCGCATGGTCACCTCCGTCGGCACGACCCGCATGGTGAACAACGAGAACGGGATCCAGCTGCGCACCTCCCTGCCGACGAGTGCGGCATCAGGCCTCGGTCCGCTGCGCGCCGGCGTCCTCGCCGACGGCGATGAAATGTTCTTGAGGCGCATCGGCTAGCGCTAGCTGGCGGCGACAGCGTGCCAGTCGACGGTGATCTCGCCGTGACGGGCGCGGCCGGCGTCCACCGGCCAGCGCTGCGCCATCGACTCGCAGGCGGCACTCCACCGCTGCCGCGGACCGAAGCTGCTCAAGGGCGCTGCGGAGTCCCACGCGGTGTCGAAGTCGCGGAGGAACGCATGGATCGCTTCGCCGGGCACGTTGTGGTGGATGAGTGCCTTCGGCAGCCGTTCGGCGAGATCCGAAGGACGTTCGATCGTCTCCACCTTGCAGGCCAGTGTCAGCGTGCGCGGGCCGCCGGCGTCCAGCAGCACCCAGCAGCAGCGCCGTCCTATCTCATCGCAGGTGCCCTCGACGATGAGGCCACCATCGGCGAGTCCCGCGCGCATCGTTGCCCACGCCTCGGCCGCGGCGTCCTCGTCGTACTGCCGCAGGACGTTCGCCGCCCGTGCCAGTGCTGGCCGGTGGCCGGCGAACTCGAAACCACCACGTGCAAAGCTCAGACGCGGCGGGTCGGCGGCCGGTAGCGCCGCCGCCACCCGCTCCGGGTCGATCTCCAGCCCAAGGACGCGGACGTCGGCACGAATCTTCGCCAGCCGGTCCGCGAGTTCGACGGCGGTGATCGGTGTGGCGCCGTAACCGAGGTCGATCACCAGGGGATCGGCGGCGACTCGTAGCGCTGGGCCGAGCACCGCCGTGATCCAGTTGTCCATGCGCCGCAACCGGTTCGGATTGGTGGTGCCGCGGGTCGGCAACCCCAGTGCGCGGGCCCGTCCCGTGGCCAGCCGAGGAAGCTTTCGAGCCATTCCGGCATTATCGAGGTATGCGGCGACCCAGACGCGTAGCGATGCTCAGCGTGCACACCTCGCCACTCGATGCCCCGGGCGGCGGAGATGCGGGCGGAATGAACGTCTACATCGTCGAAACCGCGAAACGCCTGGCGGCCGCGGGCATCGAGGTCGAGATCTTCACCCGGGCCACGGCGAGCGACCAATCACGGGTGACGTCGCTGGGCGGTGGCGTCCTCGTCCGGCACGTCACAGCGGGTCCGTTCGAGGGTCTGGCGAAGGACGAACTCCCGGCCCAGCTCTGCGCCTTCACCTCTGGCGTCCTCCGTGCCGAGGCCTTCGAGGAGCCCGGCCACTACGACGTCGTGCACAGCCACTACTGGCTCTCCGGGCAGGTGGGCTGGCTTGTCAGCGAGCGCTGGGGCGTGCCGCTCGTGCACTCTGCACACACGCTGGCGAAGGTGAAGAACGCGATGCTCGCCGAGGGGGACACCCCGGAGCCCAAGGCCCGCGTCATCGGCGAGGAGCAGGTCGTGGCACAGGCCGACCGCCTCATCGCGAACACCCCCGCAGAGGCCGACGAACTCATCTCGCTCTACGGCGCCGACCCGGTGCGGATCAGCACGATCGCGCCCGGTGTCGACCTGCTCACGTTCTGTCCCGGCCCGAAGGAGGACGCGCGGCGCCGGCTGGGTCTGGATCCCAGCGCGCCCACGTTGCTCTTCGTAGGACGGATCCAGCCGTTGAAGGCACCGGACGTGCTGCTGCGCGCCGCCGCGCGACTGCGCGAGGACATCAGCGACCTGCAGGTCGTCGTCCTCGGTGCACCGTCGGGCAACGGCATGACCGAACCCGGCTGGCTCGGCACCCTCGCCACCGACCTCGGCCTGGGGACGACGGTGCGCTTCGCCCCGCCGGCGAGCCGCAGCTCGGTCGCCGACTACTACTGCGCCGCCGACATCACGGTGGTGCCGAGCTACAACGAGTCCTTCGGTCTCGTGGCGCTCGAGTCGCAGGCCTGCGGCACGCCCGTGGTGGCCGCCGCGGTGGGGGGTCTCACCACGGCGGTCGGTGATGGGAAGTCGGGCGTCCTCGTCGATGGACACGATCCCGAGATCTGGGCGAAGGTACTCGGCGATCTCCTCTCCGACCGTCCTCGCCTCGAGTCGTTGGCAGCCGGGGCGCGCGCCCACGCCCACCTCTTCTCCTGGGAGCGGACGACCGACGCCCTCGTCGCCGCCTACGCGGAGGCGATGGCGGGGCGCGCATGAGCAGCGGCGCGCAGGCCGAGGTCATCGAGTCGTACCTGCGCGAGCAGGAACTGGAGTACGAGCGCTTCGACGCCGCGCACTTCGCGGTCGCCCTGCCTGGAACCCAACGCCTCAAGACGGCGTGCCTGCTCACGCTCGGTACCCATGCACTGGAACTCGAGGCGTTCGTGATGCGCCGCCCGGACGAGAACCACGAACGCGTCTACGCCACGTTGCTGCAGCGCAATGCGAGGACGTACGGGGTGCACTGGTCGATCGACGATGCCGGTGATGTCTACCTCGTAGGACGCGTGCCGCTCGCTGCCATCAGTGCTGACGAAATCGACCGGCTGTTGGGTTGCGTGCTCGAGTACGCCGACGGCAGCTTCAACACGTTGCTGGAACTGGGCTTCGGAAGCTCGATCCGCCGCGAATGGGCGTGGCGGGTGAAGCGCGGCGAGTCGTTGCGCAACCTCGAAGCCTTCGTTGAGTTCGTGGAGCGGGGCGAGTAGCCCGGCACGGAGCGGGGCGAGTAGTCCGGCACGGGATTAACGAAACGCTTGCGTATCGGAACTCCTCCTGCTTCAATATCGCTACGTGTCCGTATCGAAACTGATCTCAGGAGTTCCGCGATGAGCTCACACGCCGTTCAGACCGAAATACCAGTGCGAGTCCGCCTCCGGCCGAACATGGACCCCGAGACCGTCCACAAGCACCGCTGGGCGATCCTCTCGGTGCTCGTCCTGTGCCTGCTGGTCGTCATCCTCGACAACAGCATCCTCAACGTGGCGCTGAAGACGATCCAGGAAGATCTGGGAACCTCGCTGAGTGACATGCAGTGGGCGGTGGACAGCTACGCCTTGGTCTTCGCCGGGTTGCTCATCCCGGCCGGAGTCCTTGGCGACCGCTGGGGTCGCAGACCGTTCCTGCTCTACGGCCTGCTCGCCTTCGGCGTGACCTCGGCGCTCTGCTCCTTCGCGAACTCCTCATTCACGCTCATCCTCTTCCGGGCACTGATGGGCATCGGCGCCGCCGCTGTCATGCCGCAGACGCTGTCGATCATCCAGAACGTGTTCGAGCCCGAGGAGCGGCCGAAGGCGATCGGCATCTGGGGCGGCGCCTCGGGCGCGGCCATCGCGCTCGGCCCTATCACCGGCGGCCTGCTGCTGAAGTTCTTCTGGTGGGGCTCGATCTTTCTCGTCAATGTCCCGATCGTCATCGTCGGCGTCATCGCGATCTGGTGGCTCGTCCCCAACTCGCGCGACCCGAAACCGGCTCGCCTCGACCCGCTCGGCGTCGTCCTCTCGGTGGTCGCGCTCGTCGTCCTCGTCTACGGCGTGATCGAGGGCGGCAACACCAACGACTGGCTGCGGTGGAACACGCTCGGCGCGATCGTCGTCGGCGCCGCCCTGCTCGTCCTCTTCATCTGGTTGCAGGCACGCAGCGATCACCCGACGATCGACGTGACGCTCTTCAAGAACAGGCATTTCAGTGCCGGTGTGGCGACGATCTCCGCGACCTTCTTCGCGATGATGGGTGCCACCTTCTACCTCGCCTACTACCTACAGGCGATCCGCGGCTACAGCCCGCTGCTTGCCGGGACGTGCCTCGTCGCCACTGCGGCGACGGTGATGATCTCGGCACCGCTGTCGGCACATTTCTCGCCACGCTTCGGTCCGAACGTCGTCACCGGAGTCGGCCAGCTGATCTTCGTGATCACGATGGGCTCCTACGTCTTCGCGACGCAGCACATGCCCGTGTGGGTCATCGAACTCCTGCTCGTTGGCATGGGTCTCGGCATGGGGCTGACGATGGCTCCCGCCTCCAACGCCATCATGAGCGCGGTGCCGCGGGAGAAAGCCGGCGCCGGATCGGCCGTGAACAACACGGTGCGGCAGGTCGCGGCGGCGCTCGGGGTGGCGATCCTCGGCTCCGTCCTCTCAGTGGTCTTCCAGTCGCACCTCGGTACGAACACCAGCAAGACCGTTGCCACCGCGCTCGACCAACCCGCGGCGGTCGTGCAGCAACTGCCGGCCAACGCGAAGGTGGGCACCTTCGTCCGCAGCGATGACACGAAGTCGATCGGCAACGCGGGGGAGTTCATCGCCAGCGCCACGCAGGCACTGCGCGTCCGTGGCGAGTTGCTCAAGGACAGGGTGACGCCTGACCAGGCCGCTGCGGCTCGGGCCAATGCGGTGAAGGTGCTCGGTAACTTCGGTGCCAAGGCGAAGTCGTCCTTCATGACCGCCGTGCACATCACGACGATCCTTGCCGCGGTGGCGCTGCTGATCGGCGCGATCGTCGCCTTCCGCTACTTCCCCAACCGGCGCGAGTTCGGCGTGATCGTGGAGCGGCGCAAGGTGATGGCGGGTGCCGGCCCTGCGCCCGACGTCGTCCCCAGCTTCGAGTGAGGGGCCTCGAATGAGAGTGGCGGCGCGTAAGCCCGGCCGTCCTCGGGACGAGGCGCTGGGCACGGCGATCCTCGACGCGGCAGTGGACGAGTTCATCGACAAGGGGTACGCGGGGCTGTCGATGGAGGGCATCGCGGCGCGGGCGGGCGTCGCCAAGACGACGATCTACCGGCGCTGGCCGACGATGGAGGACCTTGCGGTCGCCGCCGTCTGCAGCCTCGGCAAGGACGAGGACGAGCCGCTTCCCGCTGGAGACACGGCGCGGGGCGAGTTGCTGCAGCTGTTGGAGCAGATGCGGCGCAAGTGGACCGACCCGCGCTACGGCGCCCTCATGCGCCGCGCCGCGGCGGACGGCACGCGGCAACCGGAGGTCTACGCGCAGATGCGGGAGCGGATCGTCGGCTCCGGGATCGCGGCGATGAACCGGGCGCTGGCGCGGGCGGTGGACGAGGGCATCATCGGCAAGGGCGTCGACCTCACGTGGGTGCGGCAGCTTCTCACCGCGCCGATCCTCGCGGCCACGCTCACCCTCAAGCACCGCGTCAGCGCCAGACAGATCGAGTTCACGCTCGACACCGTCCTCGCCGGCCTCGTCCCCGAACCGTCCTAATCACCCCCGTGCTCTCGCCGAGTGGTCACTTGTGTCGCCGAGTGGTCATTTATAACTGACCACTCAACGCTGTAACTGACCACTCGGCGGGGAGGGCGATGGGGATGGGGCAGGATTAGCGACGTGCCGACACTGATCCTGCTGCGCCACGGCGAGAGCGACTGGAACCAGAAGAACCTCTTCACCGGCTGGGTCGACGTCGACCTCACACCGAAGGGTGAGGACGAGGCCGCGCGCGGCGGCGACCTGCTACGCGAAGCCGGCCTGCTCCCCGAGGTGGTGCACACCTCGCTGCTGCGGCGGGCGATCCGCACCGCGCAGATCGCCCTCGACACCGCCGACCGGCACTGGATCCCGGTGAAGCGGTCATGGCGCCTCAACGAGCGGCACTACGGCGCGCTGCAGGGCAAGGACAAGACCCAGGTCCGCGACGAGTTCGGCGAGGACCAGTTCATGATCTGGCGCCGCTCCTACGACACGCCGCCGCCCCCCCTCGCCGAGGACGACCAGTACAGCCAGGTCGGCGACCTGCGCTACGGCAACCTGCTCGATACGGTGCCACGCACCGAATGCCTCAAGGACGTCGTCGAGCGGCTGCTGCCGTACTGGTACGACGAGATCGTCCCCGACCTGCGAGATGGCAAGGCCGTCCTCATCGCGGCGCACGGCAACTCGCTGCGCGCGCTGGTGAAGTACCTCGACGGACTCAGCGATGAGGCCGTGGTCGCGCTGAACATCCCCACCGGTATCCCCCTGCGCTACGAACTCGATGCCACCACGCTGCGCCCCACGGGGCCAGGGCAGTACCTCGACCCTGGCGCCGCAGTGGCAGCAATCGCGGCCGTCGCGAACCAGGGCAAGAAGTAACACATACCCTGTAGCTCGTGAGCGTTCTGCTGGCGGTGCTGGTCGCCGTTGCCGCGCTTGTAGTGGGCCTGCTGGTCGGCGGTCGAGTCGGCCGGCGTCGCGCCGGTGCGTCGCGTCTCGGCGAGCCCGTCTCGCAGCCGCGCTCGCCACTGCGCCAGCTCCCGTCACTCTCCTCGCACATGATCGCCGAGCTCGACAACGGCGTCCTCGTCCTCGACTCCGACGACCGCGTGGTGCTCATCAATCCGGCAGCCCGCGCGATGGACGTCATCGACTTCGATCAGCTCTCCTTCGAGCCGATGCTCGACATCGTCCGCCGAGCCCGGCACAGCGGCGAGCAGGTCTCCGAGCAGGTCGACCTGCCCATCGGCCGCCTTGGCCGCGAACCGATCGCCATCGCCGTCACCGCCACGCCGCTCCCCGACGCGGACGGTGAGGACGTCGTCGGTGTCCTGCTGCACGACATGAGCGAACAGCGCCGCCTCGAAGCCGTGCGCCGTGACTTCGTCGCCAACGTCTCACACGAACTCAAGACACCCGTCGGGGCGATGACTCTGCTCGCCGAGGCCATCCAGGACGCCGCGGAAGAGCCGGACACCGTCGCCCGCTTCGCCGCCCGGCTGCAGCACGAGGGGCAACGCCTCACCAAGCTTGTGCAGGAACTCATGGAACTCTCGCGTGTGCAGGGCGTCGACCCGATGCCGGGTGCCGCAGAGGTGAAGGTCGAGGCGCTCATCAACGAGAGCGCCGACCGCGCGCGTCTCGCCGCAGAACAGGCCGGCATCGAGATCGAGGCCTCTTGCGAGCCCGATCTCATCGTTCGGGGTAACGAGGCCCAGCTGTCGATGTCGGTCGGCAACCTCGTCGACAACGCGGTCGCCTACAGCGGCAAGGGCACGCGGGTGGTGGTCCGCGCGGTCGCCGCCACCGATCACCAGGCCCGTCCTGTGGTCGACATCGCGGTGGTCGATCAGGGCTTCGGCATCGACGAGGGCGAACTCGAGCGGATCTTCGAGCGGTTCTACCGGGTTGATCCTGCGAGGTCGCGCGCCACCGGGGGTACCGGGCTCGGCTTGGCGATCGTCCGGAATATCGTCACCAACCACCTCGGTTCCGTGAGTGTGCGGAGTCTCAAAGGACAGGGCTCGACATTCACAATCCGTTTGCCTCGCGTTCACCACGATGCGCGAACCTCTACCTCAGCGGCGCCTGAGGACGACGGCGTCGAACTGACTGTAAAGGGGACGGAGTGACCCGAGTTCTGGTCGTGGAGGACGAGGAGTCGTTCTCAGACGCGCTGTCGTACATGCTCCGCCGCGAAGGCTACGAAGTCGAAGTCGCCGCCACCGGAACCGAAGGCATCACCGCGTTCGAGCGCAGCGGCGCCGATCTGGTTCTCCTCGACCTCATGCTCCCCGGGATGTCCGGCACCGAGGTCTGCCGCACGCTGCGCAGCCGTTCCAGCGTGCCGATCATCATGGTCACCGCCCGCGACAGCGAGGTCGACAAGGTCGTCGGCCTGGAGATCGGCGCTGATGACTACGTCACCAAGCCCTTCAGCTCCCGCGAACTCATCGCCCGCATCCGCGCCGTGATGCGCCGCGGCGGCGAGCCCGAAGAACTCGTCACCAACACGGTCGAGGCCGGTCCGGTACGCATGGACGTGGAACGCCACGTCGTCACCGTCGACGGCGATTCGGTCGCGATGCCGCTGAAGGAGTTCGACCTGCTCGAACTGCTCCTGCGCAATGCCGGACGCGTCCTCACCCGCGGTCAGCTCATCGACCGTGTCTGGGGCTCGGACTACGTCGGCGACACCAAGACGCTCGACGTGCACGTCAAGCGTCTGCGCGCCAAGATCGAGCCCGACCCGAGCAACCCGAAGTACCTCGTGACGGTCCGGGGACTGGGTTACAAGTTCGAGGCCTGAGCGGCGGCGGTCGCGGGGTGGACGGCGACCAGGCCGAGCTGTAGGCGCTTCTCACAGATGCCGACGAGGACGTCGTAGGCCTTCTGCCCGATGAGGGCGACCAGCTCCGGTCCGTAGGATTCATACATCGGCTGCGTGCCGATGTGGGCATCGGGCGATGACGTGCAGTACCAGTTCAGGTCGTGGCCCCCCTCGCCCCAACCACGCCGGTCGTACTCGGCAAGCGTCGTGCGCAGGATGCGGGTGTCGTCCGTGCGGTCCACCCACTCCTGTTCGCGCCGCACCGGCAGCTGCCAGCAGACCTCGGGCTTGGTCTCCAACGGGTTGAGGCCGAGGCGCAGCGCCAGCCCGTGCAGCGAGCAGCCGATTCCGCCGGCGAAGCCCTCGCGGTTGGCGAAGATGCACGCGCCCTTGTAGACCCGCGTCTTGTTCTCGTCCTTGCCGTCGAGGTCCTCCTTCTCGAAGATCTCGAGCTTCTTCTTGCCCTTCACCTTCGCGACGGAGCGGAACTGCCACTCGGAATCGGTGAGCTGGTCGGCGTACTTGCGCACGCGCTTGAGGTCGTCCTTGTCGGTGATGAAGGCGCCGTGGTTGCAGCAGCCGGTGTCGGCCTGTCCCTCGACGGTGCCCTTGCAACCGCGGCCGAAGATGCAGGTCCAGCGCGAGCACAGCCACGTGAGGTCGGCGCGAATCCAATGTTCCAGATCGGCAGGGTCCTGGAACTCGATCCACTCGCGAGGGAAGTCGAGAGTGACCTCTGAGGTATTCGGCGCGGCCATGCTCTGAGCCTACGGTTCGGGACTACGGTCCAAGCATGAGACTCGGCGTTCTCGATGTCGGATCGAACACGGTGCATCTACTCGTGGTCGATGCGCATCGTGGCGGACAGCCGACGCCGCAGCACTCCGACAAGACCGTGCTACGACTGGCCGAACACATCGACGCCGACGGCAATCTCACCGAGCGCGGTGCCGACGGATTGGTCGAATCGGCGAAGGAAGCGCTGAAGCAATCGCAGCAGTACGGCTGCGAAGAACTGCTCGCCTTCGCGACGTCCGCGGTGCGCGAGGCGGGCAACTCGACGCACGTCCTCGAGCGTGTGAAGAACGAGGCAGGCGTCGAACTCGCCGTGCTCAGTGGCACCGACGAGGCGCGCCTCACCTTCCTCGCGATCCGGCGCTGGTTCGGCTGGAGCGCAGGACGGTTGCTCTGCCTCGACATCGGTGGCGGCTCCCTCGAGCTCTCCGGGGGAACGGACGAAGACCCAGCCGTCGCTGTCTCGGTGCCGCTTGGTGCCGGACGCCTCACTCGCGAGTGGTTCACCAGCGACCCGCCACGCAAGCAGGAGATCGCCGAATTGCGCGAGTACGTCGACAGGCAGCTCAAGGCGCCGGCGAAGCAACTCCTCGACATCGGACGTCCTGATCGCGTGGTGGCGACGAGCAAGACGTTCCGCACGCTGGCGCGTCTCGCCGGCGCGGCGCCCAGCGGCGCCGGACCGCGCACGCGCCGCGTCCTCAGCCGCAACGGACTCAATCAGGTCGGCGCCTTCATCGCGCGGATGACCTCCACCGATCTCGCCGAACTCGACGGCGTCAGCGAGGGCCGCGCGCACCAGACGCTCGCCGGTGCGATTGTCGCCGCGGGCGCGATGGATGCCCTCGGCGTGAACGAACTTGAACTCTGCCCGTGGGCTCTGCGTGAGGGGATCATCCTCAGTCGCCTGGACTGGTTCCATCAGGGCGACGACGGAATCTAGAGTCGAGGCGTGAGCTGCGCAATGAGCGCTCCCGCGAAGAGGGGATGACCCGGCATGACGCTGGCACTGCTCGGCGGCGGAAAGATGGGCGAGGCACTTCTCGCCGGCCTGCTCCGCGATGTCCTCTCACCCTCCGAGGTCGTCGTCGTAGAGAAGGACGGCGCTCGCGCGGCCTACCTCGCCGCCACGTACGGAGTCGGCATCGGAGACTCCGCTGCGGCAGCGCAGGCGGCGACTCTGATCCTCGCCGTGAAGCCGCACGACCTTGAGACGCTGCTCGGCAAGCTCGACCTGACCACGTCGCAACTCGTCATCTCGATCGCTGCCGGTGTGAGCCTGGCCCGGATGCAGGACGCGCTGCCGGAGGGTGTGCCGGTGGTGCGCTGCATGCCGAACACGCCGGCGCTCGTCGGGCAGGGCATCACCGCCATCAGCGCGGGTCGGCATGCGACCGAGGAGCACCTCGCCTCGGCGGAGGCGCTACTCGGCGCGGTGGGCAAGGTCGTGCGGGTACCCGAGTCGCAACTCGACGCCGTGACGGCGCTGTCGGGGTCGGGGCCGGCGTACTTCTTCCTCTTCGTCGAGGCGCTGATCGATTCGGGCGTCCTGCTCGGACTGCCACGACCGCTGGCCACCGAACTCGTTGTGCAGACCGCGCTGGGTTCGGCGACGATGCTGAGCGAAACGGGGGAGCACCCTGTGGCGCTGCGGGAGGCGGTGACGAGCCCAGGCGGCACCACGATCGTGGGGACGCGTGAACTCGAGGCGCACGGCGTGCGCGCTGCGGTGACGGCTGCGGTCGAAGCCGCTGCTCGCCGCTCCAAGGAACTGGGTTCCTAGCGTTTGGTGGGGTCTCCGCGCCAGATTCGGCTCACAGCATTAGCCCATCCGGCGAGTCGTCGTGACAAAGATCTTCTCGATGGGGTATCGCACTCGTCCCATCTGTACCGCTAGTCTCATACCGAGCACGTGCGTGTCCCGTCGTCAGTGGGGAAGCTGACGCACTGACACGTGCCGGAAGTGTCGGTGACGAATGAGCGAGGACAAGCTGTCCAGCGTCAAATTCCTGACGGTTGCTGAGGTTGCCTCGGTAATGCGCGTCTCGAAGATGACCGTGTACCGAATGGTGCACGCGGGTGAACTGCCCGCGGTGCGGGTCGGTCGCTCTTTCCGCGTCCCGGAGAAGGCCGTGCACGACTACCTGCAGTCGGCCTTCATCGAGACCGCCTGAGGCTCGACCCTTCGGCCCGGGTAGCCTCGTAGGCCGATAGCCAAGACTTAAGGAAGTTCTCTCGTGGGTTCTGTCATCAAGAAGCGGCGCAAGCGGATGGCGAAGAAGAAGCACCGCAAGCTGCTGAAGAAGACGCGCGTTCAGCGTCGCAACAAGAAGTAACACTCTGAAGCGCGGCCCCCGGCCGCGTTTCCGGTACGGCCCCGCTGGTTGAGCTTGTCGAAACCACCGGGGCCGTTTTGTTTTCCCGGTACGCATCCACATCTGCACTTTGTGTGCGGCAGGGCCGTCCTGCGTCTAAATCTGTGACCCTCCGGGACACAAGGACGCGACTTTGTGTGCCTGAGGGCCGCTAGAACGCCGGAATTGCGGCCCTGCGGGACACAAAGAGGAGATGTGCAGGGCCTTTAGCGCAGGGTTCGGCCGACCATGTCGGCGAGTTTGCGGATGGCCCGGTGCTGGAGGGCCTTGATGGCGCCCTCGTTCTTGCCCATCCGCACGGCGGTCTCACTGATCGATAGCCCCTGGATGAAGCGCAGCGTCACGCATTCGCGCTGTTCGGGGTTGAGTTCGGAGATCGCGGCGAGCAGCAGCTGGTAGGTCTCGGCGTCGATGACGGCGTCTTCGGGGCCGGATTCGATCGGGACGTGGGACTCCGGAGCCTCGGCCGTCATCACCTCCAGCCGCGTCCTTGCCGACTTCGCGTGGTCGAGGACGATGTTGCGCGCGATGGTGATGAGCCAGGCGCCGATGTCGCGGCCCTGATAGTTCACCGAGCCGATCCTGCGCAGGGCTCGCAGGAAGGTGTCGCTGGTGAAGTCCTCGGCAAGGGCGCGATCGTGCACGCGGTAGAAGATGAAGCGATAGACAATGTCGGCGTATCGGTCATAGAGCTCACCGAAGGCGTCCCTGTCGCCGGTCTGGGCGAGTTGGACGAGTTTCCACACATCCGCGTGTTCGGCATCCGGAAGCGCAATATCGCCCTGGGTAGCCTCCCCAGGGCGTAGCCTTCCGTGGCTCGCCATAGCGTCCTCCGCCGACCCGCATTGTGTGATGCTGGAGCGTGATGCTGGATCCTCATACGAACCAGCCTCGACGTGACAATCGGCTGAGTTCAGGCCGTTCTTGAAGGGGAATGCGTTCGTGGCACATCAGGTCACCCTGATCACGCGGGCGGGCTGCCACCTTTGCGAGGACGCCGAGACCCGCTTACGGACGCTCGCGGACGAGTTGTCCTTCGATTACGAGGAGCTGGACGTTGATGCGGATCAGGCCCGTCGCAACGACTACTCCGACCGAGTGCCGGTGATCCTCATCGACGGCAAGGAACACGGCTACTGGCGCCTCGAAGAGGCAAGATTCCGCAAAGCCATCGCCAAGTAGGTCAGTGCCGCTCCACGTGCGGAGCTAGGCAGGATGCCTGGTGAGAGCGTCTTATAACACGGGCCTAGGCGATTTGGGAAAACTTTCACACGGGCGTAGCTTCGACGGCGCTGGAAATTCTCCCCAGGCTTCTACCACAACCGCCCTGGCGCCCCGGAAACCGGTGGTCGACGGACGGTAAACGTTGAGGTGTACGTATGTCGGCCGAGCGCCAGGTTCTTGAGGGACAACGCGTCCCTGAGGCCACCGTCGCACGACTCGCGACGTATCTGCGCGTCCTCACGGGGGCAGATTTCCACGAGCGGGGCACCGTCTCCTCCGAGGAACTGGCCTCCGCGGCAGGCGTGAATTCGGCCCTGCTCCGCAAGGACCTTTCCTACCTCGGCTCCTACGGCATTCGCGGGGTCGGCTACGACGTCAGCTCTCTCGGGGCCCAGATCTCGAGGATCCTCGGCGTCACGGTGAACCAGTCCGTGGCCCTCATCGGCGCCGGAAACCTGGGGCTCGCGCTCGCCGGCTACGCGGGGTTCAGCACGCGGGGCTTCCGCATCGCCGCCCTCCTCGACGCTGATCCCGCGATGATCGGCCGCGACGTCCGCGGCTTCGAGGTCCGCGATATCGCTGACCTCGAGGCGGTGGTCGCCGCCGAAGGCATCGCGATCGCGATCATCGCCACCCCGGCCGAGGTCGCCCAGGCGATCTGCGACCGCGCCGTCGAGGCGGGCGTCACCAGCATCCTGAACTTCGCCCCGGTCGTCCTCGCCGTGCCGGCGCACGTGGATCTGCGTCAGGTGGACCTCGCCGCCGAGCTGCAGATCCTCAGCTTCCACGAGAACCGCAAGGCCGCGGCACTACTTTCCGCGGGCAATTCTGCCGACGTACTAGAGGACGACACGTCCGCTCGGTGGAGGGCAGAAGCGTGAGCGTCCTGGTTGTCGGGCTGTCGCATCGGACGGCACCCGTATCGCTGCTGGAGAAGGTTTCGGTCGGCGCGGACGAGCTGCGCAAGACCCTCGACGAGCTGAACAGCGCCGAGACCGTGAGCGAGGTGCTGCTCCTGTCGACGTGCAATCGCATCGAGGTCTACGCCGACGTCGCACGCTTCCACCCCGCGGTGGTCGACGTGAGCACCGTCCTCGCCCGGCACGCGGGCATCGACGTCACCGGCCTCGCCGGACACCTCTACGTCCACTTCGCCGAGGCCGCCGCTGAGCACATGCTCTCGGTCGCGTCGGGCTTGGACTCGATGGTGATCGGTGAATCGCAGATCCTCGGCCAGCTGCGCTCGGCCTACAACCTCGGCACGGACGCCGGCTCGGTCGGCGGCGTGCTGCACGAGCTCGCCCAGACGGCGCTGCGTGTCGGCAAGCGCGTGCACACCGACACGGGCATCGACCGCGCCGGTGCCTCGGTCGTCTCGGTCGCCCTCGACCACGCCGCTGCATTGTTCAGCGGCTCCGCCGACATGGTGCATGAAACTCCCTCCGGCGACCTCTCCGGCAAGCGCGCACTCATCATCGGCGCCGGATCGATGGGTGCCCTCGCCGGTGCGACGCTGCGCCGTCGCGGGGTCACCGACATCGTCGTCGCCAACCGCAGCCTCGACCGCGCCGAACGTCTCGCCAGCACCCTCGAAGGACGCGCCGTCTCGCTCGCCGCGATTCGTGAGGAGATCGCCGCCGCTGACATCGTCGTCTCCTCCACCGGCGCCACCGGTCTCGTCGTCGACTCCGAGGACGTCGCTGCACGCCCCGGCAGTGCCCTTGCGGTTCTCGACCTGGCGCTGCCGCGCGACGTCTCGCCGGCGGTCGGCGACCTCGAAGGCGTCACCTACATCGACCTCGAAGCCCTGCGCGGCGAGGGTCCGATCATCAGCGATGCCGAGGTCTCCGCGGCGAACGGCATCGTCGCCGAGGAACTCAGCACGTACCTCACCGCGCAGCAGCGTCTCGCAGTCGCCCCGACCGTGACCGCGCTGCGTGCCCGTGCCAACCAGGTCGTGGAGTCAGAGCTCGCCCGCCTCGACGGCCGGCTGCCAGGGCTCGAGCCGGAGATCCGCAGCGAGGTCGCCGACGCGGTGCGCCGTGCCGTCGACAAGCTGCTGCACGCCCCGACCGTCCGCGTGAAGGAACTCGCCGGTGAGCCCGGCGGCGACCAGTACGCCGCTGCGCTGCGCGAACTCTTCGGCCTCGACCCGGCCACCGCCGAATCGGTCGCCGCGGTGAAGACCACACCCACGATCGGGACGGTGGGCGGCGCGTGATCACGAGAACGATCAGGATCGGGACCAGAGGTTCAGCGCTCGCACGCACCCAGACGGGGCATGTCGCGGAGCTACTCGGCCCATCCCACGAGATCGTCCACATCGTCACCGAAGGCGACACCGCCACCGCTCCGCTGGCGCAGATCGGAGGCACCGGAGTCTTCGTCTCGGCGCTGCGTGAGGCGCTGCTGCGCGGCGAGATCGACATCGCCGTGCACTCCTACAAAGACCTTCCGACTGCGCCCACCGAGGGCCTCGTCGTGGGCGCCGTGCCACCTCGCGAAGACCCGCGCGACGCCCTCGTCGCCCGTGACGGCCTCACCCTCGGCGAACTGCCGCCGGGTGCGCGGGTCGGAACGGGGTCGCCGCGCCGCGCCGCCCAGATCAATGCCCTCGGCCTCGGCATCGAAGTAGTGGGCCTACGCGGCAACGTCGACACCCGCCTCGGCAAGGTGAGCAGCGGTGAGCTCGACGCCGTCGTCCTCGCCGCCGCTGGCCTGCGCCGCCTCGGCCGGACGGATGCGATCACCGAACTTCTCGACCCGATCCAGGTCCTACCCGCCCCTGCTCAGGGGGCACTGGCGATCGAGTGCCGCGCCGACGACGAGGCCGTCCTCGCCCTCCTGTCGCGACGACTCGAGGACGCCGACACCAGAGCTGCAGTAACCGCCGAACGAGCCCTGCTCGCGGCACTCGAAGCCGGATGCTCCGCACCTGTCGGGGCACTTGCAGAGGTCGTCCTGAATGAGGACGGCACCGGCGCCGAACTGTTCCTTCGCGCCAACGTGACCGCGATCGACGGCAGCGATGCCGTTCGACTCTCGGCCACCGGCGCGACCACCGATGCCGAAGGCGTGGGAGGACGGCTTGCCGCCGAACTGCTCGCCGATGGCGCCGATCAGATAATGGGGAGCTCGCGATGACCGGCGAGCGACTCTCGAGGAGCGAGTAGATGACTCGAGCACGCAAGAACATCGGACGCGTCACCTTCGTCGGTGCAGGACCGGGTGACCCGGGCCTGCTCGCCGTGCACGCGACGGAGGCGCTGGGCCGAGCGGACATCGTCTTCGCCGACGCGGCCGTGCCCCAGGCGATCGTGGCGCTCGCCGGCTGCGAGGTGCGCATCGCCGACCCGTCACACGCCGAGTGTGCGAAGGCGCTTGCCGCCGAGGCACGCAACGGCCTCGCGGTGGTGCGTCTCGTCGCCGGTGACCCCATGGGCGATGACAACGCCGTCCGCGAGGCGCTCGCCGTCGCGAGGACGGTCGTGCCGTTCGACATCGTCCCCGGTGTTCCGGTCGGTGCGGGCGCCGCGTCTTACGCCGGTGTTCCCTACGGCTCCGTGCACACGCACGTGCACGTCCACGCCCCTGACACGCTCGACTACGAGGGTCTCGCCCTCACGCCGGGCACGCTCGTCCTCAAGGTGGACGAAGCGCACGTGCGGCCCGTCGCGGAGCAGCTCGTGGTGCACGGCCTCAAGCCCGACACCACCATCACCATCTCCTGCTCGGCGACCACCACCGGACAGCAGACCATCACCGGCACGCTCGGTGAGCTCGAACTCGCCGCCGCCGGCATGGCCGGTGAGCTGGTCGTGACGATCGGCAAGGCCGGGCAGCATCGCGAGAAGCTCGCCTGGTGGGAGTCGCGCGCGCTCTACGGCTGGAAGGTGCTCGTCCCGAGGACGAAGGACCAGGCCGGCGCGATGAGCGACCGCCTGCGCGGCTTCGGTGCCACGCCGATCGAGGTTCCGACGATCGCGGTCGAGCCGCCGCGCACCCCGACCCAGATGGAGCGGGCGATCAAGGGCCTCGTCACCGGTCGCTACGAGTGGATCATCTTCACCTCCGTCAACGCAGTGCGCGCGGTGCGCGAGAAGTTCGAGGAGTTCGGTCTCGACGCCCGTGCCTTCGCCGGCGTGAAGATCGCCTGCGTCGGCGAGCAGACCGCCGACGCCGTGCGCGCCTTCGGCATCAACCCGGAGCTGGTTCCTTCCGGCGACCAGTCCTCCGAGGGACTGCTCGCCGACTTCGCCCCGTACGACGACGTCCTTGACCCGATCGACCGTGTCCTGCTGCCGCGTGCCGACATCGCCACCGAGACGCTGGCTGCCGGCCTGCGTGAGCTCGGCTGGGAGATCGACGACGTCACCGCGTACCGCACGGTGCGTGCTGCCCCGCCCGCCGCCGAGATCCGCGACTCGATCAAGTCCGGTGGCTTCCAGGCGGTGTGCTTCACCTCGTCCTCGACGGTGCGCAACCTCGTCGGCATCGCCGGTAAGCCGCACGCCAAGACGATCGTCGCCTGCATCGGCCCGCAGACGGCTGCCACGGCGCGGGAGTTCGGCCTGCGCGTCGACGTGCAGCCCGAGGCCGCGAACGTGCCGGCACTCGTCGATGCGCTCGCCGAGTTCGCCGCGGCGAAGGCCGAGGAGGACCGGCTCAAGGCTGCCGAGGTCGCTGCGAAGAAGCCCACGCGTCCGTCGCGGAAGGCCGCCTCGCGCTGATGACCCTGCCGTTGGTTCCAACGTTTCCGACGTACCGTCCTCGGCGGTTGCGTCGGACGGAGGCGCTGCGACGGCTTGTCACCGATGTGGTGGTGCGGCCGAGTGATCTCGTCCTGCCGATGTTCGTCCGCGAAGACATCACCGAGCCGGTGGCGATCAGTTCGATGCCGGGCGTCGTGCAACACACGCAGGAGTCGCTGGTGAAGGCCGCCGTCGAGGCGGTCGAACTCGGCGTCGGCGGGCTGATGATCTTCGGCATTCCCGCGACCAAGGACGCGATGGGGTCGGGGGCCGTTGACCCCGATGGCGTGCTGAACGTGGCGCTGCGCCGGCTGTCATCGGAACTCGGCGACTCGACCGTGCTGATGAGTGACCTCTGCCTGGACGAGTTCACCGACCACGGTCACTGCGGCGTGCTCGCGGCCAGTGGAGGAACCCCCGGCAAAGAAGGCGTAGCTGCCGGGGAAGGTTCGGTGGACAACGACGCGACGTTGGCGCAGTACGTCGCCGTGGGTCTGGTGCAGGCCGAGAGCGGTGCGCACCTACTCGGCACCAGCGGCATGATGGACGGCCAGGTCGGTGCGGTGCGCGCCGCATTGGACGTGGCTGGATTCG
Source organism: Jatrophihabitans sp. (assembly GCA_036502295.1). GTDB lineage: Bacteria > Actinomycetota > Actinomycetes > Mycobacteriales > Jatrophihabitantaceae > DASXYU01. Next base: position 110 of record DASXYU010000086.1, on the reverse strand, counting down.
TCGATACCGGGATTCTCGGTTACGCACCGAAGTACGCCTCGGCGTTCTACGGCCCGTTCCGTGAGGCGGTGAACTCGTCGCTGGTCGGTGACCGCAAGTCCTACCAGCAG
>DASXYU010000085.1:0-65170 GCA_036502295.1 Jatrophihabitans sp. | reverse complement strand
AACAAGCTCCTGCTCGACCCGTACTCGAAGGCGATCGACGGAACCTTCATCTGGGAGCAGTCGCTGTTCGGCTACGACTTCGGAAGTCCCGAGAGCCGCAATGACACCGACTCGGCCGCTCAGATGCCCAAATCGGTTGTCATCAATCCGTTCTTCGACTGGGGTAATGACCGCCCGCCCAAACGGCAGTACGCCGAGTCGGTGATCTACGAAGCCCACGTCAAGGGCCTGACCCGGCTGCACCCCGACATCCCCGAAGAGATCCGGGGCACCTACGCAGCGATCGCTCACCCGGCGATCACCGAGCACCTGCACGCCCTCGGGGTCACAGCGATCGAGCTGATGCCCGTGCACCACTTCGCCAACGATTCGACGCTGCTGGAGAAGGGCCTCACCAACTACTGGGGCTACAACACCTTCAGCTTCTTCGCCCCCGACCCCTCCTACTCGAGCTCCACCACACCCGGTGGGCACGTCCAGGAGTTCAAGGCGATGGTGCGCACCCTGCACGCTGCCGGCATCGAAGTGATCCTCGACGTCGTCTACAACCACACGGGCGAGGGCAACCACCTCGGCCCCACGTTGAGCATGCGCGGCATCGACAACGCCGCCTACTACCGGCTCGAGGACGACCGTCGCTACTACACCGACTACACCGGCACGGGGAACACGCTCAACGTCCGCAACCCACACGTGCTGCAACTGGTGATGGACTCGCTGCGCTACTGGGTCACCGAGATGCACGTCGACGGCTTCCGCTTCGACCTCGCCAGCGCACTGGCCCGCGAGTTCTACGACGTCGACCGCCTCTCGACCTTCTTCGAACTCGTGCAGCAGGATCCGATCGTTTCGCAGGTGAAGCTCATCGCCGAGCCGTGGGACGTAGGCCCCGGCGGCTACCAGGTCGGCAACTTCCCACCGCAGTGGACGGAGTGGAACGGCAAGTTCCGCGACACCGTCCGCGACTTCTGGCGCGGCGAGCCGGCGACGATCGGTGAGTTCGCCGCCCGCCTCACCGGCTCGGCCGACCTCTACGAATCCTCCGGCCGCCGGCCCGTCGCCTCGATCAACTTCGTCACCGCGCACGACGGTTTCACCCTGCTCGACCTCGTCAGCTATGACGCCAAGCACAACGAGGCGAACAAGGACAACAACACGGACGGCGAAAACCACAACCGCTCGTGGAACTGTGGCGTCGAAGGTCCCACCGATGATCCCGAGATCGTCGAACTGCGCGCCCGGCAGCGCCGCAACCTGCTCGCCACGCTGCTACTCAGCCAAGGCGTGCCGATGCTCTCCCACGGCGACGAACTCGGCCGCACCCAGCAGGGCAACAACAACAGCTACTGCCAGGACAGCAAGCTCAGCTGGATCGACTGGAGTTCGGTCGACGACGACCTGCTCGCCTTCACCCGCCGCGTCGTCGCACTGCGGCGCGAGCACCCAGTCTTTCGCCGCCGTCGCTTCTTCGACGGACGTCCGGTCTCGCGCCGAGGACGCCGCGGACTACCGGACATCGCCTGGTTCACCCCCGACGGCCGGGAGATGTCCGAGGCCGACTGGGAGTCGGGCTTCGGGCGGGCGATCTCCGTCTATCTCTACGGCCTCGGCATCCCGACCACCGACGTGCGCGGGCAACGCGTGGTGGACGATTCGTTCCTGCTCTGCTTCAGCGCCCACGACGAGCCGATCGATTTCCGGATGCCGTCGGGTGAGTACGCCCGCACCTGGGAAGTCGTTCTCGACACCCTTGATCCCTCAGACGGCGTCGAGAAGCCCGGCTTCGGCGAGACGATCAGCGTGGGTCCCCGGGCGTTGATGGTGCTCCGCAGGGTCGACTGAGGTGCGTGGACTGACGATGGTCCCGGCCTCTACGTACCGGTTGCAGATCCGTCCGTCCTGGGACCTTCATGCGGCGGCAGAGTTCTGCGGCTACCTGACGGCCCTGGGCTCCGACGGCGTCTACCTCTCCCCGCTGCTGCCGTCGGTGACAGGGTCAGACCACGGCTATGACGTGATCGCTTGGGACGGCATCGATCCGCAACGCGGCGGCGAGGAGGGCTGGACGGCGTTCCTGGCGGCGGCGCGCGCGAGCGGACTGAAGGTCGTCGTCGACATCGTCCCCAACCACTGCGCCGCCTCGGCCGAGAACGCGGCCTGGGCCTCGGTCCTGGCCGATGGCCCCGACTCGCCTTACGCACCCTGGTTCGACATCGAGTGGCGGGGCGGGCAGATGCTTCGCTACCGGCGGTTCTTCGCCGTCGACAGCCTCGCGGGACTACGTCAGGAGGACGACGCGGTCTTCGACGCCACGCACGCGGCGATCCTGCGCTGGGTGCGCGAGGATGGCGTGGACGGGCTGCGGATCGATCACCCGGACGGACTCGCGGATCCGCGCCGCTATTTCGAGCGGCTCCACGCGCAGGTTGGCGACGACTGCTGGCTGGTCGTCGAGAAGATCTTGGAGGCCGGCGAGGACCTCGTCGAGTCGTGGCCGGTAGCGGGCACGACCGGCTACGAGGCACTCACCGAACTGAACGCCCTCTTCGTGGATCCCGACGCGCAGACGCCGCTCACCGACATCTACCGCGTCCTCGTCGACCATGATCAGGGTTACGCGGACTGCATAGGAGCCGCGAAGCGTGAGGTCGCAGAGGGAATGCTCCGTCCCGAGGTCGAGCGCCTGGCCCGTCTCGCCCCCACCGTCGAAGATGCCGCTGAGGCACTCACCGCGCTGCTGGTGGCGTTTCCCGCGTACCGCACCTACCTCCCCGAGGATCCGACGTATCTCGCCGTCGCCATCACCAAGGCGCTCGAGGAGGCGCCGGAACTCACCGACGCGGTCACCGAACTCGCCGCGCGCCTCGACGATCCCACCGACGAGCTTTGCGTCCGCTTCCAACAGACCTCCGGTGCGGTGATGGCGAAGGGTCTCGAAGACACTGCGTTCTATCGCTTCACGCGCTTCGTCGCCCTCAACGAGGTGGGTGGTGATCCCGGGGCGATCGGTGCCACGGTCGATGACTTCCACGGGGCGCAGCTCTACCGCCAGCAGGCCAACCCGTCGTCGATGACAACCCTATCGACCCACGACACGAAGCGTTCCGAGGACGTCCGCGCGCGCCTTGCCGTCCTCGCCGAGATTCCCGAGGAGTGGTCGGCACTCGCCGCGGCGCTGATGGCGGAGGCGCCGCTGCCCGACGCGCCGTTCGCATACCTGCTGTGGCAGACGTTCGCCGGCGCGGGACTCATCGGACAGGAACGCATGCATGCCTACCTCGAGAAAGCGATGCGCGAAGCCGGGACCTCGACAACGTGGACGGCACCGGACCTCGCGTTCGAGTCGATGGTGCATGCCGTGGTCGACCGCGCCTATGAGGACCCGGCGCTGCACGTCCCGCTGGGTGAGTTCATCGATCGGATCACCCCCTACGGCTGGGTGAACTCGCTGAGCCAGAAGCTCGTGCAGCTCACGATGCCCGGCGTCCCCGACCTCTACCAGGGCAACGAGAGCTGGGACTACTCCCTCGTCGACCCCGACAACCGGCGACCGGTCGACTTCACCGCGCTGACACAGCGCCTCGCTGCGCTCGACTCGGCCGGCACGCCTCCGCCGGTCGATGCCAGCGGCGATGCCAAACTCTGGATCACGTCGCGCGCGCTTCGGCTGCGCCGCGATCATCCCGAATACTTCGCGGACTATGACCCGATCGACGCCGTCGGCCCCGCCGCCCGCCACGCCGTCGCCTTCGACCGAGGTAGCGCGATCACCGTCGCCACCCGACTGCCTATCGCCCTCGAAACCCACGGTGGCTGGGCTAGCACGACGCTGCCTCTGACCGCCCCCCGCACCGACGTCCTCACCGGCCGTACCTTCAGCGGCGCGACCGCGCTGGCCGAGATCCTCTCCACGTACCCCGTGGCGTTGCTCACCCGTTGATCAACACGCTCGTATCGTTCAGATCCGAACGATACGAGCGTGTTGATCAAGCACTAGTTCGGAGGCGCGAGGCGCGCGCGCAGGTTGTCGATATCAAGGTCGGGCTGCGGGTACTGCGGGTCCAGCTCTTCGAGCGTCTCGCGCAGCAACTCCGACACCGCCCAGTTGCGGTAGGACTTGTCGTCGCCCGGCACGACGTACCAGGGGGCATGCTCGGTGTTGCACTTCGTGAGTGCCGCCTCGTATGCGGCGGCGTATTCCGACCAGTACGCGCGCTCGTCCACGTCACCGGCATTGAACTTCCAGTGCTTCGAGGGTTCGGCCAGTCGAGCGAGCAGCCGTTCGCGCTGCGTCTTGAAGGAGATGTGCAAGAAGCACTTCACGATCGTCACGCCACGGGCGACGAGCCCCTCCTCCCACTCGTTGATGCGGTCGTAGCGCGACTCCCACTCCGACTTCGCAACGAGGTCATGGACCCGCACGACGAGGACGTCCTCGTACTGCGAGCGATCGAAGACACCGACATGCCCGGGCGGCGGGACACGTTTGTCGATGCGCCAAAGGAAGTCGTGGCTGAGTTCCTCACTGGTGGGCTTCTTGAAGGCCGTGTACTCGACGCCGATCGGGCCGAAGCTGCCGACGACGTGGTTGGTCGTACCGCCCTTGCCCGCAGTGTCCATACCTTGCAGCACGAGCAGAACGCTGCGCGTGCCTCCCGCGGTCGACTCGGCGAAGAGGCGTTCCTGCAGCTCGGTGAGGTAGACCGCGTTGGTGCGCAGCTTCTTCATCTCGCCACTCTTCTTGCGCGGCGCACCGCGGGGCGCGTTGGTCTCGTAGCCGGCGAGGTTCACCGGCCCGGTCGGTACCCGAAGCAAGTCCCTGATCGATTCAGCCACATCCGTAAATCTAGGGCCTCCCAGTGGAAGGCTCTAGGCATGCAGCAGATCAGGGTGTGGGCACCTCGCGCTTCGACCGTCGCGCTCCGCAGCAACGGTGAGGACGTGGTGCTGACCTCCGACCCGCAGGGCTGGTGGATCGGCCCGGAGCTGCCGCACGGAGCCGACTATGCCTTCGTCCTCGACGGAACCGACGCGCTGCCCGACCCTGCCTCGCGGTGGCAGCCTGCGGGTGTACACGGCACGAGCCGTGCCTATGACCAGTCGCTCTACGACTGGAGCGACACGGAATGGCGCGGCCGCCCGTGGGAGGGCGCCGTCGTCTACGAGTTGCACATCGGCACCTTCACTCCGGGCGCCACGCTCGACTCCGCGATCGGCCACCTCGGTGACCTGGTCGACCTCGGCATCACACATGTTGAGCTGCTACCGCTGAACGCTTTCAACGGAATCTGGAACTGGGGATACGACGGAGTCGACTGGTATGCGGTGCATGCCGCGTACGGCGGTCCCGATGCGTTGAAACGCTTCGTCGACGCCGCGCACGCGCTCGGCCTCGCGGTGATCCTCGACGTGGTCTACAACCATCTCGGCCCGTCCGGGAACTACCTTCCCCGCTTCGGTCCCTATCTCAAGGACGGGACCAACACGTGGGGCGATCTCGTCAACGTCGAGCAGCCGGAGGTCCGACGTTTCGTCGTCGACAACGCGCTCATGTGGATCCGCGACTTTCACGTCGACGGACTGCGCCTCGATGCGGTACATGCGATCGGTGACAGCTCACCGCGCCACGTCCTCGCCGTCCTCGCTGACGAGGTGCACGCCTTCGCCGAGGAGCGTGGCCGGACGGTGACCCTCATCGCCGAGTCCGACCTCAACGACGTCCAGCGCGTCGTGGACGAGTGGGGGCTGGACGCGCAATGGGACGACGACGTGCACCATGCGCTGCACGTCGCCCTCACCGGCGAGACCCGCGGCTACTACAAGGACTTCGCCGATACGGAAGCGCTACCGAAGGTGCTCACGCGCGCCTTCCTCCACGACGGCAGCTACTCCTCCTTCCGCGGCGAGAACTGGGGACGGCCGGTCGACCCGACGACGCCGGGCAGCCGCTTCGTCGTCTGCTTGCAGAACCACGACCAGGTCGGCAATCGCGCCGTCGGCGACCGGCTGCCGGAGCTCACCTCTCCCGGACTGGTGAAGGTCGGCGCGGTGCTGCTACTCACCTCGCCGTTCACGCCGATGCTCTGGATGGGCGAGGAGTGGGCGGCCTCGACGCGCTGGCCGTTCTTCACCTCGCACCCCGAACCCGAACTTGCCGCGGCGGTCGGCGCCGGAAGGCTACGTGAGTTCGCGGAGCACGGCTGGGACGTCGCGGCGATGATCGATCCGCAGGATCCGCGCGCCTACGAGGAGGCGATCCTGCGCTGGAACGAGCGCGAGGAGCCGGCCCACGCAGAGATGCTCGCGCTCTACCGCGAGCTGATCGCGCTGCGCGCCGCGGAGCCGGACCTGCGCGATCCGGACCTACGACGGATTCGCGTTGCCTTCGACGTCGCCGACCGCGTCCTGCATGTGCATCGCGGCGCGTTCGCCGTGATCGCCAACCTCTCCGGCGGTGAGGTCGAGTTCGCCCAGGACGGCACGGTCGTCCTCGCCACCGGTGGTGGGCGGGTCAGGGACGGCGCGCTACCGGGCGAGTCCGCCGTCATCGTGCGGCGACCAAACTGACAAATCTGGCAAGGCCGTGAGCGTGCCTAACCGCGCCCTCACCGCTCTCTCTTAACATGTACCCGATGCGTCGAGTCCTTGTTCTGCTGGTTTCGGCGGCATTGCTGGCTTTCGGGGCGGTTCTGCTCACGGCCCTTCCTGCGGCCCCGGCCCGGGCAGCAACTCCGCACCCGACGATCGCCAGCCTGTCGATCCACGATGACGTCCCGGCCGGCGGCAACAAGATCACGGTGCGAGGCCACGGATTCACCCACGTCACCCGCGTCCTCTTCGGCAGTACCCGGGGCCACAAGGTGAAGGTGCTGTCGAGCACCGTGCTCACCGTCGTCGCGCCGAAGCACGCCGCCGGCACGGTCGACGTCCGAGTCGTCACCTCGTCAGGGACGTCACCGCGCAAGAAGACGGACCACTACGCGTTCCACCGTGCGGGCTACATCCTGAAGTCCTCACCCAGCGGTGGATCACCCGCCGGCGGCACCCGCGTGACGCTCACCGGCAAGGGCTTCCGCAACGTCAAAGCCGTCCTCTTCGGCGGTGTCCGCGGCACCGCGCTTCGCGTCGTCTCGAACACCAAGCTCGGCGTCACCGCGCCGAAGCATGCCGCCGCGACGGCGAAGATCCAGCTCCTCACCCGCGGCGGGCGCAAGAGCCTCGCTGATCCGCGCGCGACCTTCATCTACTACGCGCGTCCCGCGGTGAAGGCGGTGACGCCCACGGCCGGCCCGGTCGTGGCCGGCAACACCGTGACGATCAGCGGCTCCGCCCTGTCGCACGCCAGCAAGGTCTACTTCGGCAGTGCGGCAGGTTCGGCTCTGAAGAACGTCTCCTCGAACAAGATCACCGTGAAGCCGCCGAAGGGAACGCCGTCCTCAGTGCCGATCACCGTGGTGACCCCCGGCGGCAGCAGCAACAGCACCACCCTCTATCGGTACGTGAAGCCGCCGACCGTCCAGTCGATGACCCCGGCGTGGGCTGCCGCCTCCGTCACGGCGGGTACCCAGGTGACCGTCGCAGGGATGAATCTCGCCACGACACGGGGCGTTACCTTCACCTCCGCGACGGAGGCCTCGGCGAAGCCCTTCGCCGCTATCTCCGTCGCCGCGAACTCCGACACCCAGGTCATCATCACGGTGCCCAAGTTGCCGGTGGGTCGCCCGACCGGGCTCTACCACGTGACCCTCACTGCGGCCGGCGGCAGCGCGGGCTTCTACTTCTTCATCAAGGGCGGCGCCGATCCCCTGCCGGGTGTCGCCGACGCCGGTTACACCTGGTGGGCTTCACCGAGTGCGGTCGATGACGGCCCGGTCACGTGGCTCGGAAGCATCAACCACTACGGCACCGTTCAGATCTCTCGTATCGACCGTTCGCTGGGGACGACGACGACGGCCGATCTCGGTGACGTGAAGGCGGACGAACACAGCACGCCTGCGGTCGCATTCGACTCCGGGCAGTCGAACATCCTGGTGTTCTACACGGCGCACAACGGCGACACCTTCGTGCGGTACCGATCGGTGAACCGCAGCACGTTGGCGATGGGCACGGCGCAGACGATCCAGTTCGGCAACCTCGTCACGTACACCCAGGTGATGCAGTTCGGGTCCGAGATCGTCCTGCTGACCCGGAGCGGCTCCGAGAGCTGGGATTACGTCATCAGTCACGACTGGGGCGCGACGTGGAGTTCGGTGTACTCACTCATCGACACGACCGGAGCGGGACAGGTCTACATGCTGCTCCGACCCCTCACGGACGCCGGGCAGTACCAGTTCGCGTTCTACGGTCACCCGACGAACTCCACCATCCATGACCTCTTCTACGGTCGCATCGATCTCGCCAGCGGAACGGTCAGCGACGCGCAGGGCGATGTCATCGGCAGGTTGGGGAGCACTGCGATCGGTAGCAGCGGCCTGCCCGGACCGAACCTGGACCCACGCAAGACAGACGTGCCCAACCTCTCGAAGGCCTACGCCGTGCCCGCCGGCGACGACGTCCGCCTGCTCGATATCGGGTTGCTCGACGGCAAGCCCGTGGTCGGTTTCGGCGAGTGGTCGCTCGCGGATCCCAACCAGCTCGCGAGCTACCACGTCGTCACCTACGACTCCACGAGTACCAACTGGTTCATTTCGCCGTGGGGCCCGCCCAGCGGCAATCCCTTCGGCACCGACCAGGAGGGGCACTACATCGCGGGCCTCTCCTTCGGCCCCGACGACACGGTCTACGTCGCCTGGCAGGACCTCGCCACCGGTGCCTGGTACGTCGGCAGTGCGCTGTGGGACGGTACGACTTTCTCCGCGTTCACCGTGCTCAAGAGCAGTCCTGATGCCGCACTGGCCAGACCGATCGTCCCCGCCAACTCCGCCACCGGGACGACGAAGGTGCTGTACCAGCAGCTTGAGTTCTACAACAGCTACAGCAGTAACTACTCAGTCACGTTCTGGGGCTGAGACCGTCAGCGCGACGAGACGGCTGACGGCGCGCCGGTACTTCTTGCGATACCCGCCGGCGAGCATGTGCGCGTCGAAGAGTTTGTCGACGGGCACGCCGCTGGCGATCACCGGAATCTGGCGGTCGTAGAGGCGGTCGATGAGGACGACGAGGCGCAGCGCCACCGCTTGATCCGGAGCCTGCCGCAGGCCGATGAGGCCGACCGCCGGAACACCGTCGACCAGTGCGCCATAGCGCGACGGGTGTAGCCGCCCGAGGTGGTGGATCAGTTCGTCGAAGTCGTCAAGGGTCGCGCCGGGCCTGGCGAGAACCGCCTCGCGGACGTCGACGTCGCTGCGCGGCAGCGGTGCCGATGGCAGGCCCCTGTGGCGATAGTCGGGACCGTCCACCCGCACCGAGGTGAAGTGTGCGGCGAGGCCCTGGATCTCGCGCATGAAGTCGGCGGTGGCGAAGCGTTCCTCCCCGAGCCGGTCGGGAAGCGTGTTCGAGGTGGCCGCCAGCGCGATCCCGCGCTCGGACAGGTGCGCCAGCAATGTAGAGACCAGGACGGTGTCGCCCGGGTCGTCGAGTTCGAACTCGTCGATCGCCAGCAGCCTCATCGGCGCCAGCGCCTGCACAACCTGGGCGAAGCCGAGTGCCCCGGCGAGGTGGGTGAGCTCCACGAAGGTGGCGTACGCCTTCGGCCCCTCCGCCGCGTGCCACAGCGAGGCGAGCAGGTGCGTCTTGCCGACGCCGAATCCGCCGTCGAGGTAAACGCCGCGCGGCTGCGGGTCGCTCTTCTTGCGGAACAGTCCGCCACGTCCGGAGGGCGTGTTGATCCGCGCGGCGAACTCCTCGAGCGCCGTCACCGCCGCGGCCTGGGTCGGCTCGCCGGGGTTGGGGCGGTAGGTGTCGAACCGGACCGCGGAGAACAGAGGTGGCGGCACCAGTCCTTCGATGAGCGCCTCCGGTGCGACGACCGGTGTGCGGTCGACGAGGCGTTCGAGAGTCATGATCGTGCGAGCCTAACCAGCGCTGGAGTCGCGGTGGGCACGCGCCCTGATGCCGGTACGTTGAGGCGATGCGCTCCCTCATCCCCGACGCGACCGGCAGCGTCGACCTGCATGCGTTCTACGCCGCCGGCTGGAGCGAGCCGGGCGGACTGCGCATGAACTTCGTCAGCAGCGTCGACGGCGCCGCTACAGCGGAGGGTCTCTCGAAGGGACTGCAGACGCCCGGCGACAACACGGTCTTCGCCACGCTGCGCGATCTCGGCGACGTCATCCTCGTCGGCGCAGGAACGGTGCGGGCCGAGAACTACCGACCGTCGCGCCCGAGCGCGGCCCGGCAGGAGATCCGCCTCGCCCATGGTTACCAGGCGGTGCCGCCGATCGCCGTCGTCACCCGGTCACTCGACCTCGACCCCACCTCTGAACTCTTCGCCGACGCCGCGCCCGCGGCGCGGACGGTCGTCCTGACAGTGGCCTCGGCGCCGGACGAAGCGCGGGCGACCCTTGACGCCGTGGCCGATGTGGTGATCTGTGGCGAGGACGTCGTCGACCTGCGTGTTGCTGTCGCCGCGCTGCGGGAGCGCGGGCATCGTCGGATACTCAGCGAAGGCGGGCCGCACCTCTTCTCCGAGTTCGCCGCCGCCGGATTGGTCGATGAGCTCTGTCTCAGCATAAGCCCGCTGCTCTCCGGCCCTGGCGGTCCCCGGATCTCGCAGGGACTCCCCTGGCAGGGCGATCCCCTGCCGTTGACCCTCACCGGACTGCTCGAAGAGGACGGTGGGCTGTTCTGCCGCTACCGCGTCGGCGTCGCCTCCGAGTAGGCCGTGCTGAACCACCTCCTATCGACGGCCGCTACCGTGGGGCCGATGGAGGAGAACAGAGCGCGGCACGTCGTCGATTCGCTGCGGGAGCGCGGCATCGACGCACAGCTGGAGCGCGCAGGCGTCTATCAGTTCGGCATCCGGATCGCCCTCGGCGACGGCCGCGAGGCGGTGTGGGACACGGATGGCACCGCGGGGCTCGAGGCGCAGGTGATGCGCGACGGGATGCTGGTGGGGTTCGTCCCGTCGATCCCCGACTCGGAAGGCTTCGACGAGGCGCAGACCATCGATGCGGTCGCGCGCACCGACTACAACCAGCCGATCGCCCGGCAACGTCCTACCGCTCCCCCGCCGGCCGCTCCCTTGCCGCCCACCGGCGGGCTCTTCCGGCGGTTCCTCGACGGGTTTCGTTACCGCTGAGCCTGAGACGTTCCTTCGGCTCCGCCGCGCACCTAGGCTTTCCATCGGAGAGTGTCGATCCGGGCCGTCACCGTTCGTCGGATTGATGGACGACCCATCCGGGCCGCTCCTCTCTTTCTGACACTCACTTGCCTTGGGAGTAGCTATGTCTCAGTTCCTGATCCTCATTTACGACGACGAGTCAGCGATGAAGCCGGAGTCGTATGACTACCTGATGCAGGGGCACAACACGTTCGGTGAGAAGAACGCCGACACCATCGCCGGCGGCAACGCGCTGCAGAGCGTGAGCACGGCGACCTCGATCCGGTCCGACGGTGCTGGCGGGTTCAGCGTCACCGACGGTCCGTTCGTGGAGTCGAAGGAGGCGCTCGGCGGCTACTACCTCGTCGAGGCGGCTGATCTCGATGAGGCGATCGCGATCGCCAAGCAGGTTCCCGTGGTCGCCGGCGGCCTCGAGGTGCGTCCGATCATGGTGTTCAACAGCTGAGCACTGCTGAGGTCGCGACTGCGATCGCGGAGGCGCACCGGCGCGAGTGGGCATTCGTCCTCGCCGCGACGGTGCGCCTCACGCGTGACCTCGACCTCGCCGAGGAGTGCGTGCAGGATGCCTACGCCCGCGCTCTCACCACGTGGGAGGACGGGATTCCCGCCCGACCGGGTGCGTGGCTGACGACGACGGCCAGGCACCGGGCCCTCGACGTGATGCGTCGCGATGCGCTCTTCCGCCGGGCGATGCCCGAACTCGTGATGGATGAGGCCGTGCCCGAGCAGGATCCGGTGAACGGCTTTCCCGACGACCGGTTGCGGCTCATCTGCACCTGCTGCCACCCGGCGCTGAGCACCGAGACCCAGGTCGCCCTCACCCTGCGGCTGGTCTGCGGTCTCACCACCGCAGAGGTCGCGCGGGCGTTCCTGGTGAGCGAGCCGACGATGGCCGCCCGCATCACCCGCGCCAAGAAGAAGATCTCCGCGGCACGCATCCCGTACCGTGTCCCGTCGCTGGACGAACTGCCGGCCCGCATCCGGGCGATTCTCGAAACCGTGCACTTGATCTTCACGGCCGGGCACACGGCCTCCTCCGGTGAGGCACTCGTCCGCGGTGACCTGGTGGCGCGGGCATTGGACCTGGCGAGGATGCTCCGCCAGTTACTGCCGAGCCACCCGGACGTCGCGGGGTTGCTCGCCTTGATCCTGCTCACCGACTCCCGCCGCGTCACGCGTCAGGACGACGCCACCGGCGAGCTGCTTCTGCTGGCCCAGCAGGACCGCACGCGCTGGGACCGTGACCAGATCACCGAAGGCGTTGCGCTGGCACGTGAGTCGCTGCGGGTGCGGCCGCCGAGTCGCTATGCGCTGCAGGCCGCGATCGCGGCGGTCCACGCGCAGGCGCCGAGCTGGGAGATGACCGATTGGCTCGAGGTCGTCGGGCTTTACGATGCCCTGCTTCAGCTCTGGCCGTCGCCGGTCGTGGCCCTCAACCGGGGCGTGGCGGTCGGCTTCGCATATGGGCCCGCCGAGGGGCTGGCGGCTCTGGACGCGCTCGCCATCGAGCCGCAGCTCGCCGGTTACGGCTACCTGCCTGCCTCCCGTGCCGACTTCCTGCTGCGGCTGGGACGGACCGACGAGGCGCGGCTCGCCTACCAGGAGGCACTTCTGCTGACCGAGAACGAGGTCGAGCGCCGGTTCTTGGCCGGCCGCCTCGACGCGCTCGGAGACTAGGCCGTCCTCAGTCCCGCCGACGCGTGTCGGACCGATCGCTCAGAACTGGCCGACGACATCGATGACGAGGACCTCCGCCGCGGAGGCCGGCACCGCAGCGCTCGTAGAGGTCGCCGCCACCGCTGCTTCCGCCGGCAGAAGGACGACTGCGCGGGCTCCGACGGACTGGCCGGTGAGGGCGTCAGCCACCTGCAGCACGCTCGCGGCGGGAACCGTCTGCGGTGCTTGGCCCCATGTGGACTGGGTCTGCTTGCCGGTGGCGATGTCGGTCTGGACCAGCTGCAGGACGAGCGTCTTGGCGGTGTCGATCTTGGCGCCGCTGCCCTTCACGAGCAGCTTCGACGTCGGCGCGCTGGGGGCCTTGACGCCCGCGACGCCGGCAATCACCGGCGCCTTCGCGGGGACGTTCGTGATCGTCGGCCAGCCGGTGGCCGGGACGTTGCTGTCGACGGTTCCGGGCGCCGACGCGTCGGGCTTGTAGACGTCGATGAGATCGACGACGAAGATCAGCGTGTCAGTGCCTGCGATGCCGGCGTCGCTGTTTCCGCCGGTGCCGTAGCCATCGGCGGGCGGGATGGTGAGCAGCATCCGGGAGCCGAGCTTCTGCCCCACCAGCGTCTTGTCCCAGCCCGGGATGACCTGTCCCTCACCGATGACGAAGCCGGCCGGCTCGCCGCGGGAGAACGAGCTGTCGAAGACGTTCGGCTTGCTGGCCCAGGTCTCGCCAACGTAGTTCGCGACGAGGGTGTCGCCGGCGGCGACCGCGGCACCCGTCCCTGTGACCAAGGTTTCCTCGGTGAGCGCCTTCGGTGCGGTGGTGGAGGGAACTGTCACCGTCGGCGTGGACCCGAACGCGCCGGTGACCGTCACACCCGACTTTGCAACGACGGGGGCGTCGCCCGAGGACGAGCCGCTCGGCGAGGGCGATTGGGCAGCGGTGGAGGACTGCGTGGTCGACGGGGCGCTCGACGACTGCGTCGGGGACGACCCGGAACTCGAGGAGCATGCACCCAAGGTGACTGCGGCGGCGGCGGTCAGGACAACAAGCGCCGAAGAGCGGCGCGAACCTCTGTACACAACTGTCCCGTCGGTGTCATCAAGCGTGGGCGGACACGGCGAGCCTAACTGTCACGCGCCGGCGCTGCCCGAGCGGCATGGCCGGGTATCAGCGTTGCCGCCGGATCCGCTCTCAGCAGATACAGATCTCGGCTGGAATCTCAGAGGGTCTTGATGAGTCCGCCATCGATGACGAAGTCGCTTCCGGTGATGTTGCCGGCGCGGGCGCTGGCCAGGAACAGGACGAGGTCGGCCACCTCCTGGGGGTAGGTGAAGCGCCCGGTGGAGGCATCGGCGGCAGCATGCTGGACTACTGCGTCAGGAGCGTCGCCGGTGGCTGTAATCGATCACCGTCGGGTCGGGAAGGAACGCATTCACCGAACTGATCGTCACCACCGAGGCGCCCGGCCGGGTGGCCAGATGCCGTAGCGCGGCACGCAGTGCGCGGACGGCGGAGAAGAAGTTGAGGGTCATCGCCCACTGCCACTCTTCCTCGGTGAGGGCGAGGAATCCGCCGAGTCTGGGGCGGACGGCACCCACGTTGTTGACGAGGATGTCGATGCCGTCGAAGCGGCGGACCGCTTCGTCGATGAGGGCCGACGGTCCCTCCGGCGTGCTCAGATCGACCAGGACGGGATGGACGTCGGCCTGGTCGGCGAGGACGTCCAATTCGGCGCTCCCGTTGAGCGCACCGGCGAGGACCCGGACGCCTTCGGCGGCCAGCGAGCGTGTGATGGCAAGGCCGATGCCCTTGCTGGCACCGGTGACCACCGCGGTCTTCCCCGCGAGATGAAGATCCATGACCGCTAGCTCACAGTCCTTGAGCCTTCAGCCAGCTGAGCGAGGCGTCCGCGACGTCGCGCCAGCCGTGGTCGATCGTCAGCGAGTGAGCGCGATCAGCGAACTCGAGGATGTCGGTAGTCGCCTCGCTGTGGCGGTACTGCTTGAGCGTCGCCTTGGTGACCGTCTCCGGAACCGTGTGATCCTGGCCGCCCATGACCAACAGCAGCGGACCTCGGCCGGAGTTGCCGGTATCGACCTTGGCAGGCGAATGCGGGTTGAAGTTCGCGGCCGCCGCCTCGAACAGCGGTTTGCCCGGTGCCGGTATCGCCCACTGCCCGAAGAGGGCATCGGATTCTTCGGCCGGAATGGCGTTGCCGAAAGCGAAGCGGAACTGCTCCGCTGTGAGGCTTACTGTCCGGCTCCGGTTGGCCGGGTTCTTGAACACCGGAAGGGTCGCTCGCAGAGCCGACAGCGGTAACGGCAGCACGCCCTTGATCTGCGCTGCGTCGATGGCCACGGCGGCCGCGGCGAGATCCTGCCCGAGCAGCTTCTGGGCGATCAGGCCCCCGAAGGAGTGCCCCACCAGAATCGGCTTGGCACCCAGCTCGGCGATCAACTTCGCGTAATGCTCCACGACGTCGTCGATGCCGTGGCCGGCCATGGCTTCTGAGTTGTCACGCGCCTCCAGCACGGTCGCGGGATCGCCGGGCCATCCTGGAGCCGTGGCGTCATAGCCGGCTTCTGCAAAGAGATCCAGCCACGGGCCCCACGATGTCGCGTGCAACCAGAGGCCGTGGATGAACAACACGGGGGTCGGAGTAGTCATGTCGCGACGTTAGGACGGTCGTCCGTCATGGCACCCCACGTGAACGCGTAGTCCTCATTCGAACTGTGCGAGGCGTGCGACGTCGACACGTGAGCTGACCCGCAACTTCTGAAAGACGTGCCGTAGGTGATAGTCGACCGTATGCGGCGAGACGTACAGGTTCGCGGCGATCTCGCGGTTCGTGAGGCCGGCAGCGACCTGCTCGGCGACAGCTCGTTCGGAGGCGGTCAGCGTCGACCACGATCCGGCTGCGTCGACATCGGCGCGTCCCTCGTCCGCGCTGCCGAACCAGAGGATCGCGCCGAGGATGCCTGCCCCATCGAGGATCGGCGTGCAGCGGGCGGTCCACTCCCCTGACGGCAGGACGAGCAGTTGGTGTTGGGTACTGCCCTGCCGCAGCACGCGTCGCGCCCAGTCCCAGAGCACCGGTCGATCAGCAGGCGCCACCAATCGGCTGCCCGCAGCATTCACGAACATCGTCTGGGCATCGATGGCGACAATCGGCACCTTGGCTCGGCGGCGGGCCCCCAGAAACGCGTCGTTGAGGATCATCGCGCGGGCGCCGGACTCTCTGAACAGCCGCGCCTCGGTCTCGTCAACGATGCGCCCGACCAGCGCGGGCGCGGTCGCGCCGTGGCGAGGGTCGGCGGAGACCATGCTGATCACGCCGAGAAGTTCTCCGGTCGCCGGGTCGGTCACGGCGCGGGCCGCGCAGGTGAGATGGCTCAGGCTGTCGGCGAAGTGTTCATAGCTGTGCACGACGGCTGGTCCCCGTATGTGGGCCGCGAGCCCGATCGAGTTGGTGCCGATGCTCAGCTCGTCGCAGATGAACCCGGGCGCGGCGCCCGAGGAGTCCATGAACATCGCGGTGCGGCTCGTGGGCGCCCAGCGCGCCACCATGTGGGTGCGCCGATCACTGAGCAGCAGCGCCACCGGTATATCCGGTAGATCGGCATTGACGGCGGCCATCACCGGTTCGGCGGCCCAGCGCAGTCGACTGGCATCGTCGACATCGGGCTCGTACCGCGCGCGAATGCGGTCCGGTATCAGTCCGCTCGTGGCGCACCGCTGCCATGACGCACGTACCTCGTCGCTGACGATCGCGTCGCGGTCGGGCCCGGCGGCGACACGATCTGCCACATACTGCAACGAGCGTTCGACAAGATCAACAGGTCGGGCACCCATCGCGTCCCTCCCCGAAACAGTGGCAATGCCGCCTCAAGGGGCAAGCATGGCCCCGCCACAGGCTCTGGGCAAGACACGTCGGCGCGGAAGAATCAGTGGTGCGATGGTCCTATGACTGTCACCCCTGACGCGCTCCCGGGCGCCGCTACTCCTCCTCACCACCCGAGTGTGCTTGCCATTGCAGAGAAGCGTTCTGCCGATGTGCAGCTTCGCGTCGCCGATGGGATCACCAAGTTCGCTGGTTCCATGGCGTTCGTCTACGTCCACGTCATTGCTTTCGTGGTCTGGATGCTTCTCGTGGAGAGCGACCCCTGGCCCAAGCTCACGCTCATCGTGTCGCTCGAAGCGATCTTCCTCTCGACCTTCGTCATGATCGGCCAGAACCGGCAAGCGGAGTTCCAGCAGAAGAAGGCCGACCACGATTTCGTCGCGAACGAGCTCGAGCTGAAGAACAACACCGAACTCACCAAGATGATCGCCGAGCTGACCCGCGAGATCCACCAGCACGTATGTGGTCAGCCGACCTCATCCTCGGAGTCGGAGTAACCGCAACCACCGACTCACTCGCTCGTGAAGCGCTGGCAGGGCGACACGCCGTATTCGCCCTGCCAGCGCTTCACGTACTGCGAGCAGTCCCTGGCGAATAGCGTTGAGGACGTGGACTTGCCAGTGATGCCGCCGATCAAGCCGATGCTGGCGAAGCCTGTTGCCAGCATCGAGAGGCTGCCGAAAGGCGAGTTCCACTTCGAAGCCAAGTGGGACGACTTTCGGCGCTGTTGCCTGTAGGTATTCGGCGAGCTTCAGATCAGCCAATCCTCGTAAGGGCGACTACCGGCGCTGGTTCGGGTTAGCCACTTCTCCAGCGCCGAGACGACCGCGGATGCGCGGCGGCCCCCTCGCAGAAATCTCCCTGACGCGACAAGCAGCAACGGCGCCACCGGGTCGTGATTCTCGTACGCGCCGAGCAGCAACGGGCGGTAGTCCTTGACGTTCTCGGTCACAACCCGACGTCCTTCTACCGCTGCCCATCGATAGACCTCAGCGTCAGGCTGAGCACGCAAGGACGGGTCGGCAACAACCGCGACAACGTCGTGCCCAAGTTGACGCAGGCGCTCGGCAATGACTTCGGAGAAGTGTTCGTCAAGCAGCAGTCTGACCGTCACGCAAGTAGCCGCTGCCGTGCCCGAAAGGCAGCCAGCGCTTCAGTCACCGCGAGTTGGTTCTCCGCGATCTGCGCGTCAATCTCCTCGGAGTATGCACCGTAATAGTCCAGCGCGAGGCGAACCTGTCCCGCTGATAGGGAGAGCTCTTGGGAGACGACCGTCACGGCCCGCCTTTCATCCTTCACACCGGAGCCGCCGACCGCGGCGACAACCTCCCAGACGTCTGGTCCCGCCACCAGCGCCGCCCGACGACCAGAAGGACCGTCCTTGAACACGATGCCGGGATGTTCCTGAGCGCGCAGACCCTCATCCACGAGCCGCTGCGCCAAGCCCGATGGAGTCGAGTCCTGGATGACCGCCCGCCGACGAAGTCGCTCCAACAGCGCTTTGTCGAACCTGATCGACAATGGACTAGTCATGCGCTACATCGTAGCGCTTCTCCGCAACTCATCGGCCCCGTATGCAATCGCCTACCGTGTCGTCATGGACCTTCCGGTGATGTCGCCGCTCTCCCCGATGCTCGCCAAGGCGATCCCCAGCCTCGAGAAGCTGCCTGCGGGCGCCTACCACTATGAGCCGAAATTCGACGGCTTTCGGCGCTGTTGACGGTGCTCCGCTTTCGAACGGCATAGAAGCGAATCTTGTGACTACACTGGTAGCCATAACGATCGCCCGACGACCGGAGGAGGTGCGTCATGAAGCACGTAGGTGTTCGCGACTTTAAGGATCACGCCACAACGCTGCTCGCAGGTGGCGAGACGCTCGTGGTGGAACGGCACGGCACTCCTGTTGGTTTCTACGTTCCAGTTCACGCGATGGATCGCCCGTCCGGACATGAGGCGCTTGGACGCCTCGGGGCCGCGTTGGAGGATATCTACGCGCGCACCGGACTGACCGAGGATGAAGTGGCGGCCGATATCTCCCGGCCACGACGGCGCCGCTCCTGATGCGACTGGTTGTCGATGCAAGCGTTCTGTTGGCTGAGTTGCTGCGAGTCGCTGGCCGCGAGCGACTCGCCCATGGCGCACTTGAGCTATTCCTTCCAGAGCAGACTCACAGTGAGTTCCGCCATGAGCTGCCCCGTCGCGTGAGCGGATTCTGTCGGCGTCATGGCTTGGGCACTCAGGATGCCACGGCTCTCAGCGAGCTGTGCCTGACCGCCGTCGATACGAACATCGCGCTCGTCGAGAGCGCGGTGCTTGCGCCGCTTGAGGACGAAGCCCGGTCTCGTTCGCTTCGCGATCCTGACGACTGGCCTTTGGTCGCCTGTGCCCTAGCGCTCGATGCAGCGATCTGGACTCAAGACAACGACTTGCTCGGTACCGGGATCGCCACGTGGACTACTCCGAGTCTCGCCTTGTGGCTTCAGCGGCAGTAGCGCAATACCGTGAGGCGATGGACCTTCCGGTGATGCCGCCGCTCTCCCCGATGCTCGCCAAGGCGATCCCCAGCCTCGAGAAGCTGCCCGCGGGCGCCTACCACTATGAGCCGAAATTCGACGGGTTCCGCAGCATCATCTTTCGGGACGGCAACGATGTCGAGCTCGGCAGCCGCAATGAGAAGCCACTGACGCGCTACTTTCCGGAACTCGTCGAGGCGATCCGCGCCGAGACACCACCTCGCTGCGTCCTCGACGGTGAGATCGTCATCGCGACCTCCACCGGTCTCGACTTCGAAGCGCTGCAGGAGCGCATTCATCCGGCCGATTCACGCGTGCAGATGCTCGCCGAGAAGACCCCGACGCAGTTCATCGCCTTCGATCTGCTCGCCCTCGGCGACGAAGATCTGACAATGCGCCCGTTCGGCGAACGCCGCGCCACGCTTGAGTCCGTCCTCGCCTCGCCTGGCAAGTCGGTGCACCTCACCCCCGCGACCCGCGACGAGGACGAAGCGCGACGCTGGTTCACCGAATTCGAGGGCGCCGGACTCGATGGCATCATCGCCAAGCCCCTCGACGGCACGTACCAGCCCGACAAGCGCGTGATGTTCAAGCTCAAGCACGAGCGCACGGCCGACTGCGTCGTCGCCGGTTACCGCCTCTATCGCAACGAGACCGATGCGATCGGCTCCCTGCTCCTCGGCCTCTACGCCGAGGACGGCAGTCTCGCCTCCGTCGGCGTTATCGGCGCCTTTCCGTTGGCGACGAGGCGAGAACTCTTCGTCGAGCTCCAACCGCTGCTCGCCGAGTTCGCCGACCATCCGTGGAACTGGGCCGAAGTCGAGCAGGGCACCCGCACGCCCCGGTCGGGGGCCGGCTCGCGTTGGAACAACGGCAGGGACCTCTCCTTCGTCCCGCTGCGTCCTGAACGTGTCGTCGAGGTCCGCTATGACCACATGGAGGGGCGGCGCTTCAGGCACACCGCGCAGTTCAACCGGTGGCGCCCCGACCGCGACCCGCGCAGCTGTACCTACGACCAACTGGAACAACCGGTCGACTTCGACCTCGCCGAGATCGTCCCGGGGCTCGCCCGCTGATCGTCCCAGGCAGCAGCCGCGCGCACGCGCCTTAACGGCGGCTGACTACGGCGCCGATAAGGTTGTCCGCATTACCCGGCATCGGCCGGTCTGTGATGGGAGGAGACGCCGTGCGTCGTGCACTGCTCGTGCTCCCGGTGGTGACAGGTCTGCTGCTCGCGGCCTGCGCGCACACCACCAACGGCACGCCGGTCGGCAGCACTCTCCCGAGCAGCCCGACCTCCTCCTCCAGCAGTGACAGCGGTCGCCCGACGAGTCCCGCCCCGTCCTCTGGAGACCCGTCCTCCCCGGGTGCGACGGCGACGCCCTCCGTCGACCCGATCACCTTCGGCAGCTGCAACAGCATCTTCACCCCGAGCGACGTGCCGGCGCCCGACGGCCTCGACGGTAAGATCAGCTTCGGCTGCGCCCAACTTCCGGTGCCGCTGAACTACACCGACGCCAGCGGTCGAAGCATCAATCTGCAGCTGCTGCGAATCCACGACAAGGACGCGACCCCGATCGGCTCTCTGCTGGTGAATCCCGGCGGACCTGGCGCATCGGGCATCGAACTCGCACTCGGCATCCTCAGCGAACTGGACCCGTCGCTGTTGAAGAACTTCGACATCATCGGTTTCGATCCGCGCGGTGTCGGTCTCTCCAGCCCGATCAACTGCATCAGCAACAGCCTCAAGGACCAGTACAACGCGTACTCCCCCGACGTGCGCCAGCAGGCCGATTTCGACCAGGCGAAGAAGCTCGCCAAGCAGGTCGCCGACGGCTGCGCCAGCAAGTACGGCACCTCGCTGCCCTTCATCAACACGGTCAACACTGCCCGCGACATGGATCTCATCCGCCAGGCGGTCGGGGACGAACGGATGAACTACCTCGGCTTCTCCTACGGAACCGAACTGGGCTCGGTCTACGCGCACCTCTTTCCGGGCAAGGTCCGCGTCGCGGTTCTCGACGGGGCGGTCGATCCGCTCACCGATGACATCCAGCAGTTCGCCGACCAACTCGACGGCTTCGAGAAGTCATTCGACCAGTTCTCCGACAACTGTGGCACGGGCTGCGCATCACTCGGCGATCCCCGGCAGGCCGTCTACGACATCGTGACGAAGGCGAACACCAAGCCGCTGTCGACGGGATCATCGCGCGTCCTCACCTCATCGCTCGCCCTCACCGGCGTGCTGCAGGCGCTGTACTCAAGCTCGTACTGGCCCGACCTCGCCAGTGCGCTGAAGAAGGCGAAGAACGGGGACGGTTCGGGCCTGCTCGACCTCGCCGACCAGTACAACGAGCGCGACGCCGACGGCAGCTACAGCAACATCATCGACGCCAACCTCACGATCTCCTGCAATGACTCCGATCCCGGTCCGACCGATCAGAAGATCAAGGACACCGCCGCGCAGTGGGCCACCAAGTACCCGATGTTCGGCATCTGGGCAGCAGGGTCGCTCGCGTCCTGCCAGCAGTGGCAACCGACACGAACGCCGCCGCCGCTACCGACCGCTGACAACACCGCCAACAAGGTCTTGGTGATCGGCAACCTCAACGATCCGGCGACCCCCTACCAAGGTGCCGTCGACCTGGCGAAGACGATGGGCAACGCCGAGGTGCTGACCTGGGACGGCGAAGGGCACACCAGCTACCTCGAGGGCAGCTCCTGCATCGATGACGCGGTGAACAAGTACCTCATCGATGTGACGCTCCCGCCGCCTGACACCACCTGCCCCCGAAACTGACGCCGAGCTGCCCGAGCTGACAAAGCCGACCACTCGGTACTCAACGGCGCGGCACCGCGCACGAGTCGATAACCCGGAATCCATCCATTGTTTCCGCATGCGATGCCGTGTTTAGCGCGCGCGAGATCGTAAATTGGACGCTGAAATCATGCTGAAGGAGGTGCCGCGTGACACTCGTCAACGACCGGCCGGAACTGAAGGCGTCCAGTGACGCCTCACGCTGGGCTGACATTGTGCGGGTTCCTCATGCCCCGTTCCGCGCCGCGGTCGCCCGACGTATCTTCCGCCGCGCTGCCGGACAACTGCCGCTGCGCGTTGTCGAGTCACGTGGGGACACCAGCGACAACGGCGTAGCCGACGGGGGAGGACGCCAGTACGGCAGTGGTTCGGGTCATGGCCCCGTGATGCACCTTGAGCGCCCCGATTCGTTCTTCAACCGTCTCGGATCGACGGGCACCATCGGCTTCGGCGAGGCATTCATGGCCTCGGACTGGACGACCGACGACCTCGCCGGCGTCCTCTCCGCCTTCGCGTCAAACATGGACGTGCTCGTGCCGCCGACGCTGCGCAAGCTGCGGCATGTCGTGCTGAGCCGGATGCCCGAACATCATGACAACACCGTCGAGGGCGCGCGGCAGAACATCAGCCACCACTACGACCTCAGCAACGAGCTCTTCAAGACCTTTCTCGACCCGTCACTGACGTACTCCTCGGCGCTCTTCGACGGTGACCCGGCACGCAGCAACGAGTCACTCGAGGAGGCTCAGCACCGCAAGATCGACCGCCTCCTCGACGCAGCGGGCGTGCACTCCGGCACCCGCGTGCTCGAGATCGGCACCGGCTGGGGCGAACTGGCGATCCGCGCGGCGCGCCGCGGCGCGCAGGTGACATCGCTGACGATCTCCACCGAACAGGCAGACCTTGCCCGGGAGCGCATCGAGCGCGAGGGGCTGAGCGAGCGCGCCACCGTCCTGTTGCAGGACTACCGCGACACCACCGGCACCTTCGACGCCGTCGTCAGCGTGGAGATGATCGAGGCTGTCGGCACACCCCACTGGAGCACCTACTTCGGAACGATCGACAAAGTGCTGTGCCCGGGAGGACGCGTCGGCCTGCAGGCGATCTTGCAGGACGACTCCACGGTGCGGGAGACCCAGGACACCTACACCTGGATCCGCAAGTACATCTTCCCCGGCGGACAGATCGCCTCGACGCCCGCGATCGAGCGGACGCTGGCGGCCGGGACGTCGCTACGGATCACGGAGAGCTACAACTTCGGCAAGCACTACGCCGAGACGCTGCGGCGCTGGCGCGCGACCTTCGAGGCGGAGGCCGCGGCGGTCGACCGTCTCGGTTTCGATGAGACGTTCCGGCGCATGTGGTCGCTCTACCTCGCCTACTCCGAGGCCGGCTTCCGCTCCGGCTATCTCGATGTCGCGCAGTTCACCATGGTGAAAGCCTGAGCGCGGTCGTTGAGTAGCGGCCGCGGGGCGAGTGTCGAAACGCCCGCACCCTAACCGGTTTCCCGCGCCCCGATACCGTGTGGCGTGGTCGTCCTTCTCGGCTTGCTCGCCGCCATCACCTACGGTCTCGGCGACTTCGCCGGCGGCTTGGCGTCGCGCCGCCACAGCGCAACCACTGTCCTGCTGTACGCCTATCCGGTCGGTGCCGTCCTCATCGCAGTCATGCTGCCGTTCTTCAACGGCGAGGTGACCGGAAGGACGATCCTCTTCGGAATCCTCGGCGGCTGCGCAGGCGTGGTGGGCGTCCTGGTGATGTACAGCCTGATGGCGATCGCGCCGATGAACATCATCAGCCCGGTCACCGCGGTGCTCGCAGCCATCGTCCCGGTGGTTGTCGGCGTCGTGCTGGGTGAGCGCCCGTCGTCGCTCGCCTGGATTGGCATGGTGCTGGGCATCCTCGCCGTCGTGCTCGTCAGCCACACCACTGAGCACCATCCGCATGGCAAGATCGCCTTGAAGATCATCGTGCTGGCCTGCCTCGCCGGCGTCGGGTTCGGGTTCTACTTCGTCTTCCTGGCTCGCGCCGGACACAACTCCGGACTCTGGCCGCTGATGATCTCGCGCATCACGGCGGCGTTGATCATCATCCCGATCGCGCTGAGGTCACGCGCCACGATCGTCATTCGAGGACGCTGGCTGTTGTGGGCCGCCGGTGCCGGCGTCTTCGACGCCACCGCGAACCTCTTCTTCCTGCTCGCCAGCCGCCACGGCCTACTCTCGGTCGCCGGCGTCCTCACCTCGCTCTATCCCGCAGCGACGGTGATCCTGGCGATCACGGTGCTGCACGAACATGTCAGCAAGAGTCAGCGGGTCGGACTAGCGGTTGCCGCGGCCAGCATCGTCCTCATCACCATTTAGAGTCTGGCGGCGAGGACTGCCAGGCGTTCGCGAGCACGACGTTCGAGTGCCTCGGTCACGAGCGGGCTCGCGCTGAGATCCAGTTCGCGCCGGCACCGACGAACCACGCGGACGATCGTAGTGAGGCTCAACTGCGATTCGAACAGCGCAAACATCCGCTCGACCACGTCCGCCAGCGAGACCTCGGCAGAACCGAGTGCCGCTGCCGATCTGGTGACCGCAGCAGCACGGCGCTGCTCACTGCCCGCTGAATGTCGCCTCATTTGATCCCGCGCTTTCGCTCGCGTGCCGTGGGGGCGGCTCGCTCGGACTCTAGGAGTATTCGAGCGAAATCCGCCTGAGATGTTGACGAGAGGGATCGGCAGTTACTCAGCTCGCGTGTCGTCACTCGGCCCGGCAAAGCCGATGCATTGCAGGACGGGCAGGCGCGGGTACCTCGGTAGGCGTGGCTCGGTCGCCGCGAGGCCGCAGCGCAGGTACACCGTCCCCTTCGCGGTCGGCCGGACGAGGACGTGTGCGCACTCCGCGCAGAGCCCGGCATTCGCGAGCACGATGTCGACCCCAGCCATAGCTCAGTCCTTGCCCCTTCCACGTCGCAACCACACCGACCGTTACAGCGAATTGCTCCGCCTTAACCTAGGCGTGTGCACTACTTCGTTCTCGACGCCGCCCGTCGCCCGGAGCTGGATGGCACGGTCTGGACTGACGGGCACTTGCGGTTCTATGAGGCCCTAGAGACGGTGGGGCTCACGTGGGCGTTGATTCTTGAGAAGACCGGCCGAGGAGATCTCTCCCTGGAACACATGGCCGTCGTCAATGTCACCGCGGACTTTCGCCACGAGATGTTCGTCGGCCGGCTGGAGATCGATGCCGCGCTGGAGCGGATCGGGACTACATCAGTCACTCTGGTCTGCTCCGTGGCGCAAGGCGGCAACGATGTCGGCACTGTACGTGCGGTGTTGGTGAAGGTCGGTGACGGCCGGGTCGATTCGTTGCCATTCACCGAAGACCAACGCGCAGCATTGGCCACGCTCCAACCCGCCATCTCAGGCGAGTGAACGTCAGCTATCTGGCTTCGATCGTGCGCGACTCGGCTGTACCCGCAGCGGTTCGCCTTCCATCTTCGGGAAGTTCGGCGGGTATGGCGCATCACCGAGGCCATGGTCGTGCTCGTCACGGTCCGCCCACTCGAGCAGCGGCTCGATCGACCACACCGCCTTGTCGATCCCCGCGTGCAGATCGCCCAGCTCGGCGAACCGGGCGGGCATCGTCGCGATGGTGAAGTCCTCGATCGCCACCTCGGGCAGTTCGTCCCACGTCACCGGCGCCGATACCGGTCCCCACGGCTTGCCGCGCACCGAGTACGCCGCGGCGATCGTCCTGTCCTTGGTGTTCTGGTTGTAGTCGACGAAGACGGTGCCGTCGGGGCGTTGTTCCTTCCACCACTGCGAGGTCACCAGCGTTGGCATCCGCCGCTCCACCTCGCGAGCGAAGGCAAGTGCCGCACGCCGCACCTCGCGGAAGCCGTAGGTCGGCTCGATCCGCACGTAGACGTGCACGCCGCGTGAGCCCGAGGTCTTGGGCCATCCGACGGCACCGAGCTCGTCGAGCATCTCGTGCACGACGGCCGCGACCTGTTGCGTCTCGGCGAACCCAGCACCAACACCCGGATCGAGGTCGATGCGAAGTTCATCAGGACGCTCCACCGCGCTGCGCCGCGTGTGCCACGGGTGGAACTCGACGGTCGACATCTGCACCGCCCAGATCACGTCGGCGAGTTCGATCACGCACAGTTCATCCGCGGTCCGTCCTGACGGAAACGAGACCTCCACGGTCTCGACCCAGTCGGGCGCGCCTTTGGGCAGTCGCTTCTGGTAGATCTTCTCGCCGTCGACGCCCTCCGGGTAGCGGTGAAGCATGCAGGGCCGCTCGCGCAGCGCTCGCACGATTCCGTCGCCGACGGCGAGGTAGTAGTTGACGAGGTCGAGCTTCGTCTCGCCCCGCGCGCTGAAGTAGACCCTGTCGGGGTTGCTGACGCGAACCGTCCGCGCACCGACCTGAATCTCCACCGCCGGAGAGGGGCTCATGGCAGTCACGGTAATCGAGGACGAGCACCCACGCGCCACCACTCGCGGCGTACCGTGAAGAACATGACTGATCAACTTCCCGCCCCCACAGTCAGCAAGTCAGAGGACGAGTGGCACGAGCAGCTCAGTCCGGGCGAGTATCGCGTGCTTCGCGAGGCAGGCACCGAAGCTCCCTTCATCGGCGAGTACACCGACAATCACCGCACCGGTGTCTACCGCTGCAGGGCGTGTGGCTCCGAACTCTTCCGCAGCGACGGCAAGTTCGACTCGCACTGCGGCTGGCCGAGCTTCTTCACCCCGCTCGCCGGCGGCTCCGTCATCGAGCGCATCGACTACTCCCACGGCATGGCTCGCACGGAAGTCATCTGCGCGAACTGTCACAGCCACCTGGGGCACGTCTTCGCCGGAGAGGGCTACGAGACGCCCACCGACCTGCGGTACTGCATCAACTCCATCTCACTCACGTTCGAGGAAGAGGGCGCGTGAAGCTCGGCCTGCACATCGCTGATTTCACCTGGCCGGGCGGAACCACCACTCTCGCGGTCGACCTGGGACGCATCGCCGAGGCGGCCGATGACGCCGGCTTCGCGCGGATCAGCGTGATGGACCACGTCTGGCAGATCCACATGATCGGCCCGGCCGAGAACGACATGCTCGAGGCGTACACCGCGCTCGGCTACCTCGCCGCGAAGACCAACCGCGCGCAGCTGCTCGCCTGGGTCACCGCCGCCGTGTACCGCGCGCCCGGCCTGCTCGCCAAAGCCGTCACCACGCTCGACGTGCTCTCCGAAGGACGGGCCATGCTCGGCATCGGCGCCGCCTGGAACGACGAGGAATCGGCCGGACTCGGGCTTGAGTTTCCCGGTACCGCCGAGCGCTTCGAGCGCCTCGAGGAGGCTCTGCAGATCGTGCTGCAGATGTGGAGCGAGTCGGACGACCCGTTCACGGGCAAGCACTACCAGCTGGGACGGACGCTCAACGTGCCGCAGGCACTAAGTCGCCCGCATCCACCCATCCTCATCGGTGGCGGCGGCGAGAAGAAGACGCTACGCCTCGTCGCGCAGTACGCGGACGCGTGCAATCTCTTCGACTCCCCCGACCTCGAGCACAAGCTCGACGTCCTGCGGGAGCACTGTGCGGCTATCGGTCGCGACTACGACACGATCGAGAAGACGATCATGTCGCACGACACGCCCGCGCCGGACGGCACCGGTCTGGACGAGTTCCTCGCCGGGTTACAACGACTGTCTGATCTCGGCGTCGCGCATGTGCACAGCCGACTTCCCGAGGTGCAGGACCTGCGCCTCATCGAGCTCTACCGCGAAAAAATAATCCCCGTCGCAGCCTCTTTCTGAGACACCGTCGACCTTCGGTCGACGAACGCGCTTCGCGCATCGGGTGTCGCGCCAGGGCGACCTGCGGTCGCCACGGCCTTCGGCCAGGCGCAGAGCTGGTGACCTTCCGTAAGCCAGCACTCAGGCTTACCTCTCCGCCATTTACGGCAAACTCTCAACGATTTCGGAGATCGCGCGGCGGGTACCGGTGTAGAACGGCAGCTCCTCGCGGACGTGGCGGCGCGCCTCCGTGGCACGCATGTCACGCATGAGGTCGACGATGCGGTGCAGCTCGTCGGCCTCGAAGGCGAGGATCCACTCGTAGTCGCCGAGGGCGAAGGACGCCACGGTGTTCGCCCGCACGTCCGGGTAGGTCCTTGCCTTCATCCCGTGGTCGGCGAGCATCTGCCGCCGCTCCTCGTCCGGCAGCAGGTACCAGTCATACGAGCGGACGAAGGGATAGACGCAGACGAATCGCTTGGGTTCCTCCCCGGCGAGGAACGCCGGGACGTGGCTTGAGTTGAACTCGGCCTGCCGATGCAGCGCCATGTTCGACCAGACTGGTTCGAGGTGGGATCCGAGGACGGTGCGGCGGAAGCGGCTGTAGGCCTCTTGCAGCTCCTCGGCGCTGCTGGCGTGCCACCAGATCATCAGATCGGCATCGGCACGCAGCGCGCTCACGTCGTAGCTGCCGCGGACGGTGACGTCCTTGCTCTCCAACTGGTCGAAGAGGGCCTGCACCTCGGCACCGAGCGAAGTGCGGTCACCCTCACCCAGCGGCTTGACGGACCTGAAGACCGACCACGTGGTGTAGCGGATGACCTTGTTCAGTTCGCGCGCCGTCTTGCCGTCGATCTTTCCTTCTGCCATAGCGTCATTCTCCACCGTTGCGAGAGCAACAATCAGCGTGGGTGCGCGAGTTGCGCGAGGACGCGGTCGGCAGCCGCACGTGCCGACGCGATGCAGGCCGGGATGCCGACTCCGTCATAGGTGGCGCCGGCAACAGCGAGCCCCGGAACCGAGGCCACGGACGTCCTGATCCGCTCGACCTTCTCCGGATGCCCCACCGCGTACTGCGGCAGGCCGCCGCCCCAGCGGGTGACGATCGTGTCGACCGGTTCGGCGGTGAGGCCGAGCAGCGCCCGCAGGTCGCGGCGCACCAGCGCGACGAGGTCTGCGTCCTCACGCTGCAGGCTCTCGGTCTCCCCCGCGCGACCGACGCTGGCCCGCAGCACCGTGATGTCCCCCCCATCGGCTACGCCCTTGTTGATGGGGGTACCCCCGCTGGTCTCCATCGGCCACTTGTGCGAGCTCACCGTTACGGCCTTCACTGCAAGACCCTCACGGGCACCGACCAAGAGCCCACTGCCCACCGGGAGCTCGACGTCGCGGAAGGCGAATGTCGTCAGCGCCATGCTGGCGGTCTCGACCCCGGCCAGCTCCCGCGACGCGGCAGGCGCCAGATCGGCGAGCAGTCGCGCAGCCTTCGGCGCCGGCACAGCGAGCACGACGGCATCCGCCTCGATCACCGTGGTGTCGGGGACGGCCCCGCAAACGAGCCGAAAACCTCTAGCCGTGCGCTCGATCGCACGAACCGTGACATTCGTGCGGACGTTCAGCGTCTTCGCCAGCGCCTGCGGCAGTGTGCCGATCCCACCTCGTAACGAGGCGAAGACTGGGCCGGCCGTGCCTGGGTCGTGCGTGCCGACGTCGGTTACCCGCTGCGCAGCCGCCACGAGCGAGCCGCCCTCGGTGAGCGCCCTGGCCAGCGCAGGCATCGTTGCCCGCAGCGAGAGGTTGTCGGCGCGCCCGGCGTAGACACCGCCGAGCAGCGGCTCCACAAGTCGGTCCGCCACCTCGTCGCCGAGACGGTCACGGACGAGCCGCCCCACCGACACGTCCTCGGTGATCGGCGGTAGCGGCTCACGCGACGGTTCGGCGGCGAGCAGCGCCAGTCCGCCCTCGCTCAGTACACCCGACTCGCGAACCGCGTCGAGATCGGCCGGCACGCCGAGCATCGTCTTGCGCGGCAGCGGACGGAGCACGCCGCCGACGCGTACCGAGGCGGCCGTGGTACTCGGTGCGATGACCTCGTCCTGTAGGCCGACTGCGCCGATGAGCCCGAGCGCCTCGGGGCGCCGCGCCAGCACGGACTCGGCGCCGAGGTCGACATCGATCCCGGCGATCGTCCCCGTCTTGAGTTTGCCACCCACCTCGCCGCTCGCCTCGAGCACGACCACGTCCTGGCCGGCCTCGGTGAGGAAGTGTGCCGCGGCCAGTCCCGAGATCCCGCCGCCAACGACGACGACCGTCCTCACAGCGAATGGACCAGCTCGACGAGACGGGTGAGGACGTCGGGGTCGGTGTCCGGCGGCACGCCATGACCGAGGTTGAAGATGTGCCCGGCAGCGCTGCGTCCTTCGGTGACGATGCGGCGAGTCTCGCGTTCGATCACCGACCACTCGGCCTGTAGGAACGCGGGGTCGAGGTTGCCCTGCACGACCGCGCCCGGCCCGAGTCGCCGCGCGGCTTCGTCGAGCGGCACTCGCCAGTCGACGCCGACGACGTCGGCGCCGGCCGACCGCATGCTCGCCAGCAGCTCGCCCGTCCCTACCCCGAAGTGGATCTTCGGCACAGACTCGACGGCCAGTGCCTGGCTGCTGACCGCCGACAGCGCGAGCGTGCTGTGCGGCAGGACGTAGCGTTCGTAGTCGGCCTTCGACAGCGCGCCGGCCCAGGAGTCGAAGAGCTGCACCGCAGACGCCCCGGCCTCGACCTGCACGCGCAGGAACTCACCGGAGATGAGGGCGAGGCGGTTCAGCAGCGCGTTCCAGAGGACGGGCTGACCGTGCATCATCGCCTTGGTCTTGGCGTGCTCGCGCGACGGTCCGCCCTCGATGAGGTAGCTCGCCAGCGTGAACGGCGCCCCGGCGAATCCGATGAGCGGAGTGCCGCCCAGTTCGCCCGCCAATGTCTTCACCGCAGCCGTGATGTAGCTGACGTCGCCCGGCTCAAGTGCCCGCAGGACGTCCAGGTCCTTGGTCTCACGGATCGGATGGTCGACCACCGGCCCCACGCCGGCGACGATGTCCATGCCGACACCGATCGCGACCAGCGGCAAGACGATGTCGGAGAAGAAGATCGCCGCATCGACGTCATGCCGCTGCACCGGTTGCAGCGTGATCTCGGTGATGAGATCGGGGTCGCGGCAGGCGTCGAGCATTGCGTTGCCGGCGCGCAGCGCGCGGTACTCGGGCAGCGACCGTCCGGCCTGTCGCATGAACCAGACCGGTGGGTGCTCACCGGGCTGCCCGTGGGCCGTCCGTACCAGCAGGGATTCGGCAGGATTCGGCTGAATGCTCATCGACAGCATCCTCCCACGCCCACCGGACCGTCCTCGGAGAGCTTCGTCCTACCGTGGTGAGCAGGCGCGCCGAGACCAATGCGGCGCGCCTGCTGTCAACCGTCCTCCCGAAGTGGGATCTTGAAATCTATGCACGTCTCCCACCAGCGCGCCGCATGAGCGCGCGGCCAGGTTCATCGGATACCGGGCGATCGGGTACGGGTTCAGCGGGAACAGCGCGGCTGCGAAAGGTGGCACGAATGGGCGACGACTCCGCCGCGCAGAGCGGCGGTACGGCCGAGACTCCGAAGCCCCGTCCTGAACTCTTCCGGGCGGCAGTCGAGAGCCTTGAAGCCACCACGGTGCGCAGCGAGGTCCGCGTAGAACCGATCCGGCCTCCGCAGCGACTCGCGCCGTGGAGCTACGCCCTTTCCGCCGATGTGACCGGTCCTGACGGCGCCGAACTCGCCACCGGCCGCCTCGTCCTGCTGCACGATCCTGACGGCATCGACGCGTGGGAGGGCGTGCTGCGGCTGGTCGCCTACGCCTCGGCCGAACTCGATCCCGAGATGGGCGTCGACCCGATGCTGCCGCGGGTGGGATGGAGCTGGCTCGCCGACGCCCTCACCGAGCGCGCGGCCGCCTACCGCGCCGCGGGAGGCACAGTGACGCAGACCAGTTCGACGCGCTTCGGCGACCTCGCCGGGCCGCAATCGTCGGTGGGTCTCGAGGTACGCGCGTCCTGGACGGCGGACGATGCGGACATGGCACCCCACCTGCTCGCCTTCGTCGATCTGCTCTGTGTCGCCGCCGGGCTGCCTCCCGAGGGCATCACGATCCTCGCGCCCCAGTAAGGCCAGCCGACCGAACGTGAGCGATACCGCATCGAACACCGGCGAGGACGAGCCGACCGAGGACGTTGCCCCCGACGAGCCGGCGCAGCTCCCGCTGCTCGCTGAACCCACAGACGGCGTCCCCGACACGCTCACCACGAGCGCGGAGCTCACCGCTCTCATCGCGGCGATGGGCGCGGGGCACGGCCCGCTGGCGGTCGATGCCGAGCGCGCGTCGGGCTACCGCTACAGCCAGCGCGCCTACCTCGTGCAGCTGCGTCGCGAGGGTGTGGGCACCGTCCTCATCGACCCGATCGAACTGCCGGCGCTGGCCGGGCTGAATGCGGTGATCGGTGACACCGCGTCTGAGCCGCCCGAGTGGATCCTGCACGCGGCGAACCAGGACCTGCCCTGCCTCGCCGAGATCGGCCTGCGCCCGGCGACGCTCTTCGACACCGAGCTCGCCGGCCGGCTGCTCGGCGTCGAGCGGGTGGCGCTCGGCACGATGGTGGAGCAGCACCTCGGAGTGCGGCTGGAGAAGGGGCACTCCGCCGCGGACTGGTCCACGCGTCCGCTGCCGCACGATTGGCTCGTCTATGCCGCGCTCGACGTCGAACTGCTGGTCCAATTGCGTGACGTCCTGGCAGGACTGCTGGAGGACGCCGGCAAACTCGACTGGGCGCATCAGGAGTTCGAGGCCGAGCGCACCGCGCCACCGCCCGCTCCGCGCGTGGATCCGTGGCGGCGCACCTCCGGCATTCACAAGCTGCGAGGACGTCCCCAGCTCGGCGTGGTGCGTGCGCTCTGGTACACCCGCGACGAGTACGCGGCCAGCCGCGATGTCGCGCCGGGGCGCATCCTGCCCGACTCCGCGATCATCGACGCGGCAAGGGCGATGCCGAAGAAGTCCGCGGATCTTGGCGCGCTGTCGGTATTCGGCGGACCGCGGCAGAAGCGTCAGCTGGGGCGTTGGTTCGCGGCGATCGAGACGGCGCTTGCCCTGCCTGAGTCGGAGCTTCCGCCCACTGCCGGACCGGCCACGGATGCCGTGCCGCCCGCGGCGCGCTGGCGTGATCGTGATCCGGTGGCAGCCGACCGCCTCGCCCGCGGCCGCGACGTGGTCAACGCCCTTGCCGAGGAGCACTCCGTCCTCGCCCAAAACCTGCTGCCGTCTGACATCCTGCGCCGCCTCGCCTGGGAACCGCCGTCGGTCATCGACGGTACCTCGGTGACCGAGGCACTGACTCAGCTCGGCGCCCGCCCCTGGCAGATCGAACTCGCCGCCGTTCCGCTCACCGAGGCGCTCAAGGACTGACCGCCGCCGGGCAACGGCTTAGCCTGCCGTTGCCAACATTGAGGGCGATGGCGTGAAATGCGCCCCGTACCTCTCGGCAAGTTCTCTGGAGCGTTCAACAAAGCGCCCACGACCACCGGGGTATTGGTCGATGTAACGCAGCGCGCCGCCGGTCCATGCCGGGAAGCCGATGCCCAAATGAGAGCCGACATTGGCGTCGGCGGCGGACTCGATCACGCCGGCGTCATAAACGCGCCACGCCTCGAGTGCCTCGGCGAACAGTAGCCGGTCAATCAGGTCGGTGAACGGGGGCTGCACAGCCGCGGGCGGGAAGCATTCGGCCAGTCCGGACCAAAGGGCCTTTCGCTTGCCGTCGACGTAGTCGTAGAGACCGCTGCCTGCCGCACGCCCCACCCGCCCGTAGCCGTCAATGAGACGGTCGAACGCTGCTTCGCTCGGATGCGAAGCCCAAACGCGGCCGTCGACCGTTGCTGCTGCTTCGGCTTTTTCTCTGATCGTGCGCGGGAGGGTAAGAGTGAGCTCGTCGAGCAGCTGGAGCGTCCCAGTAGGGTAGCCGGCCTGCAGCGATGCCTGCTCGATGCTGACGGGGTTCACGCCTTCGCCGAGCATCCCTACGGCTTCGTTCAGGCGGGCCGTGATCACTCGGCTGGTGAAGAACCCGCGACTGTCGTTGACGACGATCGGAGTCTTGCCAAGTTGGAGGACCAGGTCGTATGCCTTGGCGAGTGCGGCCTGCGACGTTTGCTTGCCCCTGATGAGTTCAACGAGTGGCATGCGGTCGGCTGGGGAGAAGAAGTGCACGCCCACGAAGTCCGCGGGTCTGCTGACGGCAGCGGCGAGCACGGTGATGGGAAGGGTGGAAGTGTTCGAGCCGAGGACTGCGGTCTCGGCGACGGAGGTCTCGATCTGCCCGAAGACCTTGGCCTTGAGTTCGGCGTTCTCGAAGACCGCTTCGATCACGAAATCGACCGCGGTAAGATTCGCCATATCGTCCGTTGGACGAATGCGGGACAGCACCAAGTCTGCGGAATTCGCGCTCGAGCGGCCGGTCTCCACCGCCTTGGCTTCAGCTCGCTCGGCGTACTGCTTGCCCATCTGCGCTGCTGACAAGGACACGTCGACGAGAACGACCTCGATGCCGGCTCGCGCGGCGGCGTAGGCGATGCCGGCACCCATCATGCCCGCGCCGACGACGCCGAGTCTGCTGGAGCGAAACCGCGACTGGCCAGTTGGCCGACTTCCGCCCGCCTTGATGCGCTGGGCATCGAAGAAGGTCAGGTTGATGCGATTCTTGGCGATCTGCCCAGTCGCCAAACCGATGAAGTAGCGCGTCTCGATGAGCTCGGCGGTGTCGATGTCCACTGCTGCCCCTTCAACCGCTGCAGCGAGAATCGCCCGCTCGGCTGGTGCGGGTGCTCCGTTGGTTTGGCTGCGTAGCGTGGCGGAGAGGTGGCTGACCTGCGCCGACAGCGGGCCACGAGTGGGTGTTCCGCCGGGAATGGTGTACCCGGGCGTGTCCCAAGGCTGCGCCGCGTCGGGGTTGGCGAAAATCCACTCCTTGGCTCGCGTTATCAGGGTCGATGAATCCGCGAGGACCTCATCGACCAGACCGAGTTTCAGTGCAGCACGCGGGGTGTACCGAGTCCCCGACGACAGCACCCGCTCCACAGCAGTGGTGACGCCGAGTAGCCGGCTCGTGCGGACGATGCCGCCGCCGGCCGGCAGCAAGCCGAGCCCAACTTCGGGCAGCCCGATCTGGTTGCCCGCCACGTCGGCGGCGAGGCGATGGTGGGTCGCTAGGGCGAGTTCGAGTCCCCCGCCGAGAGCGGCACCATTGATCGCGGACACCACGGGTCTGCCGAGCGTCTCCAAGGCGCGCAACTGGCTCTTCACATGGTTCAGATGTTCGGTGAACCGTGGCGCGTCCTCGGGCTGGAGTTCGACCAACTCATGGAGGTCACCGCCGGCGAAGAATGTCTTCTTCGCCGAGGTGAGGACCACGCCGATGACGCTCTCTCTCTCGACGTAAAGGCGGTTGACTGTGTCGGTCAGATCGACGACGAACTGCTGCGTCATGGTGTTCGCCGTGGCGTTCGGGTCGTCCAAGGTGAGGGTGACGATGCCGTCCGCGTCGATATTCCATCGGATGGTGGTGGTCATTCTGTGCAGGCTCCTCGCTGAGCGGGCTAGAGGCGTTCGATGATGGTGGCGATTCCCATGCCGCCGCCGACGCAGAGGGTGATGAGCCCCCGCCGCGCCTCGCGCCGCTCGAGTTCGTCAAGGACGGTGGAGACGAGCATGGCGCCGGTTGCGCCGAGCGGATGCCCCATCGCGATGGCGCCGCCATTGATGTTGACCTTCTCCGTGGGCAGGCGGAGGTCCTTGATCCACTTGAGGACGACAGAAGCGAATGCTTCGTTGATCTCGAACAGGTCGATGTCATCGAGTTCGAGTCCTGCGGTCGCAAGTGCTTTGCGGGTTGCCGGCTCAGGCCCGGTGAGCATGATCGTCGGATCGGAACCGGTGATGGCGGTGGCGACGATGCGACCGCGAGGCTGCAGGCCTAGGTCCCGGCCCGCCTCCTCGGAGCCGAGCAGGACGAGCGCCGCACCGTCGACGATGCCGGAGGAGTTGCCGCCGGTGTGGACGTGCTCGATCTGCTCGATCCAGTGGTATTTCTGTAGCGCCACTGCGTCGTACCCGAGGCTGCGGCCGGGCTCTGCGAATGATGGACGCAGACTGCCCAGCGACTCGACGGTCGACTCGGGCCGGCGATGCTCGTCGTAGTCAAGGATCGTGACACCGTTGCCATCCACTACCGGAACCACCGAGCGCTTGAAGCGGCCTTCGCGCCAGGCCGTGTCGGCCCGCTGCTGCGACAGAATGGCGTAACGATCTACGTCCTCGCGAGTGAAGCCCTCGATGGTGGCGATGAGATCCGCGCCGATTCCCTGCGGAGCGATGTAATGGTCATACGTGATGGCCGGATCGTTGAACAGCGGCCCGCCATCGGAAAACATCGGAACGCGGGACATCGACTCGACACCGCCTGCCAGGATCAGGCGGTCCCAGCCTGAGGCGACCTTGGCGGCGGCAATATTCGTCGCCTCCAGCCCTGAGGCGCAGAACCGGTTGACCTGCAGCCCCGCGACGGTCTCTGGCAGCCCGGCAGCCAGTGCCGCTGCCTTCGCGATGTCACCGCCCTGGTCACCCAGCGGGGTGACGACGCCGAGGACGAGGTCGTCTATGTAGGACGGATCCAGACCCGGGAAGCGGGAACGCAACTCGGCGACCAGCCCGACGACAAGATCGACGGGCTTGGTCCCGTAGAGCGCACCTTTCTTGCCCTTGCCTCGCGGGGTCCGGATCGCGTCGTAAATGTAGGCGTCGTTTGACATCGCGGCGTCTCCAATCAGGTGTCGGGCGGTTGATCGTGGTAATCGGAGAAGAGATGGCGACGGAACGGGACAGACTCGCGAAGACTTCGGCGCGGCCGACTGCAGGGCCTATGAAACCGTCTGCCAGAGGCAGAGGACAGCCACCCTGGTCTGGTGTCTTGGAGTCAGGCACAAACACGCGATGCGTCCGATCACAGCGTCGTGGACGAAGCTCAGGTGCATTGCCAGCACCAGCGCCCAAGAAGGTAGGCGGAAGGAACGGAACGTTGGATCTCGATGGTTGGCGCAGGCGCGTCGTCACTGCGCAGAGCGGGTCACCGGCCGTCCTATGGGATGTCGACGGCACGCTGCTCGCACCAGCAGGGCAAGTCGCCGAACTCTTCTTGGATGCTGTCGAACTCGTCTGCGAGCGGCGGCCGATTCCCGACGACGTTGATCTCGGCGGTCGGATGGACCCTGAGATCGCCAGTCTGCTGGTGAGATCTGCCGGCGGTCGTCAGTCGCAGGTTGCCACAGTGATCAGCGAGTTCACCCGCCTGGCAGACGTGAACAGCACGCTCGTGGCCGCGTCGATTCACCCGCTGGATGGCGTCCTGGAGGTCGTGCGGGGCCTGCAGCAGAGGGGTGTCGTCCAGACTGTGCTCACCGGGAACATTGAGACCGTGGCACGGCTCAAGCTCGACGCAGCTGGTCTGTCAGCACACCTCGACGCCGACCTCGGCGGCTTCGGCGACTCTGCCCCACACCGCGTGGGAGCGGCGTTGGTCGCGCTTCAGCACCTGCTCGATTCAGGCTGGCCCGGCGGCGCGCGACAATGCTGGATAGTTGGTGACACACCGCGCGACGCGGCCTGCGCCCACGAGCTCGGCATCAGTTGCGCCTTAGTGGCGACCGGACGATTCAGCGCAGCAGCGTTAGGCGCATGCGGAGCAGACCTCGTGCTGGACGATCTGACCGACGGGCAAGAACTGCTTCGGCGAATCGTGGGCTGAGGCCGTGCGGGCGAGCGAGGGTCAGCGGGGCGGGTCAGACGTCAAGGACGAGACGTGCTCCGCGGGCGCGGGAGCAGCACACCATCATCACTGTGTTGGCGGCGCGCTCCTGCTCGCTCAGCAGCGAGTCTCGATGGTCAACCTCGCCTTCCAGCACCTTGGTTTCGCACGTGCCACAGACGCCTTCGCCGCACGAGGTGGCGACGTAGACGCCCTGGTCGGCGAGCGCATCGAGGATACTGACGCTGGCCGGAACGGTCAGGGTAATCCCGGATCGCTCGGCAACCACCTCGAAGGCCGAGTCGCCGGCGGTATCGATCTCCACTGGAGTGAATCGCTCGACGTGCAACGTTCCCGGTGGCCAGGAGCGGCACGCCCGGTCGATCGCCTGCAGCAGAGGCTCCGGACCGCAGCAGTAGACCGCGGTCCCGATCTGCGGTTGTCCCAATGCGACCTGGATGTCGATGAGTCCGCTCTCGTCCTGCGGCGTGACGGTTACCTGCTCCCCCATCGCCTCGAGCTCGTCGAGGAACGCCATCGATGAGCGGGATCTGCCGCCGTAGGTGAGCCGCCAGTTCGAGTTACCACGCTGCTCCAGCTCGCGAACCATGGCAATGATCGGTGTAATGCCAATGCCACCAGCGATGAAGACGTACCGCTGTGCGGGCGCAAGTGGAAACTTGTTTCGTGGACCACGGATCCGAATCACGTCGCCTTCGTGGATGTTGTCGTGGATCCATGCCGAGCCGCCGCGGCCATCCGGGGCATTGAGCACCGCGACGTTCCAAGCGGCGCCGTCGCTGCCGCAGAGTGAGTACTGGCGGACGCGGCCGTCAGGCAGCATCAGGTCGATATGTGCACCAGGTTGCCACTCAGGCAGGGCGGCGCCGGAGGGGTCGGCGAGAGTAAGTCCGGCAACACCGTGGGCGTGCTGGACCCGTTTGGTGACTACGACGTCACGAGCTTCGTGGGTCATGGCTCATTCCTGTGGCATTCGCTGCCCGGTTCGTCCGGCGCACGTGTAGATCGAAGAGCGCTCGGCCGAACTCGCCATCTGCTTGTCCAGCGGCGCGGTGCTGACTCTGCAGCAGCTCGAGCTCCTGTTGTAGCGATTCGTTGCGGGCGATGAGATCGCTTAGCCCGCGGTCCGTGACACCTGGTACGGCCTCTTGCAGCAGCGAAGGCTGTTTGGTGCGCTCCACATTGGCGAGGCGTGCCAAGTTGGTCAGTGTGACCTCGAGGTCCAGGTTGTCCGTCTCCGCGTAGCGATGTTGCACATCCCACGTCTCGGCAAGTTTTCCGAGGATGTGAATGGCAGCGCGTAACTGGCGCGTCGCGGCGCCGCCCTGCACAGAAGGCAGAACCTCGTCACGAAGCTCGCGGCGGAGTCCATCGAGTAGCTCGCCCGGGGTAGGCCTCAACATGAGGCTTCCAGTGGCTTCTTCGCTGCGACCCACTCCAGACATACCTGGATGGAGGGAATCACGCTCCGGGCCCGGTCGATCAACCGCAGGTTGTGACTGCGCCCATCGATGACCGCTCGGGCTGCCTGCAGGCTGATCGTGGCGTACTTCACCTCGCAGAAGACTCGGTTCCAGCGCAACGCCGCCTCGGTGACCGGTATACCTCCGGCCCCTTCGTACGCGCCGACGAACTCCGCGATCGGCACGAACCGCTCCGGGCTCCACAGCGAGTGATAGGCCCATGCCAGATCCTCGATCGGGTCACCGACATGCGCCATCTCCCAATCCAGCAGCCCCACGATGCGGTCACCTTCGTAGAGGACGTTGCCGGGCCGGAAGTCACCGTGCACCAGCGCGCGTCGCGCGGGCGGCCTTGCATTGTCCTCGAGCCAGTCGAACAACCAGGACAGCGCCGGGTGCGGCTCGAGACGGCTCTCCTCGAATCCTGCCCGCCAGTACGCCAGTTGCGGTTGCTCCGATTGCGCGATGGGCTCAACGGCGTGCAGCTCGGCTGCCGCCCGGGCCAGATCCAGTGTGCGGGCCCGGCCCAGCTCGGAGTCGGCCGACAGGTACTCCACGGCGTCCGTGTGTCCCGGTAGCCGCTGCAGCAGCACCGCGGGGGCTCCGAACAGTTGTCCGTCCGGGTCGTGCGCCCACACCCTGGGCGCACGCACGCCGCGTTCGGCGAGACCGTCCAGTGCCGAGAACTCACGGGTGGGATCGGTCTGAACCTGCGAGCCGGCAGCTCGAATGAGCAGGATCAGCGGCTCCTCGTGCTTATCGTTGTCTCCGGCTGAGGTCCAGCAGGCATCACAGGCCCATGCAATGCGGGCATTGCCGCCAAACACCCGCACCGGTTCGGAGACGGTCACGTCAAGGGCTTGCGGCAGGCGCAGGCGCAGCAGCTCCTGAACGCGGCCAGCCAAGTCGGCCGCCGCGTTACTCGACGGAACAGACGGGGTCATCGGACTCCGGCAGCGACTCGCAAGGTCTCACCAGTGACGGCGTCGGACTGGGGTTCAAGGAAGAACGCGATGCCTTCGCCGAGGTCTTCGGGACGGGGCAGGTCGCCGAGTGCGGTGTAGGCGAGATGCCGGTCTCGGTAGCCCTCGTCGATCCATTCGCGCACACGGTCGCTGAGCACGAGGCCGGGGGCGATGCAGTTGGCGCGTACGCCCTGCCGCCCCAGCTGCATGCTCACGCTCTGGGTGAAGGCGATCACCGCTGCCTTGGCAGAGTTGTACGCGGCGTTGCCAAGCTCAAGACGGTTGGCGAAGGCGGCCAGCGAAGCCACGTTGACGATCTTCCCGTAGCCCTGCGCAATGAAGTGCTTCTCCAGCGCTCGGCACATGAGGAAGGCGCTGTTCACGTTGAGCGCGTACATCTGGACGAAGTCGTCCAGCGAGATGGACTCCAGCGGCACGTCGTAGACCTCGCGGTTGATGTTGACCATGCCGCCAGCGACGTTGGCCACACCCTGTACCGAGCCAAACTCGGTTACCGCGAAGTCGACCGCCTCCTGAACGCCGGCCTCTGTGGTGATGTCGGCCTTGATCGTCCGCAACGCTCCCGGCAGCTCACGCGTGGCCTCGGCGGTGCCGTTGAGGCGGCGCGAACTCAGGTCGACCGCGACAACGTTCGAACCGACGCGCAGCAACCTGGCGACCGCCGCGCCGCCGATGCCGCCACCGCCGCCGGTGACGATGTAGGTGCGCTCGTTGAGGGCCAGGGTCGGTCGCGTCGGCGGGACCACCGCTGTATCGGGCATGTCAGCTCACTTTCAGATGTAGGAACGCTGGGCAAAGTTGGGGGGACGCTTCTCACGTAGCGCTGCCAGCCCCTCGACCGCCTCAGGTCCGGTAAAGCCGAGAATCCCGAACGCTAGCGAGGCTTCGAAGGACGGCCATGCGGCGCGAACCCAGTTGTTGAGCGATTGCTTGGTCCACCGGATAGCGCTCGGTGCCCCATGGGCGAGCCGAGATGCGATCTCGAGCGCGCGCTTGTCAACCAAGTCGTCCTCGACGCAGAAGGTCACCAGCCCGATGCGCTCGGCTTCCTCGCCCGTGATGGCATCGCTGGTCATCAGGTAGTACTTGGCCTTCGACAGTCCGCACAGCAGCGGCCAAATCGCAACGGCGTGGTCGTCAGCAGCGACGCCAAGGGTGGTGTGACCGTCGACGAGCTTGGCCGTACGGCCGGCAACGCTGACATCGGCCAAGAGTGCGCTGGCCAAGCCGCCGCCAGCTGCCGCTCCGCTTATCGCCGACACAATAGGTTTGCCGCAGTCGAGCATGTTCTGCACAAGTGCTCGACCTTCCTTCCACATCTGGCAGCGGAAGTCGTAGTCGTCGATGATGCGCTGCACCATGTCGAAATCTCCACCGGCGCTGTAGGCGCGTCCCTTGCCACCCAGGACGACCGACGAGACTTCGGGATCCTCATCGATCAGGCGCCAGATCGAACCGAGGTCACGGTGCATCTGGAAGTCGAGCGAGTTCATCTTGCCGCGGCTCAGCATCACGCGAAGGACGTGCGGCTCAGGCCAGTCCAGCTCAAGGCTCTCGTAGTCGGGGTAGCGGATCGCGGTCACAGGCCAACTCCCCAACCGAACTCCTGGCGCAGCTCGGCCTTGGCGACCTTGCCGTAGACCGCGCGCGGCAGCTCCGTACGAACGATGACCTGGCTGGCACGTTGATATTTGGCAAGTCGCTCGTTGGCCCAGTGCCGGAGCTCTTCCGGATCGATGTCGGCACCTTGAACCGGGATAACGATCACCAGGGGGGTCTCACCCCACTTCAGATGCGGTATGCCGATGGCTGCCGCCTCGCTGACGTCGGGGTGGTGCATGAAGACCTGCTCGATGTCAACGGCGAAGATGTTGATTCCGCCGGACTTGATCATGTCCTTGAGTCGACCGGAGACGTAGAGGAAGCCGTCCTTGTCCAAGGAACCGATGTCTCCGGTGCGCATGAATCCCCGTCCGTCTGGCGCGGTCCAGGTAGATTCGTCGGTCAGTTCGGGGTTCTTGTAGTAGCCGGTCATCATGCCGATCGAATGCACGACGATCTCGCCACTCTCCCCTGCGGTCAGCTCAGCACCGCTCTCGTCGATGATGCGGATGTCTTCCAACATCAGCGGTTTCCCGACAGAGGTGCGTTTACCGTGGACGGCGTCTTCGGGCAGTCGCAGTGTCGCGAAGCCCTCCGAGAAGCCGTAAACCTCGTGGATGCCGGCGTTCGGGAAAGCTTCCTCCAGCGCGTGGTACGTCTTCTCCGCGATCGGCTGACCAGAGGTGACGATGCAGCGCAGGCTGCTCACGTCGTGGTTTCGTAGCGCAGCGTATTCAAGAATGGCGATCCACTGCGTCGGCACGAGGAATGCATGGGTACCGCGCTCACGCTCGACGGCGGCGAGGAACGCCTCGGCGGTGAATTTCCGGAGAATGACGACGGTGCCACCGCGGTACATGGTCGGCATCATCGTGATCCAAGTGCCGGAGGCGTAGGGCGGAGTCCCGAGAACGGCAACCGAGTAGCGATCGATCTTCAGGCCCATCGCGAAGCCGTACGGATACATCATGCGGCTGACGTGCGTGTGCTCGATGCCCTTCGGGTGTCCAGTGGTACCGGAGGTATAGAGGATTGTGATGATGTCGGACGGGTGGATCTTCACCGCGCACGGCGTCGTGGGAGCTTTCGCCAGCAGAGTCCCGACCGAGCGCCAATGATCGTGCGCCACGCCGAAAGTCAGCCAGTGGGACTCCTCGATCTGCGGAAGCCGGGCACGAATGGAATCGAGGATCGGCTCGGTCTCCACGTCAGCGATCATGACCAGCGAGTCGGAGTCGGTCGCGAGACGCAGCAGCGACTCCCCGTCGAGCATGACGTTCAACGGCACCGTCACGCAGCCGGCCTTGGCACTGCCCCAAAAGGCGATGAAGGCGTTCAACGAGGCGGGGATGAAGAGTGCAACCTTGTCGCCCTTGTCGAGTCCCTCTGCCCGGAGCATGTTGGCGAACCGGTTCGTCCGTTCGTCGAGCTCTCGCCAGGTGAGCCGCTCGTCCTCGAAGACAACAGCGATCGCCTCTGCACTTACTCGTGCGTTGTGCGCAATCACGTCAGGACACATCAACGAGAAGTCGTACTTAAGGCTCACGGGTGATCTCCTGGTCCAGGGTCTTTCGACCCACTCTGGATGGACCGTAACTACGAACGAAGCCGATGACGAGGTCTGCGTCACACCCGTCTCTGTCCGGCAGTACAAAGCAGAGAGTCACCACAGAGCCCAGCCAGGACGGTCCTCGCGACAAGCCTCGAATGCATCCGGCTCAACCGGTTGCAGGATGCCGGTCGTCGTCCTCGTGCCATCGGTGACACGGCAGTGGTGTTCGTCCAGACCTCGCAGCATGAGGCGGACCTTCGGGTCGCTGATGTCGAATCGGTCCCACTCGGTCCGCGGCGGGCCGTTGTACTCCCCGGGATGCAGCCCCTCCTCCGGTGTGCCGCCATAAAAGCCACAGCGCATGAAAGCGATTTGGCTGCCCAGCCGCTCGAGGTGCAGCGAGCGGTGGGTGCCGTCGTCGAAGGTCAGCTCAATGATTCCTTCCAGAAACAGGTGCGTCTCCGGTTCGAATCGCAGCCGCCGCTGCACGTCGCGTACCGATCCGCTGCCCGGACGGGGATCATCGAGGCGATAGAGCAGCTTCCTGCCCCAGAGACCGACGTCGTGCAGGTCGATCCAGATCCCGCCCTTCCAGCCCGGCCGGTGCTCACGGCCATCGTTGAGTGCAGGGCCACCCACCCCTCTGCCCACACCCCAGTGGCGATCACGAGTG
This sequence comes from Jatrophihabitans sp., assembly GCA_036502295.1. Taxonomy (GTDB): domain Bacteria; phylum Actinomycetota; class Actinomycetes; order Mycobacteriales; family Jatrophihabitantaceae; genus DASXYU01. Next base: position 21,020 of record DASXYU010000085.1, on the reverse strand, counting down.
CCGTGTGCTTGACCCGCCGCCCATTCGATACGGGTGCCGTCGACCTGAATCGAACCGGTGACCTGCCCGAAGCTCTCGAAGCCGGCGGTCACCTGTCGCTCACCGATCGCCACCTCCGGCCCCCATGCGGCGCTAAAGGTCGGGCGAGCGGTATCGACCCACTCAAGGTCGTAAGAGAACCCCCACTCCCCGTCCTCGAGAGTGTGACGCCACCGGCGTAGCCCTTCGAGAATCACAGGACGCACGGGCCCAACTGCGAGGTCCTCCGACTCTGACGAGAGCGGGCGATAGGACCGAACGGAGCGATGCTCGCCACGAAAATTGACGATCACGTACGACTCGACCCTGCCAAGCACCGGATAGCAGCTGCCGCCCACAGCTAGCAGCAGGTCTCCCGTGTCGTCGTGCCAGACATTCCAGTACCGCTCGAAGAATCGCGGATCGTTCGAGGCGGGCGACGCCGGGTGGGAGACGGCGTAGGGATTCGCATGGACGAACTCATCGTCGCGCGCAACTAACGGAGCGTTCACGCGTCCCCAAGGACAACCGGCAGTCGCATCGGGCCACGGCTGACCAGCGAGTTGTTCCAGGCAATCGAGTCCAGCGACTCGGCGAGTTGCAGCTTGGGGAACTGCTCGATCATGTACTTGAACGCGATCTGCCCTTCGAGCCTGGCCAGCGGAGCACCGAGACAGAAATGCACGCCTTTCGAGAAGGCGAGGTGGCCGTTCGGACGGCCTTCGAGAACGATCTCGTCGGGAGAGTCGAAGACCGCAGGGTCTCGGTTGGCAGCCGCAAGCATCGCAAAGATCCGATCACCCTCTTTGAGGCGCTGCCCACCGAGCTCGGTGTCCGCCGTCAGGAGACGCCCTGTGGAGAGTACCGGCGAGTCGAACCGAAGAAATTCATCCACCGCGGTGACGACGAGCCCGTCGAGGTCTGCAGCAAGTTTCTCCGCGACCTCCGGGTGCTGGTCCAACGCGATCAAACCGTTGGTCAACAGGTGTGCGGTGGTGTCCTGCGCGCCGTTGCCTATCATCATCATGCTCGCGATCAACTCGTCCTCGGTGAGCGTCTCGCCGTCAATCTCGGTAGTGATCATCCGCGTGAGGGCGTCCTCCTGCGGATGCGCCCGGCGCTCATCGATGAGTTGGCGGAATAGTTCCGCCATGGAGTAGGCGCCGTGCCGGGCCCGCTCGTACTTATCCTCGACGCCGCGCGAGCTGCCGATGAAGAGCATCATCTCGTCGGACCACTGCTTGACTTCAGCGAGTCGGTCGCGGGGCACGCCGAGCAGATCCATTACGACGTAACCCGGCAGGGTCAGTGCAACGTCGGTGAAGAAGTCGACAGGCTGGTCCTTCGGTAGGCCGACGAACAGATCCGAGGTGATCTCAGTGATCGAGGTCCGCAACGACTCGACCATGCGCGGATTGATCACCGTGGACAGATAGCGGCGCAGTCGGGTGTGGTTCGGCGGGTCCTGGAAGACCATCCACAGCGACAACCAGCGCAATACGTCCGCAGCCGAAGCACGCTTCTCCTCCGACAGCCGCTCGTGGACCGGCAACAACCGATTGGCGGAGAACACCGCCGGTGTTGCAACCACGGCCTGCACACTGGCCCAGTCCAGCGCGATCCAGCCTGAAATCGGCTCACACCAATGCACGCCACCATCAGCACGCATCTGCGCAAATATCGCGTAGGGGTCGCGCAGTTGCGCCAGGTCGGTGGGGTCATACGTCGTCGACATCGAATTCTCCAAGTCTCGGAAACCGCGACAATGGCACGTCCTCGGTGCACATCTCGACGGCCTCGAGCCACACAATCTGGAGCCGCGCACAAATCTCTTGCCCGGCCGCGACTCCCGCTCGAGTGCGAGCCATGTCACAGTTCCCGCCATGACGATTTCCATCAAGCGTGTCGTGACCGGCGTCGACGGCGCCGGCGCCTCCATCGCCTACGAAGACGAACTGCTGCCCCCGGTCGAGCTCGCCATCATGCCCGGCGTCCAGATGTTCCAGGTCTGGGGTACCGAAGGGCCGCTGAGCAGCCCCGTCACCGACCCGAAGCCTGACAACGCGACCTTCTTTCCCGGGCCTGGCGGAACGCGCTTCGGCTTGTTTCGGTTGCCGCCAGAGCCCGACAACGGCCATGAGTCAGACGAACCCGCCCCGAATCCGGCGGTCCTTGAGCCGTTAGTCGCCGAAGCCGAGGCGAAGGTCCCTGGGTTGCTCGGCGCATTCGAACCTGACGCCCCCGGCATGCACCAGACGAAGACCATCGACTACGTCATCGTCCTCGAGGGCGACCTCTGGGTAGAGCTCGACAACGGAGCCGAGGTCCACCTGCCTCCGGGCACCTGCGTGGTGCAGAACGGCGCCCGGCACGGTTGGCGCAACCACGGGAAGGTCCCGGCGACTCTCGCCTACGTGATCTTGGACATCCAGCCCGCAGGCTGACATCCCTCACTCCGCAGATTCCGCGGCTGCCCTCAGTCGGGCATTACCTAGCGATCATCAATAACACGAAAGGACATGCGCGTATGCCTACGCAAATACTCCGGGAAGTCGATGTCGTCGTCGTCGGCGCAGGCTTCGCAGGGCTCCGCACCATTCATCTCCTGCGGCAGCTCGACTTGAGCCTGCAGGTCTTCGAGGCCGGCACCGACGTCGGAGGCACCTGGTATTGGAACCGGTATCCGGGAGCCCGCACCGACACCGAGAGCTGGGCGTACTGCTTCTCGTTCGACCGCGAGCTATGGCAGCAATGGGACTTCCGCGAGCGCTACACCGCCCAGCCCGAAGTTCTGAAGTACCTGCAGGCCGTGGCGGACAAGCACGACATGCGCAAGGACATCCGGTTCTCCACCCGGGTCAACGGTGCCTATTTCGACGACGCAACCAACCGCTGGACCGTGACCACTGAAGACGGGCTGCAAGTAACCAGTCGGTGGCTCATCACCGGCCTCGGCTGGCTGGGTATCGCATACAAGCCACCATTTCCGGGGGCCGACACATTCCAGGGCGAGTCATATGTGACTTCGCAGTGGCCGAAGGAACCGGTCGACTTCGCGGGCAAGCGCGTGGCGGTCATCGGCACTGGCGCTACCGGCATACAAGTAATTCAGTCGGTAGGGCAGGTCGCGGAGCACTTGACGGTCTTCCAGCGCACCCCGAACTACGCGCTGCCTGGGCGCAATCACGCCCTGAGCCCAGAACAGCAGCAAGCGCTCCGCCGTGACTTCGAGAACGTCTGGGAGAAGACGTTCAATCATGTCTTTGCCTTTCCGATGGAGCCGGCGAATCGCCTCGGTGCAGAGGTCGACGACGCGGAGCTGGAACGCGTACTTGAAGCCGGATGGGAGGCCGGTGGCTTCCACTACATCTTTGAGACCTTCGACGACATGCTCGTCGACCAGCGGGTCAACGATGCAGCGTCAGAGTTCGTCCGCCGCAAGATCCGCGCGATTGTCAAGGATCCTGCGACCGCCGAATTACTGTCTCCGACGACGCACCCGATCGGCGGTAAGCGGCCTCCGCTCGGCAACTTCTATTACGAGACCTACAACCGGCCGAACGTGACACTGGTCAGCGTCCGTGAGGACCCGATCCAGGAGGTCACCCCGACCGGCCTACGGACGGGGACGGCCAAGTACGAGTTCGACGTGATCATCTATGCGACCGGCTTCGATGCGATTACCGGTCCGTTGGCGCAGATGAACGTCCACGGTGTCGGCGATCGCACGATCGCCGACCAATGGACGCATGACGCGAAGGCGCTGTTCGGCCTGGCATCTCCGGGCTTCCCGAACCTCTTCGCGATCCTCGGTCCACAGGCACCCTTCGCGAGCCACCCGCCGGTGATCGAGACGCAGGTCGAGCTGATCGGCAAGCTGCTGGGGCGCGCACTAGAGGACGACGCGGAGCGGGTAGAAGCAACTGAGGAGGCTGCCCAGACCTGGTCGGACATGTGCGACGCGATCCTGGCGGCCACCCTCCTGCCACAGGGCATGGGAGACCGGCCTTGGTTCCTCGGAGCCAACGTCCCCGGCAAGAAGGCAAGCACGCTGTGCTACCTCGGTGGGCTGGCCGCCTATCGCGCCGAGGTGGGCAAGGAGGTTGACTCCGGATTCCCGGGGTTCACCTTCAGCAAGTCGCCGGTGCCGGCGTAAGGAGGGACGAAGCGCTGCCCGCCTGGAGGGTGAGCCCACAGGTGGGGCGGTGCTTGGTCATGCGCCGTGCAACCCCAGGCTTCGGCTGATGATGAGCTTCATCATCTCGCTCGTGCCGCCATAGATCGTCTGCACGCGGGCGTCGGCCCACGCCCGGCCCACCCGGTATTCAGTGGTGTAGCCGTAACCGCCATGCAGCTGTAGGCACCGATCCACGATGTGCTGCTGCGCTTCGCTGGCATGCAGCTTCATCATGGCGGCGGTGTCGGCACCGAGCAGACCGGCAACGTGCTGGTCCACACCCCAGTCGACAAAGACGCGCGCCGCCTTGACCGACGTCGCCAGCTCAGCCAGCAGGAACGCGTTGTGCTGGAAATGGCCGATCGGCGCGCCGAAGGCCGTCCTGCTCTTGACGTAGTCGAGCGTCTCCTCCAACACGCCTTCCATCGCCGCGACCGCCTGCACAGCGATGGTGAGTCGCTCCTGCGCCAAGTTCGCCATCAGGTAGTGCAGACCTTTGCCCGGCTCGCCGAGGATGTTCGCGTCCGGGACTTCGACGTTGTCGAAGGTCAGCTCCGAGGTGTCCTGCGCGTGAAGCCCGACCTTGTCGAGGTTGCGGCCGCGCGTGAAGCCAACCGATCCGCGTTCTGCAACCAGCAAGCTCAGACCGGCCTTGCCTTCGACGTCGGTTCGCGCCACGACGATGACTAGGTCAGCGTGGATGCCGTTGCTAATGAACGTCTTGGCTCCTGTCAGCAGCCAGCCGCCGTCGATGCGCGACGCGCTTGTACGGATACCCCGCAGGTCGCTTCCCGCGCCCGGTTCGGTCATCGCGATCGCCGCGATCAACTCGCCGGATGTCATTCCCGGCACCCACCGCCGCAACTGCTCGGGCGTAGCCAGGTCGGCGAAGTACGGCCCGCAGACGTCGTTGTGCACCGTGAAACCTGGCCCGGTGGCCCCGCAACGGTAGAGCTCGGCATCGACAGCCGCATTGAAGCGATAGCTCGCGCCGCCTCCGCCGTACTCGGCCGGGAGTCCGAGGCCCAATAGCCCGGTGGCGCCGGCCTTGCGCCACAGCTCCCGCGGGACAATCCCGTCGGCTTCCCACTGAGCATGGTGAGGCGTGATTTCGCGGGCAACGAATGTCCGGACCAGCTCGGTGAACGCGGTCAACTCAGCCTCGTCCTCCTGAACGAGTGCGAAAGTGTCAGTCATGTGGCGCCTCCAGCGCTGTCCTCGATGGTGTGGCCAACGAACGCGAAGCCCCTTGCTAGGTATAGCTGGATCGGCACGGCGCGAGAACGACCGCGGTTGGCCGCGCGAACAAACTCCGCGCCGCGCGATCGAGCTGGGAGGAGGTGGTGAGGCTAGCTTGCAAGTCTTACCTGCGTTGTCTGGAGGATCGTGCCGTGGGCCCGTTGCGTGGAGTCCGTGTCCTTGAGCTGGGCGGTCGCGGACCAGTCCGCTTCTGCGGGATGATCTTGGGCGACCTCGGCGCGGAGATCATCTCGGTCGATCGACCTCGGGACGCCGACGACATCACACCTCTCTCCGAGATCGGCCTCGGACGGCGACGGCGCCGAGTGGAGCTGGACCTCGGCTCGGGCGAAGGTCGCACCACCGCGTTGGAGATTGCCGAGCGCGTCGACGCGGTGATCGAAGGCTTTCTACCCGGTTCCATGGAACGTCTCGGTCTCGGACCGGAGGACTGCACGCCGCGCAATCCAGCTCTTGTCTACGGTCGACTCACCGGCTGGGGCCAGAGTGGGCCGCTGGCCACGCAACCCGGGCACAACATCAACTATCTCGCAGTCTCAGGCGTCCTCGCCCACCTCGGGCGTGCGGAAACGCTGCCCTTTCCTCCCATGAACCTGTTGGCTGATGGCGGCGGTGCGATGTTCCTGGCACTCGGCGTCGTCGCGGCCGTGCTGGAAGCACGCGCGTCCGGAGTGGGTCAGGTGGTGGATGCCGCGATGGCGGACGGTGCGGCGTTGTTGAGCACGATGAGCCATGAGATGCGCAACGAGGGCAGATGGGTCGAGGAGCGGGGCCGCAATCTCAATGATTCCGGGGCCCCGTTCTACGACGTGTATGAGACCTCCGACGGTCGTTTTGTCGCCGTCGGCGCCGTGGAGAATCGCTTCTGGGAGGCTCTCGTGCGGCTTCTGGGGCTGCAGGACGAGCCCCTCGATAGGTGGAATCGCGCGCATTGGCCGTGGTGGCGCGAGCGGCTCGCAACGACGTTCCGGCAACGGACTCAGGCGCAGTGGTGTGCCTTGGCCGAGGACGCCGGGGTGTGCCTATCGCCAGTCCTGACGATGTCCGAAGCCCCGTCCCATCCACACAATCTCGCTCGCGCAGTCTTCACGCGGCTGGGCGACCTAGTACTCCCATCACCAGCACCACGCTTCAGCAGATCACAACTCGAGCCCATCACCGAGTCTCACTTCGTAGGAAACGACACGGCAGACGTGCTGGCCGAACTCGGTATCGCGGCACCGCCACTTGTCGGTGACACCTCGGTGGGGTAGCCAATCCCCGGCACGACCGCTGAGCCACCCCGGAGCCGAACGATCGTCATTGCCATTTGCGCGGTCAGATAGTCGTCGTCGTCAGTCGTGACGTGCAGACCGGTAATGCGTTCGATGTTGCTCAGTCGGTAACGCACCGTATTCGGATGTACGCCGAGTTCGTCGGCGCAGTCACGCACGCTTCTGGCCAACCGCAAGAACGGCTCGAGCGTCGACAGAAGTTCCGCGGACTTGACCGTGTGGTCTCGAAGCAGGGAGCCGAAGGTGTCCAAAACGAGCTGGGCGGCCTCGTCACGCGAGGTGGAAGCCAACATGAGCCGTGCCGCACCGAGATCATCTGCCGCAAGCAGTCCCGGCGCCGCGTCTGACAGATGCTCCCTGATGCATTTCAAGACCTGTTGAGCCTCGCGATGGGCGCGATGATCGTCGCCGGGCGCCTCCACGACAGTGGAGATGGCCGCGCAGAGTTGGCCTTCTGGGCTGAGCTCAGCGAGCATCGTGCGCAACCGGGATCGCACCCAGGCGATCGCTTCACGGCGATCGCAGTCCACTGGTACTTCAAGGATGACGGCGATGTCGTTGCCGGACCAAGCTGCCAGTGCACTTGATGGCGATTCCCGATCGGTCAGGATCTGGGCCACCTGTCGCGGTGCTACGCGACTCGGAGAATTGGCGTCTCGCGCTGCGACAAGACAGACCACCCGTCGCGCGGCGAGGTCGACGCCGAGCGAGCGAGCGCGCTCCTCGAGTTTTTGCTCCCCGCGGATCAGGCTTCCGACCAAGGCTTCGATTGCATGCCACTCCATGTCCTGGTCAAGTCTGTTGCGTGAACGCTCCAGGGCGATGTTGTGCGCGGCTCGCCGCACGATGACCTCGTCGAGCTGGCCAAACCGTCCGGAAGCCTCGACAACCACGAGGTAGCCCTGTCGTTGCCCACTGAGCTCGATCGACGTCATCAACAACCTGTGGTTGATCCCGACCGGCGGCAGCGGCGGGGCGCACTGCGGACGTCCCGGCTCAAGGCCTTCCAAGAACGGCTCCAGCGTTGCCTCGACTGCGGGATGATGCCGCAAGTCGCCAAAGGAGCGGAGTTTCGCGCGCAGCCCGTCCGCTGCACCGGCGCAGGACAAGCAACGGAAATCCACGTCGTAGATGGCGCACGGCTTCGACAGCAGCTGAGCGACAGTCTCGCCCAGCTCACGTACGCCCCAGCCGCTGAGCGCTATATCCGCAAGCTGCCCTTCCATGCGACGAGCGCGTTGGAGCATCTCCAGCTGCCTGGCCTGCGCGTGCAGGCTGTCTCTGAGCTGGGACGTCAGCTGAACCTGATTAATTGCCGTGGCCGCGAGTTCGGCGAACGAAAGCGCAAGTTCCTGATCCGACTGGGAGAATTCCGTCGTCGTGTCTTCAGTGTCCAGACACAGGATGCCGATGACTTCTCCGCGGAGTCGCATGGGAACGCCGAGCACAGAGCGCGCCTGCCACCGCCGCATCGCGGCATGCACCGGCCGGGGATCCACCAAGGTGTTTGTCAGCATCACCGGGCGACCGGTGTCGAGGATCTCGCGCGTGAAGTTGTCGCCAGGCATTCCGCTGACCAGCTGTCTCACCGGTAGGTCGATGTCTCGGGCAGCGTGCGCAGCCTTGCCGTGCAACAACCCTGTCTCCCGGTCGCGTAGGTGCAGGCTGCACCGCTCGGCGCCGGTCAGCTCACTGAGGGTATCGACGACAAGGTGAAATATCGTGTCGAGATCGCGCTCCTCGGCGAGCGCGCCCGCCAGCGTCCGGAACGCAGCAAGTTCCTTGTGCTCGTTATCCCCGTCGCCAGCGCGCTCAGGCGGGGGCACGTCCATTGCCCCCGGCTCCTGTCCGGCTACTGACCCGGCATGGCGAACGCCGTTCATGTGTAGATGAAACTCCCGTCACTAGATCGGCCGAAACGCTAGATGTGCATGCCTCCCATGGCAATAAGTCGCTGACAACGGTGCTCGGAAGCCATTTTTTGGAGCCGAGTCCAAAGGGCGAGCGGTGACTTAGCTGCGCTCGTGAGGACCCGCCGCTAACGTTCGCCCACGCTTTGCCAAGTTGTGAGCCGGAGCACAGTTTCGAGCTTACGCGGACTCCAGGGACGCCGACATGACGCTACGCGGAAAGACCGCCATCGTGACCGGAGCTAATTCCGGCCTCGACAGATCCACGGCTGCCGCTGGCTTCGCGCGTCCCACGTCTGCGTTCATCACCGGCCAAGTCACCGCCGTCGATGGAGGTTGGGCGGCGCAGTAAGGCATGACTCCCCGTCCAGCCGAGGCCGTTCCCCGGCTGCGCGCAAGCGAAATCCGTCCTACAAGGAGAACAATGTTCCATTCGAAAGCAATGAAGCATTCGAAACTCGGCATGCTCGTCGTCACGGCAGCTGTCGCCCTTGTGGCGGCTGGGTGTTCGTCGTCTGGGTCCGGCTCCTCTGGATCGATTCCGCCTACGAGCCCTGCCGTCGCCACCAGTCAGTCCACGACCGCCTCGGCCGCCGGCGACTACACCCCGACCGCGCAAGCGGCGATCGATGCGGCCTATAAGGGCCTCTATAGCGAACCCACGAAGGGCGGACCCACGGCCCAGAAGAACAAGAACATCTGGGTGGTTCCCTGCTCCTCCGCGCTGTTCGGTTGCTCGCAGCCCGCCGCAGCGATCCAGGAGGCCGCCAAGGTGCTGGGCTGGAAGGTCACGATCGCCGACGGCAAGGCCAGCCCTGCCGGATATACGGCAGCCATCAACCAGGCAGTCGCGGCGCACGCCGACGGCATCATCACCGTCGCGATCGACTGCCCACCGGCGAAGGCAGGGCTCCAGGCAGCCAAGAAGGCGAATATCCCCACTGTGGCCGTATGGGCGTACGACTGCAATGACCCCAAGGCGGGTGGCGGCGAATCGCTGTACTCGGCGACCATCAACTCCAGCGGTACGCCTGCCGAGTTCGGCGCCAAGTGGGGCACGTTGAAGGCGGATTACGCGATCACCGCAACGGGCGGCAAGGCCAAGGTCCTGCTGATCACGCACTCCGACTTCGTCGTTACCCAGTACGAGGATGCCGCCTACAAGGACGAGATCGCCAAGAGCAGCGGTAGTCAGATCGTCGAGACGGTCGATATCACCGGCCAGGACCTCGGTGCCCCGGCGACGACGGCGCAGAAGGTCGCGACGGCGCTGCAGCAGCACCCTGAGGCGAATGTCGTGGATGCTCCTGACGACACAACGATGGCCGAGATCTCGCAGGTCATCACTTCCAGCCACCGCACGGACCTCGTCGTCGTAGCCGGGGAGGGCTACCCCTCAACCCTCGCGCTGATCCAGAAGAAGGTCGTCACCGCCGCAGTCGGTGTCCCCGCCAACTGGCTCGGGTGGGAGGGAGCGGACGCAATGAACCGCGTCCTAGCCGGTCAAATGACCATCCCGAACCAGGGAGCCAGTTTCCAGATCGTCGACGCCGACCACGGCATGCCTACTTCGATTGATCAGCCCTGGGCGCCATCGGTCGACTACAAGGCCACGTTCACTGCGAACTGGACCGGCTGAGTATTGATCGCCGTCATGGCTGTGCCGTCCACGACCCCGTGGACGGCACAGCCATGAGCCCGTTCCCGGATGAAACCCAGGAGGACAGATGACCACCGTCGATCAGGTACGGAATCCGAAAAGTGCTGCACCAGCGATCCGTATCCATTCGGTCGCCAAGACGTTCGGCGGAACGCATGCGCTGCAAGATGTCACTTTCGACATCCCCCGGGCCTCGGTGCATGCGCTGTGCGGCGGAAATGGATCAGGGAAATCGACGCTCATCAAGATCCTGGCCGGGGTGTACCAGGCCGACGCCGGAACCATCGAAATCAACGGCCAGGAGCATGAAGCGGCCCGAACGAATCCGGGCTGGGCTGAAGCGAATGGGCTCTACTTCGTCCATCAGGCGGTAGGGACCTTCCCCTCTATGACTGTCGCGGAGAACTTTGCGGTCAGTTCGACGTTCGGTGCCGGAAGCCTGGCCCCGATCCCGTGGCGGTCGGTACACCGTCGCGTTCGGGATGTGCTTGAGCGTTTCGAAATCGATGTTTCCCCGAAAACACTGATGGCGCAGGTGCCGCCAGCAACGCAGACGATGATCGCGGTCGCTCGCGCATTGCAGGATGAAGACGAGGCTGGACGGGGAATCCTCGTCCTCGATGAGCCGACCGCCGCTCTCCCGGCCGAGGAAGCGCAGACAGTCCTCGACGCCATGCGCGGTTACGCCCGCCGCGGTCACGCCGTCGTCTTTGTGTCGCACCGACTCTCAGAGCTGCTGGCTGTATCCGATAGCGCAACCTTTCTGCGCGACGGCCGGCACATCCGGACTTGCGATGCGACCGATCTGGATGAGCGCAGTCTCGTACAACTGATCACGGGGCACGCCCCATTTACGCCGGAGAAAGACACACTCAACACCGACCCGACACCTGCTCGGCTCCGACTAGAAGGTTTCGCGGTCGGACCGCTGGACAACGTCTCGATCGAAGTACGTGCCGGGGAGATCGTCGGGATTGCCGGTCTACTCGGCTCGGGGCGATCGACGCTGCTGCAATCGCTCTTCGGTGTGAGGTCTCCTCGGGGCGGTCGTGCAATGCTCGATGACGTCGAACTCGTTCTCGGCGATATCCCCGCTGCGATCAGCAACGGCATCGCCTACGTCCCTGAAGACCGTGCGGGACAGGCAGCCTTCGCAGAGTTGCCGGTACGCACCAACCTCACCGTCCCGCACTTGGGACGCTACTGGAACCGGTTGTGGCTACGAAAAAAGGCCGAGCGTTCCGATACTCACGCTGCCATCGAGAGATATCAGGTCAAGGTGGCAGGGCCTGAAGCGTACTTCGCGACGATGTCGGGCGGAAACCAGCAGAAGGTCGTGCTGGCACGGTGGCTGGAGTTGGCGCCACGACTGTTGCTGCTTGACGAGCCGACACAGGGTGTTGACGTCGGCGCGCGCGCCGCGATCCATCAACTCGTCCGTCAGGCGGCCGCATCCGGCGCCGCCGTGCTTCTCGTCAGCTCCGACCCGCAGGAACTTGTCGATGCCTGCGATCGAGTACTCGGCATGCACGACGGACGGATCACTGGCGAGGCGACCGGCGCCGAGCTCACCGCTCAGCGGTGTGTCGAACTCAGTCACGGGCTCGGTACACGTCGCGATACACCCCCCAACTCATCAGCAACCAACACGGAGCCACGAGAGACATGACAGTGACAGCAACGACGCAGCCCACCGAGTCCACGCCATCTGATCCGGTCAGCGCGCGGCGTGCCTCACGATGGCCGAACGGGGCGCGATGGCTGTCTTTCGGTGAGCGATTCGGCCTCCTGGTCTTGCTTATCGCGATTACCGTCGCATGGTCTGCGAAGTACCCGAACACCTTCGCGACCGTTCGCAACTGGCAGATCATCGGCAGCTCCCAAGCGGTGAACCTGGTCATCGCACTGGCGCTGATGATCCCGCTCTTGAGCAATAACTTCGACCTCTCAGTCGGGTCGACAGCGAGCCTGACCTCGATGCTCACCGCAGGATTCATGGCACGGGATGGGTGGAACCTCGGCGAAGCCATCGTGGTCGTCTTGGTCATCGGGCTGTTGATCGGTGCCGTCAATGGCCTGCTCGTCACCCGGTTCGGACTCAACGGACTCATCGCCACGCTCGGCTCGGCGACTGTGCTCGACGGGCTGCAGAGCTGGTACAGCCACAATCTAAGCATCTCATCCGGCTTCTCGCAGCACTTGGTGGACTTCGGGACCGCGACACTCTGGGGAGTTCCATGGCTCGCTGTCGTGGCGTTGCTCATTGCTCTGGCAGCCGGCTACGTCGTGACTCAGACGCCGTTCGGCCGCCGGCTGGTCGCGATCGGCTCGTCGAACCAGGCGGCTCGGCTGGTTGGTGTACGCGTTGATCGACTGGTGCTGACCAGCTACATGACCTCAGGCGGCCTCGCTGCGGCGGCCGGTGTCCTTCTGCTGGCACAACAGGGCAGCGCGATCCCCGGAGCAACCGGCATCGGCGTCCTTCTGCCGGCACTTGCCGCCGTCTACCTCGGGGCGTCCACATGGACGCCAGGACAATTCAACGTCATCGGAACGATCCTGGGATTGATTCTCGTGGCCGTCATCGTCAGCGGACTCACCCTCGGTGGCGCGGCTACGTGGGTCTCGGGAGTCTCCGACGGTGGCGCATTGATCCTTGCGGTCGGCGCATCGGCAGCCTTTCGGCGTAAGCGTCGAGGCGCCTGAGGAGGAAGGACATGAATGGACCGCTCAGCGGTGTAACCGTGCTGGAGTTGCCTGCGATTGGACCCGTGCCGTTCCTCGGCATGATGCTGGCTGACCTCGGTGCGGAGGTGGTCCGAATCCAAAAGCCGCGCGCAAAGCGCAGTGGCCTCGAGGAGGTCTTCGTCGGAGGCCCACTCGGCCGAGGACGACGACAGCTTGAGTTGGACCTCCAAGCGCACGGGGCGAGCGAGGTGGTTCTTCGCCTCGCCGAACGATCCGATGCGTTGATAGAGGGATTTCGCCCCGGCGTCGCCGAGCGGCTCGGTGTCGGCCCCGACGAAGTGCTCTCCCGCAACCGTCGCCTCGTCTACGGACGACTCACCGGTTGGGGCCAGGACGGGCCGCTCGCGCGCACCGCGGGTCACGACATCACCTACCTCGCCATCTCCGGTCTGTTACACGGGATCGGCGCGAGGCAGGGACCACCGGTGCCACCGGTGAACTACCTGGCAGACCTTGCCGGTGGTTCACTGGTGCTGGGCATGGGGTTGTTGGCAGCAATACTTCACGCCCGAGAATCCGGTGTCGGTCAAGTGCTCGACGCTGCGATGACGGAGGGTGCCGCGTACCTCGGAACGATGACACGGACACTGCTCGACTCTGGTTCGTGGCGTGACGAGCGGGAGTCGAATCTGCTCGACGGCGGCAGCCCGAACTACCGTTGCTATGAGTGTGCCGATGGTCGCTGGGTGGCAATCGGCGCTATTGAGCCACAGTTTTGGGCGACACTCTGCAACGCCCTCGGCTCCGATTCGGCCACCGTGCCATCACCGTACGACCACAGACAGGCGCTCGTCTTGCAGTCATGGCTCACCGACGCCTTCAGGACCCGAACTCGTGACGAGTGGGCAGAACTATTTACTCCCCTGGATGCGTGCGTAGCGCCTGTCCTGACCCTTACCGAAGCCCCAGCACATCCGCACAATGCCGCACGGCATGCCTACGCCGAGTTCGAAGGCAAACCGGTAGCTGCACCGGCACCGCGGTTTTCCGCTACTGCAACTGGTGTCGCCGCCGGCGCTATACCGACTGACGGGTTAGAGATTATGCGGCAACTGGACTACACCGAGGCCGACTTGGCCGTACTTCGTGAGTCAGGCGTGATCACGTAGTGGCCAGTAACGCCGAACAGCCGTCGAGGACGAAAACATCCGTATCAAGATCTAGGAGGACGCAATGACAAACACCGCTTATCGCATGCTCGACCTCACGGGAAAGTCCCTGATTGTCACCGGCGCCGGGAGCGGCATCGGCCGCGCAGCCGCAATTCTGCTCGCAGCCCGAGGGGCGGCGGTAGCCGTCGCAGACGTCAACGACGAAGGCGGCGAACTGACGGTCAAGCAGATCGAGGCCGACGGCGGCACGGCACTGTTCGTACACACCGACGTGTTGTCGGAAGCCGATGTCCAGGCACTGGTTGCTCACACGGTGAAGGCATTCGGCGGTCTGAACGGCGCGTTCAACAATGCCGGAGTCGGGCCCCAATCCGAGCTGCACCGAACCAGCGCCGAGGACTGGAACCGGACGCTGGGCATCAATCTGACCGGCATCTTCTACTGCCTCAAGCATGAGATCAGCTACCTGCTCGAACATGGCGGTGGATCGATCGTGAACACCTCTTCTCTGGCTGGGTACAAGGCCGAACCCGGCATGCCCGCCTACGTCACCAGCAAGCACGGAGTTGTCGGGCTGACTCGATCTGCCTCGCTGGAGTATGCCTCTCGCGGCATCCGAGTCAATGCAATCCTGCCCGGCACGATCCACACTCCTATGCTCGAAGCCGTCATACATGACCCAGTACTCGCCAAAGCGCTCGAAGACGGCCAGCCCATCGGGCACGTCGGTCAACCCGAGGACATCGCCGAACAAGCCGCTTGGCTGCTATCGGATGCCTCCAAGTTCTCGACGGGCTCTCTTTTCTTCGTCGACGGAGGCGCCAACGGCGTCTGACCAAGCAGGACATGAATCGTTACGAATGCTGCTCAGGCAGGTCGTGGGAGTTCGATGCGGATCGCGAGGCCGCCGAAGGGCGGCGCCACGGCCTGCACCTTGCCGCGGTGCGCCTCCACGATGAGGCGCACGATCGCCAGCCCGAGCCCGGCGCCTCGTGTCGCCGTCCGAGACCGTCCTCCGCGCCGGAACGGCTGGAACAAGGCGTCCACATCGGACTGCGGGATGACCGCCCCACCGTTGGACACGTGCAGCCACGCCCGATCGTTGGTCTGCCGCGTGGTGATGCGCAGCCAGCCGTCGGGAGTGTTGTGCCGGATCGCGTTCTCGACCATGTTGCCGATGAGCCGCTCCAGCAGTCCAGGATCGCCGATCGTCGTCGACGTTTCGAGCTCCGTCTCGACCGTGATGCCCTTCGCCTCGGCCTCCCCCGCCACCGCGTCGAGGACGTGCGGGACGATCGCCGAAAGCTCCACCTCCTCGCGGACCTCCAGCGCGCCGGTCTGCACCGCCTGCAAGCGAGCCAGGGTCAGCAGCGACGTCACCAGCCGCTGCGCGCGGTCCGTCGCACCGGCCACCACATCGCCCATGCGGCGCAGCTCCGTGACGTCCGCGTCGGGGTCACTCAGCGTCACCTCGAGCTCGGTCCTGATCACCGACAACGGCGTGCGCAGTTCGTGGCTGGCATTGGCGACGAACATCTTCTGGCTGTCGAAGGCCGCGTTGAGCCGGCCGAGCATCTCATCGAAGGTGTCCGCCAGTTCACGCAACTCATCGGCCGGTCCCTCCAGCTCGATGCGCTGGTTGAGGTTGTCGGTGGAGAGCGACTGCGCGGTCCGGGTGAGCGCCGCGATGGGACGCAACGCCTGCTTCGCCAGCAGATAGCCCGCGACGGCCGCGGCCAGGACGATGATCGCGAAGTAGATCAACCCCCACGTCACCAGGTAGTTCAGGGCGTCGCTGTGCGTCGGCCGGTCAAGCGCAGCATTCAGCAGAAGGCCCGCGACGACCAGCATCGCGATACCGACGAGTAGGACGAGCGCGCCGTACAACAACGCCATGCGAAAGCGCAGCGTCGGACGGACGAGGCGCACGGTGTTATGCGCTGGCGGCGCCGTCCGGCGTCGTGCCGGCGCCTTCCGCCACGTCATCCGCCACGTCATCCATCGAGCCGATGCCCGGGTCGATCCGATAGCCGGAACCGACAACGGTGTCGATGAGCGCGGGCTCACCGAGTTTGCGGCGCAGCGTCATCATCGTGACGCGAACCGTGGTGGTGAACGGGTCGGCGTGCTCGTCCCAGACCCGCTCCAGCAGTTCCTCGCTGCTCACCACTGCCCCCTGTGCCGAGAGCAGCGTCTCGAGCACACCGAACTCCTTGCGGGTGAGGTCGACCGGACGCTCGCTGCGTGTCACCGTCCGCTTGGCCGGGTCGAGGACTACGTCGTCCACGGCGAGGACGGGCGGAGCGGCCGGCGTCGAGCGCCGACCGAGCGCGCGGACGCGGGCAACCAGCTCCGCGAAGGCGAAGGGCTTCGGCAGGTAGTCGTCAGCGCCGAGCTCCAGTCCCTCGACCTTGTCGCGCACAGTGCCGCTCGCAGTGAGCATCAGCACGCGTGTCAGTTCGCTCTCGCCGGAGACCTTGCGGCAGATGTCATCCCCGCTCATCCCCGGCAGGTCGCGGTCGAGCACCAGCACGTCGTACCGCGTCGATACCGCCTTGCGGTAGCCCTCGTCGCCGTCGACGGCGATGTCCACCGCCATGCCTTCGCGCCGTAGGCCGCGGGCTACGGCCTCGGCGAGCTGGACCTCGTCCTCAATGACCAGTACTCGCATCAGCGCTCTCCTCCTTCGAGGGCGAGCCCGGTTCGCCCGCCGCCGTCGCCTCGCTCTCGGGCGAGGGTGCGCCGCGAGTTACGGCTACCGTCGCCCATTCCACGATCCGACGACCCAGGTCGGGGACGGTCAGTCCCGCCCAGGTCTTCACATCGGCGACGCTGCCGTGATCGGGGAACTCGGCCGGCATCCCGAGATGGCGCACCGGCACGTCTAGTCCTACCTCGGAAAGCCGCAGCGCCAAACGCGAACCGGCACCGCCAGTGACAACACCGTCCTCGACGGTCACGACGAGGCCGGCGGTCTTCGCGAGGTCGACCATCGTCGCTGGCACTGGCTGCACCCAGCGCGGATCGACGACCCGGGCGCTGTAACCGGCCTGCCGAACCGCGTTCGCCGCCTCGAGCCCGTCGCGCGCCGTCGCCCCCACCGCCATGATGAGAACGTCGACGTGACCTTGTCCGTCCTCACTGAGGATGTCGACTCCGCCGACCGAGCGCAGCGTGGCGATCGACTCGCCCATCGGCGTCTTCGGAAAGCGCACCACCGTCGGTGTCGTGATCGCGACGGCCTCGGCGAGTTCCTCGCGCATCGTCCGCTCGTCGCGCGGCGCCGCGATCTTAAGACCCGGGACGACTCCGAGGATGGCGAGGTCCCACACGCCGTTGTGGCTCGGGCCGTCATCGCCGGTGATCCCGGCCCGGTCGAGGACGACCGTCACCGGCAGCTTGTGCAGCGCGACATCCATCAGCAGCTGGTCGAAGGCGCGGTTGAGGAAGGTGGCATAGACCGCGACTACAGGGTGCAGGCCGGCAGAGGCAAGCCCCGCGGCTGAGGTGAGGGCGTGCTGCTCGGCGATTCCGACGTCGAAGAACCGCTGCGGGAAGCGACGGCTGAACTCACCGAGGCCGGTGGGCTCGCACATCGCAGCGGTGATGGCCACGATGTCATCGCGTTCCTCGCCCAGCGCCACGATCTGCTCGCTGAAGACAGCGGTCCATGTGCGCCCCGCCTTGGGGACGACACGGCCGGTGTCCGGGTCAAGCGGCTTCCACTGGTGCAGCTGGTCGGCCTCGTCGTTCTCGGCGGGGGCATAGCCGAAGCCCTTGCGGGTGACGGCGTGCACCACTACCGGGCCGCCGAAGCCGCGCGCCAGCGTGAATGCGTGCTCGAGGGCAGCGATGTCATGCCCGTCCACCGGGCCGAGGTACTTCAGGCCGAGGTCCTCGAAGAGCCCCTGCGGCGCGATGACGTCCTTGATGCCGCGCTTCATGCCGTGCAGCGCGTCATACATCGGCTGGCCGACGACCGGGGTGCGTTTCAGGGTGCGCTTCACCCGGCCGAGCATCTGCTCGTACTCAGGACGCAGCCGCAGGCCGGAGAGGCGCTCGGCGATACCGCCGATGGTCGGCGAGTAGGAGCGGCCGTTGTCATTGACGACGACGATCACCGGACGGTCGGCGCCGGCAATGTTGTTCAGCGCCTCCCAGACCATGCCGCCGGTGAGGGCGCCGTCACCGACCACAGCGACGACGGGGCGCGAGTCGCCGCGGATCTCGAATGCCTTCGCCATGCCGTCGGCATAGGACAGTGCGGTCGAGGCGTGGGAGTTCTCGATCCAGTCGTGCTTGCTCTCGGCGCGGTTCGGATAGCCGGAGAGGCCGCCCCTCTGGCGCAGCGTCTCCATCTGCCCGGCGCGGCCGGTGAGGATCTTGTGCACGTATGCCTGGTGGCCGACGTCCCAGAGGATCGGCTCGGTCGGCGAGTCGAAGATGCGGTGCAGGGCGATGGTGAGCTCGACCGCCCCGAGGTTCGGCCCGAGGTGGCCGGTACGCAGCTTCGAGACCGAATCGACCAAAAGGTCCCGGATCTCGGTGGCGAGCAGCGCAAGTTCGTCACCGTCCAGGTTGCGAAGATCGGCTGGGGACGCGATCCGGTCGAGAACTGGCGCCATGGACCGAAATCCTACCTTTGTCATAGCCGTGTGAACGTGGCGACGCACTCCACATGGTGGGTCATCGGAAAAGCATCGAATCCGCGTAACGAATCCAGCTGCCACCCCGCGGCGAACGCCACCGCCGCGTCGCGGGCCAGCGCAGCGGGATCGCAGGCGACATAACCGATCACCCGCGGCCCGCGATCGAGCAGTGCGCGCATCACAGCCTGCCCGGCTCCGGCACGCGGCGGGTCCAGGACGATGACGTCCGGGCTCAGGTCGGCGAGCTCGAGCATCCGCTCGATCGAGGTCTCGTCGAGGCGCCCGGGCAGGACGCGGGCCCACGGCATCGCCGCCAGAGCGGTGGCCGCATCGGCGACGGCGCGGTGGTCGGACTCGATGCCCACGGCGCGGCCGGTCTGCCCCACGGCGGCGGCCAGCGCCACCGTCAACGCGCCGGCTCCGGCATAGAGGTCGAGGACGCCCTCCCCCGGCTGCGGCCGCGTGCCGTCGAGCAGCGCAGTCGTGAAGGTGTGCAACGCATTCGGGTGCACCTGCCAGAAGCCGGTGGCTGCGACCTGCAGCTCGCGCCCGAGGACGCGGAAGGTGAGCGTCTCCGCGCCTGCGATGACCTCGAGCCGATCAGGAGGACGCCGTCCTCTGCTCTGCCGCCCGACGCCGGGTCGGTGCGCGATGACGGCCTGCTCACCGGTGCCGTCCTGTACGACCGCGACGCCGAGCAGGCCCGGCCACTGCTGCGCGAGGACGTCGCTGTCGCCGACGCCGGGAACACCCAGCGGACAGCGCTCGATGCGCTCGACCTCCGTGGAGCGATGCCTGTGCAGCCCGGGCCGGCCGTCCTCATCCACCGCGTAGGTGATCCGTGACCGCCAGCCGAGCAACACCTCATCCCCGCTACCCGCCGGCAACGGCTCGACGAGGAACGAGTCGGGCAGCTCATACTTCGCCAGGCGCCGGAACTGCTCGCGGACCACCGACTCCTTCAGCCGCCGCTGCGCATCGCCCGACGCGTGCTGCCAGTCGCAGCCGCCGCAGCGCCCCGGACCGGCATGGGGACACGGCGGAGTCACCCGGTCGGGCGAGGCACGCAGGACCTCGATCGCGTCGGCGCGGAAGAAGCTGCCACCGCGGTCCTCGGTGACTCGCGCCCGCACCAGCTCACCGGGCAGCGCATGGCTGACGAAGCAGACGCCTCGACCCTCGACCCGGCTCACGCAGAATCCGCCGTGGGCCGGTGCGCCCACCTCCAGTTCGACGATGTCGCCGGGTGTGAACATGCTCAGTGCGTATCGAGGGGGACAGGCGGCTGCGCGGGATGCCCCACCGACTCCATCTGCCACGGCACGCTCGTCACCATCACACCGGGCTGATACAGCAGACGCGCCTTCAGGCGCATCGCGGTCTGGTTGTGCAGCAACTGCTCCCACCAGTGCCCGACGACGTACTCGGGGAC
The DNA here is from genome assembly GCA_036502295.1 of Jatrophihabitans sp. Lineage (GTDB taxonomy): Bacteria > Actinomycetota > Actinomycetes > Mycobacteriales > Jatrophihabitantaceae > DASXYU01. The sequence continues at coordinate 780 of DASXYU010000085.1, read as the reverse complement.
GTAGACGTTCACGAGGTCGCGAGGACGATCGGCGCGCAGCTTCTTCACGTAGCCGATCACCGGGCGGGTGATCTCGCGATAAGGCGACTCGAGGACGGTGAGTGAAATCGGCATGTCCAGCCGCTCCCACTCTGCGAGCAGTCCGCGCGTCGATTCGTCGTCGATGTTCACGGTGAGAGCCGTCAACGTGTCGGGACGGGCCGCTCGCGCATAGGCCAGCGCCCGCAGCGTCGGCTTGTGCACCTTCGACACCAACACGACGATGTGGTTGCGCGACGGCAGGACGAGCCCCCGGTCGACCACCTGCAGCTCGTCGGCGACGCGCGTGTAGTGCTTGTTGATTGCCCGCATCAGTACGTAGAGGATCGGCATCGCGATCAACACCAGGTAGGCGCCCTTGGTGAACTTCGTGATGACGACGATGACGAGGACGAGCCCTGACAGTGACGCGCCGACGGTGTTGATGATGCGCGACCGGTAGAACCGGCGCCGCTCATTGGGATCGCGCTCGGTGCGCAGCAGCCGATTCCAATGCCGCACCATGCCGGTCTGCCCGAGGGTGAAGGAGCAGAAGACGCCGATGATGTAGAGCTGGATGAGGCGGGTGACATCCGCCTTGTAGATGAAGATGAGGACACTGGCGACGATCGCCAGCATCACGATGCCGTTGCTGTAGGCGAGCCGGTCGCCGCGGTTGTTGAGCTGGTTCGGCAGGTTCTTGTCGCGGGCGAGGATCGAACCGAGCAGCGGGAAGCCGTTGAAGGCGGTGTTGGCGGCGAG
>DASXYU010000084.1:0-43785 GCA_036502295.1 Jatrophihabitans sp. | reverse complement strand
ACCAGATCGTCCTCGACGCCGCGGTTGATCAGGTTGTACTCGTTCTGCGCCGAGACGAAGCGCTCGAAGCCACGGGTGCGCGCCGTCCACTCCGCTTCGGCGATCTGCCACCCGGTGAAGTTCGACGACCCGATGTAGCGCACCTTGCCCTCGTGCACCAGCTCGTCCAGCGCCGAGAGGGTTTCCTCGATCGGCGTCGCCGGGTCTGGACGGTGCAGCTGGTACAGGTCGATCCAGTCGGTCTGCAGGCGCCGCAGGGAGGACTCGACGGCGCGCTTGACGTAGCGTCGCGATCCGCGGGCGTCCCAGTCCTCGCCGTGACCCCACCCGGGTGTGCGCACCTTCGAGCCGAACTTCGTGGCGAGGACGACGTCCTCGCGGCGCCCCTTCAGCAGCACTCCGAGGCGTTCCTCGGCGACGCCGTAGGAGTCTGCGGTATCGATGAGGGTGACACCGTGATCGAAGGCGGCATCGACGACCTCCTTCGAGGCCGCCTCATCGATCCGCATGCCGATGTTGTTGGTACCCAACCCCACGACGGATACGACAAGACCCGAATCACCCAGCCGACGGAACTCCATGCGTTGCCCTTCACAAAGTCGTTTCACTGAAATCGTTAGCCTAGCTACATGTCAATGAGGACGATCCAGACAACGGTGTCCACGGTCCTGCTCGCAGCCTTGCTCGCTGCGTGCTCGGGTGGAAACGGCATCGGCAGCAGCGATAACACCGCCTCGTCGGCGGAGAACACCAGCAACGCCGTACTCGACTCGGCCTTCACGACGAAGGTGAACGGCATCTGCCAGAACGGCATCACCGCCGGTGCGGCCGGGCAGAAGCAGAGCATCACCAGCCTGCTCGCCCTGCCGGCTCCCGCGACCGGAAAGGCGACCTGGACGACGATCACCGGTGAGCTGAAGGACCTTCAGAACGCCACCGCCGACACGAGGGCCGACGTGCTCAACCGTCTCGGCAGCGGCCTCTTCAACGCCGGCCTCATAGACGGCCCTTGCGGAGACCTCTTCCGCTGACGGCTGCGCAGAGTCAGCCCTCACTAGGCTTCGCATCGTCGGCCTCCGGCCTCCTCGCTGCAGAATCGTTCGGGCCGACCCTGCTCCGCTGTCAGTGCTTCAGAGAGCAGCGATTATGGCTTCGACTCGGTCTTTGGCGTCGCCGAAGAGCATGGCGGAGTTCTCGCGGAAGAAGAGTGGGTTCTGCACGCCGGCGTAGCCGGCCGCCATCGACCGCTTGAAGATGACGACGTTCTGGGCTTCCCAGACGCGTAGCACCGGCATGCCGGCGATGGGCGAGGTCGGGTCTTCGGCGGCTGCCGGGTTCACCGTGTCGTTGGCACCGATGACGAGCACGACTGAGGTCTCGGCGAAGTCGTCGTTGACCTCGTCCATCTCCAGGACGATGTCGTAGGGCACCTTCGCCTCGGCGAGGAGCACGTTCATGTGGCCGGGGAGCCGACCGGCGACCGGGTGGATGCCGAAACGCACCTCGATGCCGCGTTCACGCAGCTTCGACGTCAGCGTGGCCACGGCGTGCTGGGCCTGCGCGGTCGCCATGCCGTAGCCCGGCGTGATGATCACGGAGGTGGCGTTGCGCAGCAGTTCTGCGCACTCCTCAGCGGTGATCTCACGGTGTTCGCCGTAGTCGACATCCCCGGAGGACGGCGCTGCGATACCGAAGCCGCCCGCGATCACGGAGATGAACGAGCGGTTCATGGCCTTGCACATGATGAAGCTCAGATAGGCACCGGAGGATCCGACGAGGGCGCCGGTGACGATGAGCAGGTCGTTGTTGAGCAGGAAGCCCGATGCCGCCGCAGCCCAACCCGAGTAGCTGTTCAGCATCGAGACGACGACCGGCATGTCGCCGCCACCGATGGAGGCGACCAGGTGCAGGCCGAGGGCGAGCGCCAGCACCGTCACCGCGATGAGCAGGCCGAGGTTCGGCGACGCGACGTAGAACACCGTCAGGACCACGAAGGCAACCAGCGCGCCGATGTTGAGCCAGTTCTTTCCCGGCAGCATCAGGGGCGAGGACTTGATCCGTGCCGACAGTTTCAGGAAGGCGATGATCGAGCCGGTGAAGGTCACCGCGCCGATGAAGATGCCGATGAATACCTCGGCGCTGTGGACCTTTTCCAGTGAGTTCGACGCGAACAGCACCTCGCCGTAGGGCGCGCGCTCGACTTCGAGATAGCCGTTCCACCCCACCAACACGGCCGCGAGACCGACGAAGCTGTGCAGCAGTGCGATCAACTCGGGCATGCCGGTCATCTGCACCACGCGGGCTCGCCACAGGCCGATGGCCGCGCCGACGACGACGGCGATCAACAGGATGATGATGCTGGTGGCCCCACCGTCGTTAACGATGCGGTTGTCGGTGGTGTGGCGTACCACGAGCGCGAAGGTCGCGAGCACGGCGATCGCCATGCCGGCAGCACCATAGAGCCAGCCCTGTTTCGCGGTCTCGTGTTTGGAGAGGCCGGCCAGGCTGAGGATGAAGAGCAGCGCGGCGACGAGGTACGCGGCGATGGCGATCGAATCGGCGGACACGTCACTTCCCCTTGCTGAACATGCTGAGCATCCGCCGGGTCACAGCGAAGCCACCGAAGATGTTGATGGAGGCGAGCAGGGTCGCGATGCCCGCGAGCACCTGAATCAGATGGTCCGACAGCTGTACCTGCAGCAGTGCCCCCACGACGATGACGCCGCTGATCGCGTTGGTCACCGACATCAGCGGCGTGTGCAGTGCGTGGTGCACCTTGCCGATCACGTAGTAGCCGATCACCACCGACAGCACGAGCACCGTGAAGTGCTGCGGCAGCGGGTCGGGGGCGTAGGCGTTGATGAAGAACAGTGCGAGGACGCCGATGCCGATTCCCCCGAGCTTCGCCGCGGGGGAGAGCTTCTTCTTGTCGGCGGCGGTTGAGCTTGGCGAGACCACAGCGGCCGCCGGCGGTGCGGCCGACACCGAGATCGGCGGTGGTGGCCAGGTCTTCTCGCCGTGGCGCACCACAGTGATCGCGCGCTGCACCACGTCCTCGAAGTCGAGGGCGAGCTCACCGTCCTTGGCCGGGGTGAGCAGCTTCATCAGGTTGACGAGGTTGGTGCCGTAGAGCTGCGAAGCCTGCGCGGGAAGGCGCGAGGCGAGATCGGTATAGCCGATGATCGTCACGCCGTTGCCGGTGTGCACGACCTCGCCGGCGACGGAGCCCTCGACGTTGCCGCCCTGCCCCGCGGCCATGTCCACGATCACCGACCCGGATTTCATCGAGGCGACGTCAGCCGCGGTGATCAGCCGTGGCGCGGTACGTCCCGGGATCTGCGCAGTGGTGATGATGATGTCGACATCAGCCGCCTGCTCGGAGTAGATCTCCGCGGCGCGGCGGTCGTAGTCCTCGGTGGTGGCCTTCGCGTAGCCATCCGTGGACTGCTCGACCACCACGTCCACCGGTAGGTACTCCCCGCCCAGCGACTTCACCTGGTCGGCGACTTCGGGACGCGGGTCGGTGGCGCGCACGATAGCGCCGAGCGAACCCGCCGCACCGATCGCGGCAAGGCCGGCGACGCCGGCACCGGCGACCAGCACCTTCGCGGGCGGCACCTTGCCCGCGGCGGTGACCTGTCCGGTGAAGAAGCGGCCGAAGGCGTGCGCGGCTTCGATCACCGCGCGGTAGCCGGAGATGTTCGCCATCGAGGAGAGGACGTCCATCGACTGCGCGCGGGAGATGCGCGGCACGGCATCCATCGCCAGGACGGTGATGGGGCGCGCGGCGAGTACCTCGACGAGGTCGGGGTTGAACGCGGGGCTGATGAGCGCCACCAGCGTCGCCCCGTCGCGCAGCCTGGCGATTTCGTCGGGCTCGGGCGTGTTGACGTGCAGGACGACGTCACCGGCCCACGCCTCGTCCTCGCTGCCGACCCGGGCGCCTGCAGCGCTGTAGGCGTCATCGGAGAAGGACGCTGCCTCTCCGGCGCCTGATTCGATGAGGATGTCGTATCCGAGAGCGATCAATTGGGCGACCGTCGCCGGTGTTGCCGCGACGCGGCTCTCGCCCGCCTTGCCCTCTCGAGGCACTGCAATGAGCACTGCAACCCCCTTCGGCTCTGCCCCACTGCAGAGTCGCGAAACTATATACAAACTGTGGACGCCGAATTCGGCCGCCCTGGGTGACGCACCGTCACAGGGTGCACCACGAGCGCGCCCGGCGGGCCGGTAACTTTCTCCTATGCCACGCGCTCGCCTGACGGTCTTATCGGGTCCGTCGGGTGTGGGCAAGGGGACAGTCGTCGCGAAGGTACGGGAGTTGTACCCGCATGTCTGGGTCTCTGTGTCCTGCACCACTCGATCGCCGCGCCCGGGTGAGACGGACGGCGTCCAGTACCGCTTCCTCACCCGCGATGAGTTCGCCGCGATGATCGAGGACGGTGAACTGCTCGAGCACGCCGAATTCGCGGGCAATCTCTACGGCACGCCCCGCGCGCCGGTGGCCGAGCGCCTCGCTGCGGGGCAGGCGACACTGCTGGAGATCGAGCTGCAAGGCGCCCGGCAGGTGCGCGAGGCGATGCCGGAGGCCCAGTTCGTCTTCCTCGCCCCGCCGTCCTGGGAGGAACTGACCCGGCGACTGGCCGGCCGCGGCACCGAATCGCCCGAACGGGTTGCAGCGCGGCTGGATCGCGCGCAGGTCGAGCTGGGGGCCGCCACCGAGTTCGACCACGTCATCGTCAATGACGATGTCGAGGCAGCAGCCGCCGAATTGGTACGATTGATCGAATCAGCGTCGTAACTCGCGCAGTCTCGCGCAGAGTCAGAGCCAGACAGATAGGTCGTAGAGCGTGTCCGCAATCGCCGCCACTCCCGAGGGCATCACCAACCCGCCGATCGACGAGCTGCTCGACCGCACCCAGAGCAAGTACGCGCTCGTCATCATCGCCGCCAAGCGCGCCCGCCAGATCAACGCCTACTACAGCCAGCTCGGCGAGGGCCTGCTGGAGTACGTCGGCCCGTTGGTGGAGACCGCACCTCAGGAGAAGCCGCTCTCGATCGCGCTCCGCGAGATCAACACCGACCTCATAGAGTTCAAGCCTTCTGAGTCATAGTTCACCTTTTCTTTGGCTGATCGCCGACTTGGCGTCATGCTTGACGCGTGAGCCGAATCGTTCTCGGTGTGGGTGGCGGAATCGCCGCTTACAAGGCCGCTGATCTGCTGCGCAAGCTGACCGAAGCGGGACACGACGTCACCGTCGTCCCCACCAGGTCCGCGCTCGAATTCGTCGGCGCCCCCACCTGGGCAGCGCTCTCGCATCACCCCGTCGCCACCGACGTATGGAGCGACGCACACGAGGTGCCGCACGTCCGGCTCGGCCGGCAGGCCGACCTCGTCCTCGTCGCACCGGCCACCGCCGACCTCGTCGCGAAGGCCGCTCACGGCCTCGCCGACGACCTGCTCACCAACACGCTGCTCACCGCTCGCTGTCCGGTGCTCTTCGCCCCCGCCATGCACACCGAGATGTGGGAACACGCCGCCACCGTCGACAACGTCGCCACCTTGCGCCGGCGGGGCGTCACCGTCCTCGATCCCGCCAGCGGACGCCTCACCGGTTCCGACACCGGCAAGGGTCGCCTGCCCGAGCCCGCCGAGATCGCCGCCCTCGCTGAACTTCTGCTGCGCCGCCCCGATGCGCTGCCCCACGACCTCGTCGGCACCCACATCGTGGTGAGCGCCGGCGGCACCCGGGAACCGCTTGACCCTGTGCGCTTTCTCGGCAACCGCTCCACCGGCCTGCAGGGCTTTGCCGTCGCTGCGGTCGCGGCAGCGCGCGGCGCCGGGGTGACGCTGGTGGCCGCCAACGTCGAGCTTCCCGATCCGGCCGGCACCCAGGTCATCCGCGTCGGCACCGCCGGCGAACTGAAGGACGCGGTCGTGAAGGCCGCCGGCGAGGCCGACGTCGTCATCATGGCCGCCGCCGTCGCCGACTTCCGCCCAGAGACCACGGTCACGCACAAGATCAAGAAGACCGCCGCCACGCCGTCCCCGATCGTCCTCGCCGAGACCGAGGACGTCCTCGCCGGCCTTGTCGAGGCGCGCAACAGCGGCGGCCAGCGGCAGCTCATCGTCGGCTTCGCCGCCGAAACCGGTGACGCGGGTGCCTCCGTGCTGGAGCACGGACGCGCCAAGCTCGCCCGCAAAGGCTGCGACCTGCTCGTCGTGAACGCCGTGGGCGAGGGCCTCGCCTTCGGCCAGCCGGACAACGCCGCGGTCATTCTCGGCTCCGACGGTGGCGAGCGCGCCGTTCCCTTCGGCCCCAAGCACCTGCTCGCCGCCGCCCTCTGTGATGAGGTCGCGGCCCGCGTCGCCGGCGTGAATTCCCTACCGGGTCGGTAGACTCGGCCGGTCGCTTCAGCGAGTCCAGCCAGTCAAGCCTTGGAGTAGGTGTGTCCCGTCGTCTGTTCACGTCCGAGTCCGTTACCGAAGGACACCCGGACAAGATCGCTGACCAAATCAGCGACTCGATCCTCGATGCGCTACTGGCACAGGACCCGTCCAGCCGCGTGGCGGTCGAGACTCTGATCACCACCGGCCAGGTGCACGTCGCCGGTGAGGTCACCACTGACGCCTACGCCGACATTCCCACGATCGTCCGTGAGCGGATCCTCGAGATCGGCTACGACAGTTCCCGCAAGGGCTTCGACGGCGCCTCCTGCGGGGTGAGCATCTCGATCGGCTCGCAGTCGCCCGACATCGCGCAAGGCGTCGATAACGCCTTCGAGGCCCGCACTGGCGAGAGTGTCGAGGACCCGCTCGACCGGCAGGGTGCCGGCGACCAGGGACTGATGTTCGGTTTCGCCTGTGACGAGACCCCCGAACTCATGCCGCTGCCGATCCACCTCGCGCAGCGCCTCGCCGAGCAGCTCACCAAGGTCCGCAAGGACGGCACCGTCCCCTACCTTCGCCCCGACGGCAAAACCCAGGTGACGATCGAGTACGTCGACGGCAGGCCCGTCCGCCTCGACACCGTCGTCGTCTCGACGCAGCACGCCGAGGACATCGACCTCGACACCCTGCTCGCCCCTGACATCAAAGAGCACGTGGTCGAGCCGGTCCTCGCCTCGCTGACCATCTCCACCGACGGCTACCGCCTGCTGGTGAACCCCACCGGCAAGTTCGTCATCGGCGGCCCCATGGGCGATGCCGGCCTCACCGGCCGCAAGATCATCGTCGACACCTACGGCGGCTATGCCCGCCACGGTGGCGGCGCCTTCTCGGGCAAGGACCCGTCGAAGGTCGACCGGTCGGCCGCCTACGCAATGCGCTGGGTCGCGAAGAACGTCGTCGCCGCCGGACTGGCCAGCAAGTGCGAGGTGCAGGTTGCCTACGCCATCGGCAAGGCCGAGCCGGTCGGTCTCTTCGTCGAGACCTTCGGTACCGAGACCGTCGAGCCCGAGAGGATCTCGGACGCGATCCTGCAGGTCTTCGACCTGCGCCCGGCCGCGATCATCCGCGACCTCGACCTCAAGCGCCCGATCTACGCCCAGACCGCGGCTTACGGCCACTTCGGCCGCGAGCTGCCGGACTTCACTTGGGAACGGACCGACCGCGCCGAGCAGCTCAAGAAGATCGCGCTCGGTTAGGACGCTGGGCTCCGCGATCACCGTCGGTCGCAGAGTCGTCCATCGGTCGCTGTCGCTCCCTCGGCGAATGCTCCCTCTCGGCGATCGCTGCACCCCGCTACCTCCAGCGCGGTCACCCTTCGTCTGCTGTCGCTGGTAGGAAGACTGCGTGGCTGCGGGGACGAAGGCGGTGAAGGAACCGGCGCTGGTCAACCCTGTTGCCAGCGTGATGGTTGATCTGCCTCTTCCGCATTTGGATCGGGCGTTCGACTATCTGGTTCCGGCTGTGCTCGATGCGCAGGTACGGCTCGGGTCGCGGGTGCGGGTGCGCTTCTCCGGGCGGCTGGTGGACGGGTTCGTCCTGGAGCGGCACGAGCGGGTCGCGGACGACCGCAAGCTGGCGTTCCTTGAGCGCGCCGTCGGCGAACCGGTTCTCACGGCCGAGACCATCGCGTTATTCCGCGCGGTCGCCGACCGCTGGGCCGGCAACTTCATCGATGTCGTCCGCCTCGGCGTCCCGCCGCGTCACGCCGGCGCCGAAGCCGTTGGGGTGGATGGGGCCAACTTCTCCGGGCGGTCAGGCTTGATCCCTCCGAAGTCGGCCCCATCCACCGCAACGGGCTGGGCCCGGTATCGGTCCGGGCCGGCCTTCCTCAGTGCCATTGCCGGCGGGCTTCCGGCGCGCGCTGTGTGGTCAGCGATGCCGGCCGAAGACTGGCCGACCCGGATCGCCGAGGCGGTCCACGTCGCCCTTGAGGCTGGACGCGGCGCGGTTGTTGTGGTGCCCGATGCGAAGGACCTGCGCCGCCTCGACGAGGTGATGACCGCCGTCCTCGGAGTCGGTCGTCACGTCGCCCTCTCCGCCGAACTTGGCCCCTCGGAGCGGTACCGCCGCTGGCTTGCCGCGCGGCGCGGCACCGTCCGTGCGGTGATCGGCACGCGCGCCGCCACCTATGTACCGGTCGCCGACCTCGGGCTGGTCGCGATCTGGGATGACGGCGACGACCTGCACGACGAGCCGCGGGCCCCCTACGCCAATGCCCGCGACGTCCTCGTTCTCCGCTCGGCCCAGACCGGCGCCGCGCTGCTGGTCGGTGGCTTCGCGCGCACCGCCGAGGCGCAGTCACTCGTGGATGCCGGGTGGGCGCATGACCTCGTGGCGACGCGCGACGTGGTGCGTCGCGCGGGCCCGCGGATCAGCGCCACCGGGGAGGATGTCGAGCTGGCTCGAGATCCGGCTGCGGCTGCCGCGCGACTGCCTTCGCTGGCCTGGCGCACCGCGAGGAGGGCCCTGGAGCAGGGTGCGCCCGTCCTCGTGCAGGTGCCGAGGCGCGGCTACGTCCCGACACTGGCCTGCATTCAGGACCGCACTCCGGCGCGCTGCAGCGTCTGCGCCGGCCCGTTGGCCGCCTCCTCGGCGCGGGCCACGCCGTCGTGCCGCTGGTGCGGCCGCCCCGCCGCGGACTGGGCCTGCCCGGTCTGTGCAGGACGCCGGATGCGCGCGGTGGTGGTCGGTGCGGGTCGTACCGCAGAGGAGCTGGGACGGGCGTTTCCGGGCTTCGCGGTTCACACGAGCGGCGCGGATCGTGTGCTGTCCCGGGTGGACGGTCGCGCGGCCATCGTCGTCGCGACACCGGGCGCCGAACCAGTCGCGGCGGGAGGCTACGGCGCCGCCCTGCTTCTGGACGGCTGGGCGCTGCTCAGTCGCGCCGATCTGCGGGCGACGGAGGAGACCCTGCGGCGCTGGTTCAACGCGGCAGCGCTGGTGCGTACGGGCGGCTCAATCATCATCGGCGCCGACGCGTCGATACCGGCCGTCCAGGCTCTGATCCGGTGGGACCCGGTAGGTGCCGCCATGCGCGAGTTGGCCGAGCGCACCGAGCTGGCGTTTCCGCCCGCGTCGCGGATGGCCTCGATCACGGGCACCGCAGCGGCGGTGGCGGATCTTCTCGCGCTCGCGCAGCTGCCGGAGCAGACCGAGGTCATCGGGCCGGTGCCTCTCGCCGGTACCGCGCGCCGGACAAACCCCGGCGACGAAGAGCACGAGCGCGTCCTGCTTCGTGCGGCACGCTCCGACGGCGCGGCGCTGGCGCACGCGCTGAAGGCGGCAGCCGCCGCGCGTTCGGCACGGAAGGCGGCCGACGCGGTGCGGATCGTCCTCGACCCGCGCGAGCTGATCTGAGCCGCCAGCTCAGGTCCTCGCGGGATCATGGTCCGCGTCGAGGATCGGGGAGAGTGCACCGCCCTCGGCCTCGAGCCCTTCGATCGCCGTCTCGTGGTGGTGAGACCCCTGCGCCTCCGGCTCGGTGCCCGCGGCTGCCTCCTGGTGCACGTATTGCTCACCGCGCATGAGCGAGGCGCCGGCGGCGATGAGAAGCATGACGATCGCGGCCGTGAAGGCGATGAGCAGGCCGTGGCGGAACGGGTCGGAGATGAGGTGCGGGAAGAACTGCTGGCCGTAGATCAGGTCGGTGTTCGCGTGCGCCCCGGGGTTCGGCACCAGTGCCTTGATCGGGTTGTAGCCGAGGAAGGCCGCGAAGAGCATGCCGACCGGAGGTGTGTGTGATGTGGTCGCCGCAGCCGACGGGTCGACGCCGGCGCTGAGCAAGCCGGTGCTCATCGCATGCGGCAGCCGGGCGGCCAGTCCGATCGCCATCAGCGTGAAGAACATGCCCATCGACAGCACCTGCCCCGCGGTCATGCCGGTGGCGCGTACGCCAGAGGCAGCACCACGCGCGGAGGCCGGCACCGAGTTCATGATCGCGGCGGCGTTCGGTGCCGACATCAGTCCCATGCCGACGCCATAGAGCAGGATCACGGTCGCGAAGGCCCAGTAGTTGAAGTCCGCGGGCAGCGCGATGAGGCCGCCGAAGGAGGCCGCGCTGAGCAGGATGCCGCCGGTAGCGAACGTCCTGGCACCGAGGCGATCGGAGAGCGCGCCGGAGACCGGTCCGGCGATGACGAAGCCGATCGTCAACGGGACCATGTAGACACCGGCCCAGAGCGGCGTGTCCGCGTACTTGTAGCCGTGCAGCGGTAGCCAGATGCCCTGCAGCCAGATGATGAGCATGAACTGCAGACCGCCGCGCGACAGCGCAGTGAGCAGGTTGACCGCCTGTCCGGCCGCAAAGGCGCGGATCGTGAAGAGCCGCAGGTCGATCATCGGGTCGTCGACCCGGAGTTCGATGACGCAGAAGACCACCAGCAGCACCCCGCCACCGATGAGCTCGGTGAGGACTGCAGGGGAGGTCCAGCCCATCGTGTGGCCGCCATAGGGCTGCAGGCCGTAGGTGATGGCGACGAGGATCGCGATGAGGCCGACCGCGAAGGTGAGGTTGCCCCACCAGTCGATATGCACCTTCTTGGAGCGATCGCGTGGCTTGTCCTTGAGCTTGCGGTAACCGACCCAGGTTCCCCAGGCGCCGATCGGGACGTTCACCCAGAAGACGCTGTGCCACTCCCACTCGGCGAGCGCACCGCCGATCACGAGCCCGAGGAAAGCTCCGACGAGCGCCGAGACCTGGTTGACGCCGAGGGCGAAGCCACGCCGGGCCGGCGGGTAGGTGTCGGTGATGATCGCGGTGGAGTTCGCCATGAGCATCGCGCCGCCGACGCCCTGCACCACCCGCATGGCGATGAGGTAGAGCGCCCCACCGTCGCCCTTCAGCGGCACGAGGGCGCAGCCGAGGGCGCCGAGGGTGAAGATCAGGAAGCCGAGATTGAAGATCCTCGCCCTGCCGTATTGGTCACCGAGCCGGCCGAAGGTGACGACGAGGACGGCGCTGACGACGAGAAAACCCATCAGCAGCCAGAGCAGGTAGGAGATGTTGGACGGCGCCAGCGGGTCGATGTGCAGGCCGTCGAAGATCGCCGGCAGCGCGATCAGCAGGATCGAGCCGTTGAGCATCGCGGCGAGGACGCCGATCGTGGTGACGGCGAGGATGACGCGGCGTGAGTGTGCGTCGGACACAACTTCGGATGACACAGGAAGTCCTCTCGAAACGTTAGCCACTCTAACGAAGTACGAGAGAGGACGCAGCGTCCTGGTGCTGTCTAACTGATCACTAAACTCGCCCTGTGACAACCGGACTGAAGGCTCACCGCGGCGCGGACCAGGTGCATGGTCGGGTCGGTCCCGCATGACTGTGCGATCCATCCGTCTGTTCGGTGACCCGGTGCTGCGCACGGCCGCCGCGGTCGTCACGGACTTCGACAAGCAGCTACGCCAACTCGTCGCGGACCTCACCGAGACGATGCTCGACGCTCCGGGCGCGGGCCTCGCGGCACCCCAGATCGGCGTCGGCCTGCGCGTCTTCACCTACCACGTCGGTGAGGACGAGGCCGGCCACCTCGTCAACCCCGTCCTGCACTTCCCGGACGAGGAGGACCAGGAGGGGTCGGAGGGTTGTCTCTCGATCCCCGGGCTGACCTTTGACTGCCGCCGCCGCCAGCACGTGGTCGCCCATGGCCAGAACATGTACGGCGACCCCGTGACGATCGAAGGCAGCGAACTGCTCGCCCGCTGCATCCAGCACGAGACCGACCACCTCGACGGCGTCCTCTTCGTCGACCGTCTCGACGCGGATACCAAGAAGGCAGCGATGAAGGCGATCCGTGAGTCGGAATGGGCGGGGTTGGACACGCCCGCCATCAAGCTCAGCCCACACAGGTAGCCCATGCGTCTCGTCTTCGCAGGCACCCCCGAGGTCGCCGTCCCGTCGCTGCGTGCGCTACTCGACTCACCGCAGCATGAGGTGGTGGCCGTGGTGACCCGTCCCGCCGGCCGCGCCGGGCGCGGACGAAAGCAGAGCGTCTCGCCCGTGCAGGCGCTCGCGACGGAGGCGGGGCTGCCAGTCCTCAGCCCGCAGCGTGCAGGTGATGTCGACTTTCTCGCGCAGCTGCGCGAATTTCAGCCTGACTGCTGTCCGGTGGTCGCCTACGGTGCGCTGCTGCCCGTGCCCGCACTGGAGATCCCGCGGCAGGGTTGGGTGAACCTGCACTTCTCGCTGCTGCCCGCGTGGCGCGGGGCCGCGCCCGTGCATGCGGCGATCCTGCACAGTGACGACGTCACCGGCGCCTCGACGTTCCGCATCGAGGAGGGGCTGGACACCGGGCCGGTGTATGGCATGTTCACCGAGTCCATCCGTCCTGACGACACCGCCGGCACGCTGCTGGGTCGTCTCGCCGAGGCGGGCGCCGGTCTGCTACTGGCCACGATGGACGGGATCGAGGCGGGCGCCTTGCGCGCCGAGCCGCAGTCGAGTGACGGAGTGAGCCTCGCCGGCAAGATCACGGTCGCTGACGCCGAGGTCGACTGGACCAAGCCCGGACGCCATATCGATCGACTGGTTCGGGCCTGCACGCCTGCGCCCGGTGCCTGGACGACGTTCCGCGGCGAGCGCCTCAAGCTCGGTCCGGTACGGCTCAAGGGCGCCAACGATCTCGCATCCGGACAGTTGCGGGTGGAGAAGAACAGTGTGGTAGTGGGCACGGCCACCTCCGAACTCGAACTCGGCCAGGTGCAGCCTCCCGGCAGGCGGATGATGCCCGCAGCCGACTGGGCTCGAGGCGTCCACCTCACCGAAGCGGACCGTCTCGGTGGTTGAGCTCGTCGGGCCCGGTGCTTGAGCGTGTCGAAACCACTGAGCCTCGACCGCGCACGCCGCGCAGCGTTCCGTGCGCTGCAGGCGGTCTCCCAGGACTCGGCCTACGCGAACCTCGTCCTGCCGCGGCTCATCTCCCAGGAGCGCCTGGACGGCCGTGACGCGGCGCTCGCCACCGAACTCGCCTACGGGACGCTGCGCGCCAGCGGCACGCTCCGTCAGATCATCGCCGCCTGCCTCTCCCGAAACTGGAGCGAAGTCGACGGCGGCGTGCAGGATCTGCTGCTGCTCGGCGCCTACCAGCTGCTACGCACCCGAATCCCATCGCACGCCGCCGTCTCCACCACGATCGAGCTGGCACGGGTCGTCGGCAGCGGCCGTGCCAGTGGGCTGCTGAACGCCGTCCTGCGCAAGGTCTCGGCGCAGGACTGGGACGCCTGGTGCGAACAGCTGTCGAGGGGCACCTCGCCGATCGCGGCGCTCGCGCTGCGTACCGCGCACCCGGAGTGGATCGCCGAAGCCTTCGCCGACGCCTTGGCGGGCGGCGGATCCACCGATCTCACCGAGACCGCGGCCGCGCTCGCGGCCGATGACGAACGTCCGGTGACGCATCTGGTCGCCTGGCCGGGAATGGAATCGCGAGACGAGCTCGTCGCCGCGTCGGGTGGAGGCCCCGGCCCGTACTCGCCGTACGCGGTGCGGATGGAGGGCGGCGACCCAGGCGCGATCGAGGCCGTCCGCAACCACCGTGCCGCGGTGCAGGACGAGGGAAGTCAGCTCTGCGCGCTTGCGCTGACCCGTGCGCCGCTACGAGGACGCGACGAGCGGTGGCTCGACCTCTGCGCCGGCCCAGGCGGCAAGGCCGCGTTGCTCGCCGCGCTCGCGGCTGAGCGTGGCGCCGTCCTCACGGCGAACGAACTGTATCCGCACCGCGCCGAGCTCGTCCGCCAAGCGACACAGCGCTGGAACGTCGAGGTCACCGTCGGTGACGCGCGGGAATACGAGAAGCGGTGGTTGAGCAGAGAGCGAAACTCGCGTGTCGAAGCGCCGGCCACGGAGGGCCGCTACGACCGCATCCTCGTGGACGCCCCGTGCACCGGCCTCGGCGCACTGCGTCGTCGCCCGGAGGCGCGCTGGCGTCGCAATCAGGACGACCTCGCCGACCTGGTCGCCCTGCAGCGTGAACTCATCGGCGCGGCGCTGCGGTTGCTGCGTCCCGGCGGCGTCCTCGCCTACGTCACCTGCTCGCCGCACCCGGCCGAGACCACCGAACAGGTGGCCGGGCTCGACTTGTTCGACGCCCGCCCCAGCTTTCCCGGCGTCGATCAGTTGGGTGCCGGGCCGACGGTGCAGCTCTGGCCACACCGCCACGGCACCGATGCCATGTTCTGCGCCCTCATCACCCGTTGAGTGGTCACTTATGCCACCGAGTGGTCACTTTTTGGTGGCCACTCGACCCTGTAACTGACCACTCAACGGGGAGGACGGCGCGTCACTAGACTTCATGCGTGACGTATGGGGCGCCTGAGCCGATGATCGCGCCGAGCATCCTCTCGGCCGACTTCGCGCGGCTCGGCGAAGAGGCCGAGGCCGTCGAGAACGCCGACTGGCTGCACGTCGACGTGATGGACGCCCACTTCGTCCCCAATCTCACCCTCGGCCTGCCGGTCGTGCAGAGCCTGCGCAAGGCCACCGACCTGCCGCTCGACTGCCACCTCATGATCGATGACCCGGACCGCTGGGCTCCCGGCTATGCAGAAGCCGGCGCGGCCAACGTCACGTTCCACGTCGAGGCCGCGAACGACGTAGTGCAGACCGCCCGCGCCATTCGCGCCGCGGGCGCGCTCGCCGGGCTCTCGGTGAAGCCCGGCACCCCGTTGGAGCCCTATCTCGACGTCCTCACCGAGTTCGACACGCTGCTGGTGATGACCGTCGAGCCCGGCTTCGGCGGGCAGGCGTTCATCGCCGAGGTCCTGCCCAAGGTCCGCCTCGCCCGCGAGCACGTGAAGTCCGGCCACCTGCGGCTCTTCATCGAGGTCGACGGCGGCATTGCGCTGGACACCATCGCGGCCGCCGCCGTGGCGGGCGCCGACGTATTCGTGGCCGGCTCCGCGGTCTACAGCGCCGATGACCCCGCCGCAGCCGTCGAGCAGCTCCGCGCCGCAGCCCGCAAGTCCATGCGGAACTGACCCGTGGTCACTGACGCCGAAAAGACGGCGATGCGCCAGGCTCTCATCCTCGGCGCCTCCGTCCGAGGACGGACGAGTCCCAACCCGCCGGTCGGCGCCGTCGTCCTCGCTGCGGACGGCACGCTCGCCGGAGAGGGCGCCACCCAGCCGGTCGGCGGCCCGCACGCCGAGATCGTCGCCCTCGCCCGGGCGGGCGGCGCGGCGCGCGGCGGCACCGCCATCGTCACCCTCGAACCCTGCAACCACATCGGCCGTACCGGCCCTTGCACCGAGGCGCTCATAGGCGCCGGCATCGCCCGCGTCCTCTACGCCGTAGACGACCCGAACCCGGCCGCGGCCGGGGGAGTGGAGCGCCTCACCGAGGCCGGCATCGAGGTCGTCGGCTCCGTCCTCGAGAACGAGGCCCGCCACGGCGCGCTGCGGCCCTGGCTGCATGCCATCGAGACCGGACGCCCCTTCGTCACCTGGAAGTTCGCCGCCACCCTCGACGGTCGCATCGCCGCCGCAGACCTCACCTCGAAGTGGATCTCCTCGGCAGCCTCGCGCGCCGACTCCCACCAGCTGCGCGACATCGTCGATGCGATCCTCGTCGGCAGCGGCACCGTCCTCGCCGATGACCCCCAGCTCACCGTCCGGGGACCCGACGACGAACTCGCCGAGCGTCAGCCGCTGCGCGTCGTCCTCGACCGCCGTCGCCGCGTCACGAAGTTCCAGCAGCAGTACCGCGTCTTCGACAGCTCGGCCGAGACGTTGGCGCTGGACACCGCCGTGCCCCGGTTCGCCCTCAAGGCCCTCTACGACCGCGGCGTGCACCACATCCTCCTCGAAGGCGGCCCCACACTCGCGGGAGCCTTCGTCGAGGCGGGCGTCGTCGATGAGTTCGTCGCCTATCTCGCCCCGAAGCTGCTCGGCGAAGGTCCGAGTGCGCTGGGTCACGCGGGAATCCACACGATCGCCGATGCGCTGACACTGGAGGTCGGGTCGGTCAGCACGATCGGCGATGACGTGAAGCTCGTGGGTTATCCGCGGCGCACCGAAACGACGGACGAGTAGGAGAGGACGGGGGAGTGTTCACCGGCATCATCGAGGAGATCGGCGAGGTCGTGTCTGTCTCCGGTAACGGCGACAGTGCCGTCCTGACCCTCGTAGCGACCACGATCGCGCAGGACGTGGTGCACGGCGCCTCGATCTCCGTGAACGGGGTCTGCCTCACCGTCATCGGCTGGCAGCCCACCCCTGACGGCAGGACGGCCCTGGACTTCGACGTCATGGCCGAGACACTGAAACGCTCGATCATCGGGACGCTGCACGCCGGCGACCGGGTGAACCTGGAACGCGCCGCCCGGGTCGACTCGCGCCTTGACGGCCACATCGTGCAGGGACACGTCGACGGCACCGGCGTGGTGCTGAGCCGCACGCCCGGGTCGGCATGGGAGGGCTTCCGCTTCTCCGTACCCGCCGATCTGGCCCGCTATATCGCCGAGAAGGGCTCCATTGCGGTCGACGGGGTCTCGCTCACCGTCACAGCAGTCGGGGACGACTTCTTCGAGGTCGGCCTCATCCCGGAGACGCTCCGCGCCACCGTCCTAGGCTTGAAGCATCCGGGCGATCCGGTCAACCTCGAGGTCGACGTCCTCGCCAAGTACGTCGAGCGATTGATCACCATGAAGGACGTACAGTGACGACAACAGTGCCCCTGGACACCGTCGAGCGGGCTATCGCCGACATCAAGGCCGGCAAGCCGGTGGTGGTCGTCGATGACGAGGACCGCGAGAACGAGGGCGACCTCATCTTCGCCGCCGAACTCGCCACGCCCGAACTGATCGCCTTCATGGTGCGTTACACCTCCGGCTACATCTGTGTGGCGCTGCGGGAGTCCGACGCCGACCGCCTCGACCTGCCGCCGATGTACTACACGAACCAGGACCGTCGCGGCACCGCCTATACCGTCACGGTCGATGCCCGCGAGGGCATCACCACGGGGATCTCAGCCACCGACCGCGCCCACACGATCCGCACGCTCGCGAACCCGGCCACTACCAGCGCCGAACTCGCCCGACCCGGCCACGTGGTGCCGCTGCGCGCGAAGGACGGTGGTGTGCTGCGCCGTCCCGGCCATACGGAGGCCGCCGTCGACCTCGCCTCGCTCGCGGGCCTCAGCCCTGCCGGCGTGCTCTGCGAGATCGTCAGCGAGAAGGACCCCGCCGGCATGGCGCTCAGCGACGAACTGCGCGTCTTCGCCGACGAGCATGGCTTCGCGCTGATCTCCATCGCCGACCTCATCGCCTTCCGCCGCCGCTTCGAGAAGCTCGTCGAGCGCATCGCGTCGGCCCGCGTACCGCTGCGCTACGGCGAGTTCACCGCCGTCGGCTACTCAAGCTCGTACGACAACCGCGAACACGTCGCCTTCGTCTTCGGTGACGTCGCCGACGGTGAGGACGTGCTGGTGCGCGTCCACTCCGAGTGCCTCACCGGCGATGTCTTCGGGTCGCTGCGCTGCGACTGCGGCCCGCAGCTCGATGCTGCCCTCGCCGCGGTCGCCCGCGAAGGACGTGGCGTCGTCCTCTACGTCCGTGGCCATGAAGGACGCGGCATCGGTCTGCTGCACAAGCTGCAGGCCTACCAGCTGCAGGACGCCGGCTCCGACACCCTCGACGCCAACCTCGAACTCGGCCTACCCGCCGACGCCCGCGACTACGGCACCGGTGCGCAGATCCTCGTCGACCTCGGTGTGAAGTCGATGCGCCTGCTCACCAACAACCCCGCCAAGCGTGCTGGGCTCGAGGGCTACGGCCTGAAGATCACCGGCCGCGTTGGTCTGCCCGTGCACGCCAACCCCGAGAACCTGCGCTACCTCGAGACGAAGCGCGACCGCATGGGCCACGATCTCAACATCGAAGAGGGAGCTGTCTGATGAGCGACGCTTGCGGAGCGAACAACAGACGCAGTGCGGGTCGAGCCTCACTGTCCCCCGCTGGGAGTCGACATGATCCCAGCGGGCGGTGCCCCCAGCCCGGAGCGCAGCGAGGACGTCGATGAGCGGTCATGGTGCGCCCGAAATCTCCTTTGTCGAGGGGGCAGAGGGCCTGCGCGTCGCTGTCATCGCCAGCCTCTGGCACACCGAGGTGATGGACGGCCTGCTGGACGGCGCTGAACGCGCGCTGCTTGGTTCCGGAGTCGAGGACGTCACCGTCCTGCGTATGCCGGGCACCTTCGAGCTTCCTGTCGCGGCCACTCGTCTCGCTGCCGCGGGGTTCGATGCGATCGTCGCTCTCGGTGTGGTGATCCGTGGCGGCACGCCGCACTTCGATTACGTCTGCCAGGCGGCCACCTCCGGTCTCACGGAGGTGTCGGTGCGCACCGGCATCCCGATCGGTTTCGGCGTCCTCACCTGCGATGACGAGAAGCAGGCGCTCGACCGTGCGGGGCTTCCCGGGTCGAGCGAGGACAAGGGCTACGAGGCCACCACTGCTGCGCTCGTCGCCGCGGTCACCCTGCGGGGCTACCCGCGCCACTCGTAAGCGGGTAATCGAGCGCAGCCGCGCCACTAGCCGTGGTTGAGGGGGTCGCGCGGCGACCGTCTCGAAACCACAGTGGCCGTCATCGATAAGCTCATCAGCGATGAAGACCTTCGACGAGCTGTTCGCCGAGCTGCAGGACCGCGCCAAGGCCCGTCCTGCCGGATCGGCAACGGTTGAAGCCCTCGACGCCGGAGTCCACGCGCAAGGCAAGAAGGTCGTCGAAGAGGCCGCCGAGTCATGGATGGCCGCCGAGCACGAGTCGGCAGAGCGCACCGCCGAGGAGATCAGTCAGCTGCTGTACCGCGTGCAGGTGTTGATGCTCGGCAAGGGTCTCGACCTCGCCGATGTCTACCGGTATCTCTGAGGACGGGCACCATGCTTCGCATCGCAGTCCCCAACAAGGGTTCGCTCTCGGAGCCCGCCAGCCAGATGCTCATCGAGGCCGGCTATCGGCAACGCACCGACCAGCGCGAGCTCGTCCTCATCGACGCCGACAACGACATCGAGTTCTTCTTCCTGCGTCCTCGCGACGTCGCCATCTACGTCGGCTCAGGACGTCTGGACGTCGGCATCACCGGAGAGGACCTGCTTCTGGACTCCGGTGCGGCCGCTGAGCCGATCCTCGAACTCGGCTTCGCCGGCTCGACGTTCCGGTGGGCCGGTCTGCCCGACGGCCCGCAGAGCCTCGCCGAGCTTGCCGGCAAGCGGGTCGCGACCGCGTACCCGGGCGTGGTCGGCGCCTACCTGCAGCAGCAGAGCATCAGCGCCGAGGTCATCCGCCTCGACGGGGCGGTCGAGACCGCGGTGCGCCTCGGCGTTGCCGACGTCATCGCCGACGTCGTCTCTACCGGCACAACGCTGCGCAACGCCGGCCTCGCGATCTTCGGCGAGCCGCTGCTCACTAGTCAGGCTGTCCTCATCCGGCGCAGCGGCACCGAGCCGAGCCCGACCGTCGAGCAACTCGTCCGCCGCCTGCAGGGCGTGATCATCGCAAGGCAGTACGTCCTCATGGACTACGACATCCCGAACGACCTGCTCGACAAGGCTGTCTCCATCACCCCGGGTCTGGAGTCGCCGACCGTCTCGCCGCTGCACGAGAGCGGCTGGTCCGCTGTGCGCGCGATGGTCCGCAAGCGCGAGACGAACAACGTCATGGACGAACTCTGGGATCTCGGCGCACGCGGGATCCTCGTCACCGGGATCCACGCATGCCGGCTCTGATGAACGACGAGGACGTTGTCGCCGCACGACCCATCCGGCTCGCCCGCATCGGCTGGGCCTGTGCAGCGGCCGTCCTCGCTGTCTTCATCGTCATTGCGCTAGTCATGAAGCAGCACAACGCCGGTGCGCACTTCCTGGCGGACGACCAGCTCGGCACACTTGTTATCGGCATCATCCTTGCCGGCCTCTTCGTCATGCCGACCCGTCCTCGGCTGCGTGCCGATGCTGAGGGTGTGCACCTGCGCTCGTTCCTCGGCGGCTGGCGGCACGTGCCGTGGGAGCTTGTCGTCCGCATCGACTTCCCGCGCAAGGTGCGATTCGCCCGTGTCGTGCTCCCCGCCGAGGAGTCGTTGGCGATCTATGCCGTCTCGCGTCTCGACAAGCGCGAGTCGGTCGCGACCATGAACCAGCTGCGCGCTCTGCACGCGAAATTCGGGCCGACGCCCCGCTGACCGGACGTTGCCCCGCCTACTAGGTTTGGGGCATGTCGATGCTCGAAAACCTCTCCACCGAAGATCGCCGATTCCCGCCGGATGCCGCATTCGCCACGCAGGCCAACGTCACCGCCGTGGCTTTCGAGCAGGCGGCAGTCGATCGCCTCGCGTTCTGGGAGAAGCAGGCCGACCGTCTCACCTGGTCCACCCGGTGGACGCAGGCCCTGGACTGGAGCAACGCGCCCTTCGCCAAGTGGTTCGTCGGAGGCACGCTGAACGTCGCGTACAACTGCGTCGATCGCCACGTCGAGTCCGGTCACGGCGACCAGGTCGCCTATCACTGGGAGGGCGAGCCCGGCGATACCCGCAGCATCACCTACGCCGAATTGAAGGACGAGGTGAGCCGCGCCTCGAATGCACTGCTCGCTCTTGGCGTGCAGCCCGGCGACCGGGTCGCGATCTACATGCCGATGCTGCTCGAGACCGTCATCGCAATGCTTGCCTGCGCCCGTATCGGCGCCCCGCACACCGTCGTCTTCGGCGGGTTCAGCGCGACGGCCCTCGCCGACCGCATCACCGATTGCGACGCCCACATCGTCATCACCTCCGACGGCGGTTACCGCCGTGGCGCACCGTCGGCGCTCAAGCCCGCGGTCGACGAGGCGATCGAGATCATGGCCGCGGACGGCAGGGTGGAGCAGGTGCGCAACGTCCTCGTCGTGCGCCGTACCGGGCAGGACGTCGCGTGGACCGACGGCCGCGACGTCTGGTGGGACGAGTTCGTCGCCACGCAGTCAGCCGAGCACACGCCGCAGGCATTTGACGCCGAGCACCCCCTCTATGTCATGTACACATCCGGGACGACGGGCAAGCCCAAGGGCATCCTGCACACCTCGGGCGGCTACCTCACCCAGGCTGCTTACACCCACTGGGCCGTCTTCGATCTCAAGCCGGAGAAGGACCTCTACTGGTGTGCTGCGGACATCGGCTGGGTCACCGGCCACAGCTACATCGTCTACGGACCGCTCGCGAACCGGACCACCTCGTTCATGTACGAGTGCACCCCGAACACCCCGGACGAGCACCGCTGGTTCCAGATGATCGAGAAGTACAAGACGACCATCCTCTACACCGCGCCGACGACGATCCGCACCTTCATGAAATGGGGCGAGCAGATCCCGGCGGCGCACGACCTCTCTTCGTTGCGCGTCCTCGGCTCGGTCGGTGAGCCGATCAACCCCGAGGCCTGGATCTGGTACCGCGCGCACATCGGTGGCAACCGCTGCCCGATCGTGGACACGTGGTGGCAGACGGAGACCGGCGCGATGATGATCAGTCCGCTGCCGGGGGTCAGCACCACGAAGCCCGGCTCGGCGCAGCGAGCGCTTCCCGGCCTGGGCGCCGATGTCGTCGACGACGCGGGCGAGTCGGTGCCTGACGGCGGTGGCGGCTTCCTCGTTCTCACCGAGCCGTGGCCGTCGATGACACGCGGCATCTGGGGTGACCCTGAGCGGTTCAAGGAGACCTATTGGTCGACCTACCCGAAGCAGGGTTTCTACTTCGCCGGCGACGGCGCCAAGAAGGACGCCGATGGCGATCTCTGGATGCTCGGGCGCGTCGACGACGTCATGAACGTCTCCGGGCATCGCATCTCCACCACCGAGGTGGAGTCGGCGCTCGTGGCGCACCCATCGGTGGCTGAGGCCGCCGTCGCCGCCGCCAGTGACGAGACGACGGGGCAGGCGATCGTCGCCTTCGTCATCCTGCGTCAGGGCGCCATCGAAAGCGGGAGTGACGGGGGAGACCTGGTGAAGACGCTGCGCGACTGGGTGGCCACCGAGATCGGCCCGATCGCCAAGCCGCGTCAGATCATGATCGTTCCGGAGCTGCCCAAAACCAGGTCCGGCAAGATCATGCGCCGCCTGCTGCGCGATGTCGCCGAGCATCGGGACCTGGGCGATGTCACCACCCTGCAGGACGACTCGGTGATGAACCTGATCAGCGCTGGCCTGCCTGGCGCCTCCGACGACTAGGCCGCCGGCGACCTTCGGTCGACGCCGCCTTCGGCGGGGCGCTGAGCTGGTTACTTTGCGTCTGCCAGCGCTCGCAGCTCTCGTCCCGGTGGTCCCGCTATCAGGGGACCAAACCCTCGCCGGGGCCTTCGCCGGGCTCGTCGGGGATCACGGAGGTCTCGCGGAACGCGGTCTGCAAGGTCTTCAGCCCGTCCATCAACGGCTGCCGGTGGATGCCCAGGGTGTCCTTCGACGCGGAGAGCAGGCCGGCGAGGGCGGCGATGAGGCGGCGCGACTCGTCGAGGTCGATGTAAACATCGCCGTCCGGCGCGAGGCCCAGTTTCTCCGCGGCTGAACTCATGAGCATCACGGCGCATTTGGTGATGACCTCGATGGCGGGGATTTCCGCCAGTTCGCGCGCAGACGGCCCGTCGAGGTCGTCAATCGTCGCGAACCCGTGGTCTGGCAGGGGGATTGCGTCGCCGGGGTGCCCTGTGAGGCGCGAGTCCGGGTTTGGAAGCTGGGAAGTCACGCTGTTACCCTTGCATTGCGACCAGCCCCTGCTTACGGCGGGGGTGTGCAAGCGGAAGCCCAACAGCCTCCCACCCGAGCCACCACGGTGCGCCGGGTTTCGGTCAAGAGTTCGTCCGAGGACGGGCTCGCGTCGCGCTCCCGCGACACGACCGCAGAGCTGTAGGGCCCCGAGTGCACTCGCACTGCGGGGCCTTTCTCATTCGGATTCCGATCCGGCACCGGTCCCGCGAACTGCAAGGCCCAGAAGTCAGAACCCACTTGGAGGTCACATCAGCTCCGAACCTCGGATCAACGATCGGATCCGCGTGCCTGAGGTCCGTCTCGTCGGCCCTGAGGGCGAGCAGGTCGGCATCGTGCCGATCGGCAAGGCCCTCGAACTGGCGGAGGAAGCAGGTCTGGATCTCGTCGAGGTTGCACCGATGGCGCGTCCCCCCGTCTGCAAACTCATGGACTACGGCAAATTCAAGTACGAGAGTGCGCAGAAGGAACGTGAGGCCCGGCGAAACCAGGCCCACACCGTCATCAAGGAGATGAAGCTCCGCCCGAAGATCGACTCGCACGACTACGAGACCAAGAAGGGTCACGTCGAGCGGTTCCTGAAGGCGGGGGACAAGGTCAAGGTCACGATCATGTTCCGCGGTCGTGAGCAGTCCCGTCCCGAACTCGGTTTCCGGCTCCTGCAGCGCCTCGCCGACGACATCAGCCCGCTCGGTTTCGTCGAAAGCTCGGCGAAGCAGGACGGACGCAACATGATCATGGTCGTTGCCCCGCATCGGAGTACCAAGACCACCAAAGCTCCCCGGGACATCGTCCCGGGATCGGAATCGGATGTTGCTACTGAGGTAGAGACCCTCGAGTCCGCTGAACCGACCGAATAGGACGAACAGTGCCCAAGAACAAGACGCACAGCGGCATGAAGAAGCGCGTGAAGATCACCGGCAGCGGCAAGCTGCTCACCGAACGTGCCGGAAAGCGCCACTTGCTGGAGCGCAAGTCTTCCAAGCTCACCCGCCGTCTCTCCGGCACCGAAGAAATCGCCCCGGCCGACACCAAGCGCGCCAAGAAGCTGCTCGGCCTCTGACCTCCCGTCCCGCCGGCCGCTGGTTGAGCTTGTCGAAACCAAGGGCCCACTCGTACCAAAGGAATTGAAATGGCACGCGTTAAGAGGGCTGTCAACGCCCAGAAGAAGCGCCGCAGCACGCTCGAGGCCGCCAGTGGCTACCGTGGCCAGCGTTCGCGTCTGTACCGCAAGGCGAAGGAGCAGCTGCTCCACTCCGCCACGTACTCCTACCGCGACCGCAAGGCGAAGAAGGGCGACTTCCGTCAGCTCTGGATCACTCGCATCAACGCCGCGGCTCGCGCGAATGACATGACCTACAACCGCTTCATCCAGGGTCTGCGCCTGGCCGGGGTGACCGTCGACCGCAAGGTTCTCGCCGACCTCGCCATCACCGACGAGGCCGCGTTCGCATCCCTTATCGAGGTCGCCCGCGCGGCCGTGGTGGCCGAGGGCACCGGCGGCGCCGCGTCGCAGACGCCCGCAGCCTGAGATTGCTCAGTAGCAGTAACGCCCGGCTCGCGGCCGCGCGTCGTCTCACCAGACGACAAGCGCGCCGCGACGCCGGGCGTTTTCTCGCCGAGGGGGCGCAGGCGGTGCGTGAGGCACTCGCCGCGGACGCCGTGCTCGAACTCTTCGCCACCGCCGAGGCCATCGAGCGCCACCCCGAGCTGACCGCCGACGCTGCGGAGATCAGCGAGAAGGACGCCGCCACTCTGTCCGAGACGGTGACGCCGCAGGGCCTGATCGCGGTCTGTGGCGCGATCGACGTCTCGCTGGGAGAGGCACTTGCCAGGCAGCCGCGCCTCGTCGCCGCGTTGGTTGATTCCAATGACCCGGGGAATGCCGGAACGATCCTGCGTACCGCTGACGCAGCTGGCGCCAGCGCGGTGATCTTCGTCGGGGGTGTGGACCCCTACAACGGCAAGGCGGTACGAGCCAGCGCAGGCAGCCTCTTCCACCTCGACGTCGTCCTGCACGCCTCGATCGAGGATGTCCTCGCCTCGGGGCTACAGGTACTCGCCACGACCGGCACGGGCGACGTCGACCTCTACGACATTGCTCTCACCAAGCCGACGCTGTGGCTCTTTGGCAACGAAGCCCGCGGTCTTGACCCAGCGGTCATCGCCAAGGCGGACGCCGGCGTCCGCATCCCCATCTTCGGCAAGGCAGAGAGCCTCAATCTCGCAGCTGCCGCCGCCGTATGTCTGTACACATCCGCTCGCGCCCATCGGTAACCTATTACCCGTGCAGATGTTCCAGGGCTTCGTGGCGTTTCGCGCGCGGCTGGCGGCCGTCCTCTAACGTCCTGTCCCTGTCGAACAGAGAGTTGTCATGACTCAGTCGAACTTCGATCCGGTCGAAGTCGCAGTACTGCAGCCTGAGGCGATCGACGCCAATGTCGCCGATGCGCTCGCTGCCATCGCCGCCGCCGGCACCCTGGACGAACTCAAGGCCGCGCGCCTCGCGCATGCAGGCGACAGGTCGCCGCTGGCTCTCGCCAACCGCGAGATCGGCGCCCTCCCGCCAGCAGCCAAGGCAGCTGCCGGGCAACGCGTCGGCAAGGCCCGCGACGCGATCAACCAGACCGTCGCCGAGCGGCAGGCCGTCCTTGAAGCGGCGGCCGAGGAGGCGCTGCTCGCCGAGGAACGCGTCGACGTCACCCTGCCGTGGGACCGCCTGCCGGTCGGCGCACGTCACCCGCTCACCACCATCCAGGACCTCATCGCCGATGTCTTCGTCGCCATGGGCTGGGAGATCGCCGAAGGTCCGGAAGTCGAAGCCGAGTGGCTCAACTTCGACGCTCTCAACCTCGGCCCGGACCACCCGGCACGCACGATGCAGGACACCTTCTGGCTGGAGCCCCCCGACGGTGGACTGGTGCTGCGTACGCACACCAGCCCGGTTCAGGCACGCACCATGCTGGGCCAGGAGCCGCCGATCTACGTCGTCTGCCCAGGACGGGTCTTCCGCACTGACGAGCTCGACGCGACGCACACGCCCGTCTTCCACCAGGTCGAGGGCCTCGTCGTCGACAAGGGCATCACGATGGCCCATCTCAAGGGCAGCCTTGACCACTTCGCCCAGGCGATGTTCGGCGAAGGCATCACCACGCGCTTCCGTCCGTCCTACTTCCCGTTCACCGAGCCGAGCGCCGAAGTGGACCTCATCTGCTTCGTCTGTCGTGGTGTCGACAGTGATAACTGCCGCACCTGCCGCGGCGAGGGCTGGATCGAGTGGGGTGGCTGCGGAGTGGTGAACCCGCGGGTGTTGCGCTCAGCGGGTATCGATTCGGAGGTCTACAGCGGCTTCGCCTTCGGCATGGGCATCGAGCGGACGCTGATGTTCCGCCATGGGGTGGAGGACATGCGCGACATGGTCGAGGGCGATGTCCGGTTCACAAGTGCATTCGGAGTTGAGCTGTGAAGGCGCCCCTGAGTTGGATCCGCGAGTACGTCGACCTTCCTGAGGACGTCACTACCGAGGCACTCGCCGCCAAACTCACCGCACTCGGCCTCAAGCTCGAAGCGCTGCACGGTGGTGACATCACCGGACCCGTGGTGGTCGGACGCGTGCTGAACCTTGTTAAGGAGCAGCAGAAGAACGGCAAGACCATCAACTGGGTTCGGGTCGACGTCGGCCCCGAGCACAACGATCCCGATTTCTCGGACGAGACGATCGGCACCGGCGCGTCGCGCGGCATCATCTGCGGCGCCCACAACTTCGAGGTCGGCGACCTCGTCGTCGCCTCGCTTCCAGGCGCGGTGCTGCCCGGCAACTTCGCCATCGCGGCACGCAAGACCTACGGCCACGTCTCCGACGGCATGATCTGCTCGGCTCGTGAGCTTGGCCTTGGTGATGACCATGAGGGGATCATCGTGCTGGCGCCCGACTCAGCCAGCCCCGGCGACAACGCACTCGCGATCCTCGGCCTCGATGACTCTGTGATCGAGTTCGAGATCAATCCCGACCGCGCCTACGCGCTGAGCCTGCGCGGCGTCGCCCGTGAGGCGGCGCTCGCCTATGGCGCCCCCTATCGCGATCCGGCGGCGGTCGTCTTCCCGCCCGCGAACGAGGACGGCTATCCGGTTCTTATCGAGGACGCCGGGCGCTGCCCGGTCTTCGTCGCTCGCACGGTGACCGGCTTCGATCCGTCGGCGCCGACCCCCGATTTCATCGCTTCGCGGGTGAAGGCGGCAGGGATGCGCTCGATCTCGCTCGCCGTCGATGTCACCAACTACGTGATGCTCGAGCTCGGTCAGCCGACGCACGCCTACGACCGCGCCAAGCTCTCCGGCGCGATCGTCGTGCGGCGCGCGACGGCAGGAGAGAAGCTCACCACGCTCGACGGCGTCGACCGCGTCCTCGATGAGGACGACCTGCTCATCACCGACGGCAGTGGTCCCATCGGCCTCGCCGGTGTGATGGGGGGTGCGACCACGGAGATCTCCGAGACCACGACCGACATCGTGATCGAGGCGGCCTACTTCGAGCCCTCCGGCATCTTCCGTGCCCAGCGGCGGCACAAGCTGCCGAGCGAGGCGTCGAAGCGTTTCGAACGCGGCGTCGATGCGCTCCTTCCGCCGGTCGCGGCGCAGCGCGTTGCTCACCTGCTCGCCGAGTACGGCGGCGGCACCATCGAGGACGGCGTTACCCAGGCCGGAGACTTCCCGCGCCCGTGGTCGATCACGATCCCCGCCGACCTGCCGGCGCGTATCACCGGAATGCCGATCGATGCTGACACGACCGTCAACCATCTACTGGCGATCGGTGCGCGGGTGGAGGTCGAGGCCGCCACGCTCGTTGCCACGATTCCGACCTGGCGCTCTGATCTCACTGACCCCTACGACCTCGTCGAAGAGGTAGCCCGCATCGTCGGCTACGAGAACGTGCCGTCGGTGCTGCCGCCCGCTCCGCCCGGTCGCGGCCTCACCCGCGAGCAGCGTCTACGCCGCCGAGTTGGATTCGCCCTCGCCGGTGCGGGCCTCGTCGAGGTGAAGACGTACCCGTTCGTAGGCCAGGCTGACTTCGACAAGCTCGGTCTGCCCGCGGACGACGTCCTGCGCCGCACCGTCGATATCGCCAACCCGCTCTCTGCCGAGCGGCCGTCGCTGACGACGACGCTGCTTCCGGGACTTCTGGAGACCGCCGCCCGCAACGTCAGCCGCGGCAGGACCGACCTGGCGATCTTCGAAACGGCGGCGGTCTTCTTTCCCACGAAGGACGGCACGAAGGCGCCGATTCTGGGTGTCGAGCGACGTCCCAGTGAGGACGAACTCGCCGCGCTCTTCGCGGCGGTCCCGGACCAGCCACGTTTCGTCGCCGGCGTCCTCGTCGGTGCGCGCGAGCCGTCGGGCTGGTGGGGACCGGGACGGGCGGCGAGCTGGGCCGACGCGATCGAGGTCGTCTCCGAGATCGCGCGCGTCCTCGGATTGACGCTCACCACGCGTGCGGTCGAACGCGCGCCGTGGCACCCGGGGCGCTGCGCCGAGATCCTGCTGGGAGGCCGCGAGATCGGCCACGCGGGCGAACTTCACCCGAGCGTGGTGCGTGCCTACGGGTTGCCGCCCCGCGCCGTGGCCTTCGAGATCGACCTGGATGTTCTCATCGCCTCGGCGAAGGCACCTGAGTCACCCACGTTCTCGAGTCAGCCGCTGGCCAAGGAGGACGTTGCCCTCATCGTCGATGAGTCGGTGACGGCACAGACGGTCGCCGATGCATTGCGCGAGGGCGCGGGCGGCCTGCTGGAGTCGGTGCGTCTTTTCGACGTTTACGTCGGCCCGCAGATCGGGGTGGGTAAGAAGTCGTTGGCGTTCGCGCTGCGGTTCCGCGCGCCCGACCGCACGCTGACCGAAGCCGAGGCGAGTGCTGCCCGTGACGCCGCGGTGGCCACGGCGGTTGAGCGCACGGGCGCCACCCAGCGCGCCTGATTGAGGTGGCTGAGTGGCGAGCGAAGCTCGCGTGTCGAAGTCACCGACACAAGGAGGACTTTCGTGTTTCGCCTGGCGACCCCGTCCGATGTCGAGCCTTTGCTCCCGCTGATCCGAGAGTTCTGTGAGATCGACGGTCATGCTTTCGACGAGCGGCTCGTCCGCCACGCGTTACTGCCGCTTCTCGCCGATCCCAGCCTGGGCTTCGTCCTTGTCGACGAGGCGCTGAGCGCCTACGCCGTCGTCACCTGGGGCTACAGCCTCGAATCGGGCGGCCGTGAGGCGCTTATCGACGAGTTCTACGCCCGCGAGCGCGGCGTCGGCCTCGGCAGCGCGATGCTCGAGGAGATCGTGCAACGCATTCGCGAGGCTGGCGCCCGCGTCCTCTTCTTGGAGACCGAACTGGCCAGCGCGCGCGTTCGTGGCTTCTATGCACGGCACGGTTTCACCACCGAAGACTCCGTCTGGATGCAACTCTCGGTGGTTGAGTAGCGCGGCTCGTATCGAAATCACCTCGCTTCGCGCAATACGTTTGTGCCATGACTTTCGAGATCACTCAGATGACCGAGCCGGACATCGGGGACGTCGCCCGCTGTCACGTCGCGTGCCGCATCGAGGCATACAGCGACATCGTCCCGGCCGATGACCTCGCGCTGCGCCTCGATGTCCCGATGGTGACCGACTCGTGGGCTGCCCGGAACGCCGACGCAACGACGCCGGTCTGGATCGCTCGAGACGATCAGGGCGATGTTGTCGGCTTCTCCCATTCGGGGCCGCCGCGCACCGAATTCCCGAAGCTGCCGCAGCTGGAGCTCTACCTGCTCTATGTCCGGGAGGCGACATATGGCTCCGGGCTGTCGACGGAACTGCTGCTGAGTGCCATTGGCGCGAAGCCGGCCTGGCTTTGGACCTACAAGGTCAACGCGCGGGCGCAGCGTTTTTACGGCAAGCACGGCTTCACCCGCACCAGCGCGGAGAAGCTCTCATCCGGCAGCGCCGCGGTCACTGAGGTCCAGATGGTGCGCGTCTAATACGGCGGTCAGCTACACCAGGATTCGAGGAAGCGATGGGTCGACCCGCGCGATGTCTTCCGGGTCGGAGGTGAGAACAGCGTGATCGCGTTCGCGGGCACAGACGGCCACGTGGACATCGACGACATCGTTGTGGCCGCTCGAGGCGCAGAGACGTCCGACGGCCTTGGCGCGTAACGGTGTCATGATGACGATCTCCACATCCTTGGAGTTGATGAGGCGCGTCAGGCGCACTTGGCGCGGGCTCCGCCACGCCTGGGCAACCACCTCCACCGGAATACAGATCGAATGCCCCAAGCCGCGAGCGAGAGTGAGCCGGAGCTGCAGTGCTGCTGCCTTGGACGGATTGTCGAGCGCGAGCAGGGCGCCGGTGTCGAGTGTGATGCCCGTCGTCACTGCTACGAGCCCGCCGAGGGTCGGAGGAGGCCCGCCGCACGGAACTCCGCTTCAACCTGCTCACGCGCCTTGTCGGAGACCGGTGTGTCGCGGTTCCAGTCCGCGAGGATGTCGTCGAGCGACTCCTGGTCCTCGTACTGCTCCAAGGCTCGTGCCACGTACGCGCTCACTTGACGCTCGCCGCCGGCAGCCTGCTTAACCCGGTCGACGAGTGCATCGGGCAAGCTCACGGTGATTCGTTTCATACGAAAATCATACTTCGAGGTGGTCATTGCAGAAGGTCGTCCGGGGCGATGATTCGGACGTTGCCGTGCGTTGCGAGGTGGACAGGCCAGCCGCCATTCGGAGCAGCGACGGAATGGTCGAGTGACCGAGCCCAGCGCCGATCGCTTTGGGTCAACGCCGCCGATCCGGGTCGTGCAAGCAGGACGGCGACCGAACTGACGGGAGCATTCTCGAGAATCGCGCGAATATTGGTGGAAAGGCCCTGCACGAACTCCTCGTCGGGTTCGGCTGCGATGTTGTCGATGGGCACGATGACGGGACTCAACTCGCCGTCTGCTGCGAGAAAGATGAGCCAGATGCTGGCTACGTCGAAACCACCAGGCCTCATCAGGTCTACCCAGAGCTGCATCAGCTCTGCTTGGCTGCGTACGAAGGTCTCTTCGGGTCGAGTGAGTGTCATGGGGCGAGTCTGTTCGGCCGCCGAATGAGGCGCTCGTCGAAATGTGCGTCTGTGGATAACCTCGGTTTACGTATGAAGTTGCGTTCTAGTGCATAATATTGCGTATGAGTTATCGCGTCGCTGTCGCCGGTGCCAGCGGGTACGCCGGCGGTGAACTGCTGCGCCTGCTGTTGACCCACCCTGAGGTCGAGATCGGTGCCCTCACTGCAGGATCGAACGCCGGTGAGCGCCTCGGCGCGCTGCAACCGCACCTGCTCCCGCTCGCCGACAGTGTCCTACAGCCGACCACGGCGGACGTCCTCGCCGGACATGACGTAGTCTTCCTCGCGCTGCCGCACGGTCAGTCGGCTGAACTCGCCAGTCAGCTCAGCGACGCCGTCATCATCGACTGTGGCGCCGACTTCCGGCTCAGCGATGCAGAGGAGTGGAGGAAGTTCTACGGCGGCACGCACGCCGGTTCGTGGCCTTACGGGCTGCCCGAGCTCGGCGACAACCGCGCGACCCTCACCGGCGCGACCCGCATCGCGGTCCCCGGCTGCTACCCGACAGTGAGCAGTCTCGCCCTCGCCCCGGCGGTGGCAGCCGGCGTCGTCGACCCGGGCGACATCGTCATCGTCGCCGTCAGCGGCACCAGCGGCGCCGGTAAGTCGCTCAAGCCGAACCTGCTCGGCTCCGAGGTGATGGGCGGCGTCAGCGCCTACGGCGTCGGCGGGGTGCACCGGCACACTCCGGAGATCACGCAGAACCTCACCGCCCTGACCGGCAGCCAGGTCAGGGTGAGCTTCACTCCGCTGCTCGTCCCGATGCCCCGCGGCATCCTCGCGACCTGCACAGCGTCCACGACGGTCAGCGAGGACGAGGCGCGCGAGGTTTACGCCACCGCCTGGGAGGACGAACCCTTCATCCATCTGCTCCCAGCCGGCCAGTGGCCACAGACCAAGGACGTCCTCGGCAGCAACGCCGTCACGATGCAACTTGCCGTCGACGAGGTAGCGGGACGGCTCGTCGTCGTCGCCGCGATCGACAACCTCACCAAGGGCACCGCGGGCGCAGCGGTGCAGTGCATGAACCTGGCCCTCGGACTGCCGGAAACCACCGGTCTCAACGCGATCGGAGTTGCCCCGTGACCATCACGTATCCGAAGGGCTTCACCGCTGCAGGCATCGCCGCTGGCATCAAGGCGAGCGGCAAGCCCGACCTTGCCCTCGTCGTCAATGCGGGCCCTTTAGACGTCGCCGCCGGCGTCTTCACCAGCAATCGGGTGAAGGCCGCCCCCGTCCTCTGGTCGCAGCAAGCCATCAAGGACGGACGCCTCAAGGCCGTCATCCTGAACTCGGGTGGCGCGAACGCCTGCACCGGTCCGGAGGGCTTCGGCGACACGCACCACACCGCCGAGAAGGTCGGCGAGGTCCTCAGCATCGGAGCCGGTGAGGTCGCTGTCTGCTCCACCGGTCTCATCGGCGAGCGCCTGCCGATGGACAAGCTCCTGCCCGGCATCGCCGACGTCATCGCACAGCTCAGCCACGACGGTGGCCCGGCGGCCGCGGAGGCGATCTGCACCACCGACACCGTCAGCAAGCAGGAGGTCTTCACGAATCCCGACGGCTGGAGCATCGGCGGGATGGCGAAGGGCGCCGGCATGCTCGCCCCCGGACTGGCCACGATGCTCGTCGTCCTCACCACCGATGCGGTGCTTGACGCTGCCACCGCGGACGCGGCACTGCGCAGGGTGACGAGCCAGACCTTCGATCGCCTGGACTCCGACGGCTGCATGTCGACGAACGACACCGTGCTGCTGCTCGCCAGTGGCGCCTCCGGCATCACGCCCGATCCGGATGACTTCTGGGGCGGCCTGTACCAGGTGTGCCGAAACCTCTCCGACAAGCTGCTCGCCGACGCCGAAGGTGCGACCAAGGAGATCACCATCGGCGTTGACGGAGCGGCCACAGAGCAGGACGCCGTCGAGGTCGGACGCGCCATCGCCCGCAACAACCTGCTCAAGTGCGCGCTCTTCGGCAACGACCCGAATTGGGGACGGGTGCTCGCGGCGATCGGCACGACCAGCGCCGTCTTCGAGCCCGACCAGCTGGACGTCAGCATGAACGGCGTACAGATCTGCCGTGGCGGCGCGCCGGGCGAGGACCGCGGCCTCGTCGACCTCAGCGGACGGCTCGTCAACATTCACGTGAACCTCAACGCAGGACACGCGGGCGCGGTGATTTGGACCAACGACCTCAGCCACGCCTACGTCGAAGAGAACAGCGCGTATTCGTCATGAGTACGCCGAGCGACGCTTGCGGAGCGAGCAATGAGTAGGAGCGAGGCACTCGAAAAGGCCGCCGTCCTCGTAGACGCCCTGCCGTGGCTTGAGCGATTCCATGGCAAGGTCGTCGTGGTGAAGTACGGCGGCAATGCGATGACCAGCCCCGAACTGCAGAAGAGCTTCGCCGAGGACGTCGTCTTCCTCCGTTACGCCGGCCTCAAGCCGGTCGTCGTGCACGGCGGAGGGCCGCAGATCACCGACATGCTCGGACGTCTCGGAATCGAGAGCGAGTTCCGTGGTGGCTTTCGGGTCACCACGCCTGAGGTGATGCAGATCGTCCGCATGGTTCTGGTCGGTGAGGTGAACAGCGAGGTCGTGAACCTCATCAACGACCTCGGTAACTTCGCGATCGGGCTCTCCGGTGAGGACGCGAGCCTGCTCACCGCCGAGAAGCGCTACTCGATCGTCGACGGCGAGAAGATCGATGTCGGTCTTGTCGGCGATGTCGTCGCCGTCGACCCGGGTGCCGTCACCGCACTGCTCGACGCGGGTCGCATCCCGGTCATCGCCACCGTCGCCCGGGGCGAGGACGGCCGGTCCTACAACGTCAACGCCGATACCGCCGCCGCTGCGCTTGCGGTCGGCCTGCGCGCAGAGAAGCTCGTCGTCCTCACCGACGTCGAGGGCCTCTATGCCGACTGGCCGCACAGCGAGGAAGTGATCAGCAAGATCGGCGTCGATGCCCTGCGCGCGATGCTTCCCAACCTCTCCTCCGGGATGGTTCCCAAGATGGAGGCGTGCGTCCGGGCCGTCGATGGTGGCGTCACCGCTGCCCACGTCCTCGACGGGCGGGTACCGCACTCGCTGCTGCTCGAGGTCTTCACCACCGAAGGCGTCGGAACGATGGTTTTGCCGGAGGAAAAGTGACGTACAGAGACCGCTGGAACACCGCGATGATGCCGAACTACGGCACGCCACCGCTCGCCCTCGACCACGGTGATGGCGTCCGCGTCTGGGACACCGACGGCAACGAATACCTCGACTTCGTCGCCGGTATCGCCGTCTCAAGCCTCGGTCACGCCCACCCCGCGGTGATCGCCGCCGTCACCGCCCAGGTCGGCAAGATCGCGCACACCAGCAACCTCTACATGCACGAACCCGGCCTGGCGTTGGCCGAGCGTCTCGTCAGCCTTGTTGGTGCGCCGGCCCGCGTCTTCTTCGGAAACAGCGGCGCGGAGGCCAACGAGTGCGCCCTCAAACTGGTGCGCAAGCACAGTCAGGGCACCGGCCGCACGGAACTCATCAGCACCGAGCACAGCTTTCACGGCCGAACCCTCGGATCGCTCGCGCTCACTGGCACCCCGTCCAAGCGGGCCCCGTTCGAGCCTCTTCCCGGCCCGGTCAGCTATGTCGAATACGGCGACATCGACGCTCTTCGCACGATCGTCACCGAGAGGACGGCAGCCGTCTTCCTCGAACCGATCCAGGGCGAGGCCGGCGTCATCGTCCCGCCGGTGGGTTACCTGCGCGCAGCCCGGGCGATCTGCGACGAGGCCGGTGCGTTGCTCGTCATTGACGAGGTCCAGTCCGGCATCGGCAGGACGGGAAACTGGTTCGCCAGCCTCGCCGAAGGCGTCCGGCCCGACATCATCACGCTCGCGAAGGGCCTCGCCGGCGGACTGCCGATCGGAGCCTGTCTCGGACTCGGCGCGGCGGGGGAGATCTTCGCTCCGGGCGATCACGGCAGCACCTTCGGCGGAAACCCTGTCTCCGCGGCGGCGGCCCTCGCCGTCCTCGACACGATCCGCGACGAGCATCTCCTCGACCAGGTCAAGCGCGTCGGCGAGCACCTCGCCCACGGTCTCGATGCCCTGCACTCGCCCCTCGTCGCCACAACACGCGGTGTGGGCCTCTGGCGTGGCGTCGTCCTCACCGCAGAGAAGGCGGGGGCGGTCGAGGCAGCAGCCCGCAAGAACGGACTGCTGGTGAACGCCGCGAAGGCCGACACGCTGCGGATCGCCCCGCCGCTCATCCTCACCGAGGCCGAGGTGGACGAGGCCCTGCCGAAGCTGCAGGCCGCCTTCGACGAGGTGGCCGGCGCATGAGTCTCCGCCACTTCCTGCGCGACGATGATCTGAACCCTGCCGAACTGGCCGAGGTACTCGACCTCGCCGCCGCGCTCAAGGCAGACCGCTACGCGAAGCGTCCGCTTACCGGGCCCAAGGGTGTGGCGCTGCTCTTCGACAAGCCCACGCTGCGCACTCAACTCAGCTTCTCCGTCGGTGTCGCCGAACTCGGCGGCCAGGCGATCGTCATCGACAACAACCTCGCGAAGGTGGGGGAGCGGGAGTCGATCGCGGACGTCACGCGGGTCATCACCCGCCAGGTCGCGGCGATCGTTTGGCGCACCTACGGCCAGGATCGCATCGAGGAGATGGCGACTCACGCGACCGTGCCGGTGATCAACGCCCTCACCGATGAATTCCACCCGTGCCAGATCCTCGCGGACCTCCTCACCGTCCGTGAGCACACGGGCAAGACCGCCGGGCTGATCTTCAGCTACCTCGGTGACGCCGCAAACAACATGGCCAACTCCTACGCCCTGGGTGGCGCCGCAGCGGGCATGCACGTCCGCCTCGCCGGCCCCGAGCAATATCTGCCCGACACCGACATCATCGCCACCGCACGGCGCATCGCCGCGGAGACCGGCGGCTCGGTCACCGTCACCACCGACCCACAGGCAGCCCTGGACGGCGCCGACGTCGTTGTCACCGACACCTGGGTCTCGATGGGGCAGGAGTCGGAGAAGGACGAGCGTGAGGCACCGTTCCGTCCCTTCGCCATCACCGAGGACGCCCTCGCGCACGCCGCAGACGACGCCATCGTGCTGCACTGCCTTCCCGCCTACCGCGGCAAGGAGATCAGCGACGGAGTCATCGAAGGTCCGCAGAGCGCGGTCTGGGACGAGGCGGAGAACCGCCTGCACGCCCAGAAGGCCATCCTCACGTGGCTGTTGGAGCGAGCGTGATGAGCAAGCCGGCGGTCAAGGCAACGATCCACGAGTTCAACTCGAAGGCGGCACGCCACGCGCGCATCGTCGAGATCCTGAACGCCCAACAGCTCCGTTCCCAGGCAGAGCTCGCCGAGGCACTACGAAACGCGGGCTTCAAGGTCACCCAGGCGACGCTGAGCCGTGATCTCGAAGAGCTCGGCGCCGTGAAGCTGAGGACGCCGGATGGCGGCCTGCCCGTCTACGTCGTCCCTGAGGACGGCACTCCGCTCGCCTCACGCGCCGCCGATGCCGATCCACCGCAACGGCTAGCTCGCCTGCTCGGCGAGTTGCTGATCAGCGCCGACAACAGTGCCAACCTCGTCGTCCTCCGCACGCCTCCGGGTGCGTCAAATTTTCTCGCAAGTGCGATCGACCGCGCCGGATTGCTCGAGGTGCTCGGTACCGTCGCCGGTGATGACACGATCCTCATGATCGCCCGCGACCCCAAAGGCGGCGATGCCCTCGTGAAACGATTCCTCGCACTAGCCCACTCCTAACGAAGGACATCAGTGAGCAAGGTTCTGACCTCCCTGCCCGTCGGCGAGCGCGTCGGCATCGCCTTCTCCGGCGGCCTCGACACCTCGGTCGCTGTGGCGTGGATGCGCAGCAAGGGCGCAGTGCCCTGCACGTACACCGCTGACATCGGGCAGTACGACGAGCCCGACATCAGTGGTGTCCCGACGCGTGCCTTGCGGTACGGCGCCGAGCTCGCGCGCGCGGTCGACTGCAAACGCGAACTCGTCGAGGAGGGGCTCGCCGCCCTCGCCTGCGGCGCCTTCCACATCCGCTCCGGAGGACGCACCTACTTCAACACCACGCCGCTGGGTCGCGCCGTCACCGGCACGATGCTGGTACGTGCTATGCACTCCGACGATGTGCACATCTGGGGCGACGGTTCGACCTTCAAGGGCAATGACATCGAGCGCTTCTACCGCTACGGCCTGCTCGCAAACCCGAATCTGCGTATCTACAAGCCGTGGCTCGACGCCAACTTCGTCAACGAACTCGGCGGCCGCGCTGAGATGAGCCAGTGGCTCACCGAGCAGGGTCTGCCCTACCGCGACAGCAAGGAGAAGGCCTACTCCACCGACGCCAACATCTGGGGCGCGACGCACGAGGCCAAGACCCTTGAGCATCTGGACGTCTCGCTCGAGACCGTCGAGCCGATCATGGGCGTGAAGTTCTGGGACCCCGCGGTCACCATCGCCGGCGAGGACGTCACCATCGGCTTCGATGCAGGACGCCCCGTCGCCATCAACGGCGTCGCCTTCGACGACCCAGTCGCGCTGGTCATGGAGGCGAACGCCGTCGGTGGCCGCCACGGACTCGGCATGAGCGACCAGATCGAGAATCGCATCATCGAGGCGAAGTCTCGCGGCATCTACGAGGCGCCGGGCATGGCGCTGCTCTGGATCGCCTACGAGCGCCTGCTCAACGCGATCCACAACGAAGACACGGTGGCGAACTATCACAACGAGGGACGCAAGCTCGGACGGCTGCTCTACGAGGGGCGCTGGTTCGACCCGCAGTCGTTCATGCTCCGCGAATCGATCCAGCGTTGGGTCGCCTCCGTCGTCACCGGCGAGGTGACGCTGCGGCTGCGTCGCGGCGAGGACTACTCCGTCCTCAACACCACCGGCCCGAACTTCTCCTACCACCCGGAGAAGCTCTCCATGGAGCGCACCGAGAACGCCGCCTTCGGCCCACTGGACCGCATCGGGCAGCTCACCATGCGCAACCTCGACATCGCCGACAGTCGCGCCAAGCTGGAGCTCTACAGCGACCGTCTCGGAGGACGCGCGAACCTCCTCGGCACGATCGAGGGCGGGCAGGCTGCCGCCATCACCAGCAATGACACGGTGGTTGAACCTGTCGAAACCACCGCCCTGGACGATGCAGCCATGGAGTCCGGCGTTGACTGACGACCCGCGGTCGCTGAGTAGCGGGCAGAGCCCGCGTGTCGAAGCGACCAACACAGGAAAACTCTGGGGAGGGCGCTTCGAAAGCGGCCCCTCACCCGAGCTCGAGGCACTCTCGCGCTCGACGCACTTCGACTGGCGTCTCGCCCTCTACGACATCGCCGGCTCACACGCGCACGCCAAGGCTTTGCATGCCGCCGGTCTGCTCACCGACAACGAGGCGGAGGTGCTGCACGGTGGCCTGGACGTCCTCGCAGCGCGCTACGTCGCCGGTGAGCTTCGGCCCCAGCCCGAGGACGAGGACGTACACGGAGCGCTCGAAGCGCTGCTCATCGCAGAGGTCGGCGCGGATGTCGGCGGCAAGCTGCGCGCAGGACGCTCCCGTAACGACCAAATCGCCACGCTGTTCCGCGGGTACCTGCTCGATCACTCGGTGATCGTCAGCGCGCTTGTCCTCGAGCTAATCGAGGCGCTCTCCGCCCAGGCCGAGACGCACCTCGGCGCGATCATGCCTGGACGGACACATCTGCAGCACGCACAGCCCGTCCTGCTCAGCCACCACCTGCTCGCTCACGCCTGGGCGCTGCTGCGTGACGTCGACCGCCTCGCGGACTGGCATGACCGGGTCGCGGCCGAATCGCCCTATGGCGGCGGCGCACTCGCGGGCCAGAGCCTCGGCCTCGACCCGGAACTCGTGGCCCGGGAGCTCGGCTTCGCCGGCTCTGCGGCGAACTCAATCGACGGCACCGCCTCGCGCGACTTCGTGGCCGAAGTCGCCTTCGTCGCCGCGCAGATCGGCATCGACATCAGCCGTCTCGCCGAGGAGGTCATCCTCTGGGCGACGAAGGAATTCGGCTTCGTCCGGCTGCACGATTCGTGGTCGACCGGGTCGAGCATCATGCCGCAGAAGAAGAACCCCGACATCGCCGAGCTCGCTCGCGGCAAGGCAGGCCGCCTGGTCGGTAACCTCGCCGGTCTGCTCACGACGCTCAAGGCACTGCCGCTCGCTTACAACCGCGACCTGCAGGAGGACAAGGAACCGGTCTTCGACTCCGTCGACGCCCTTGAGGTGCTCCTTCCCGCGTTCACCGGAATGATCGCGACGCTCGTCTTCAACACCGAGCGCATGGCCGAGCTCGCCCCGCAGGGTTTCTCGCTCGCCACCGATATCGCCGAGTGGCTTGTGCGGCAGGGCGTGCCGTTCCGTGTCGCGCACGAACTCGCCGGCGCCTGCGTGCGCCGCTGCGAGGAGCTGGGCATCGAACTGCACGAGCTCAGCGACGCGGATTTCGCTGCGATCTCTCCTGCCCTCACGCCCGACGTACGCAGCGTCCTCACCGCCGAAGGGTCGGTCGCGTCTCGTAACGGCAGGGGCGGGACAGCGCCCGAGAG
This sequence comes from Jatrophihabitans sp., assembly GCA_036502295.1. Lineage (GTDB taxonomy): Bacteria > Actinomycetota > Actinomycetes > Mycobacteriales > Jatrophihabitantaceae > DASXYU01. The sequence continues at coordinate 3,919 of DASXYU010000084.1, read as the reverse complement.
AGTTCGGGAGCAGCTCACCGAGCTCAGACATGCGGCGGCTGAGGAGCGCGCGAAGCTCGCGTCTCGAAACCATCTCGTCACAAGGGCCTGATTCACTGATCTGGTGAGCGGTGCGCAGATCCGGGACGGGCAGCTTCACGTCCCCGTCATCGACATTTCAAGCGACCGCGCAGAGGTCGCCAAGCAAGTGGACTCTGCTGCGCGCACGGTCGGCTTCATGCAGATCACCGGCCACGGCATCGCGCAGAGCGTCCTCGACGACTTCGCCGCCGCCCTCGACAGCTTCTTCGGCCTCGACCTGGAGACGAAGCTGCAGTACCGCTGCCCGCCCGGTATCAACCGCGGCTACACCCCTCCCCGCACCGAGGCGCTCACGAACAGTCTCGGCCTTGCCACTGCCGCGGACCTCTTCGAAGCCATCAACGTCGGCACCAGCGCAGCGGACCATCCCGACCTGGCCCTCCCTGAGGACGTCTACACGCCGAACCTCTACCCACTACAGGTGCCGTCCTTCGAGCCCGCAGTGACTGCCTACTTCGCCGAGGCCCAGCGTGTCGCACGCACCATGGAGCGGATCTTCGGCGAGGCGCTCGGCCTCGGCACCGACTACTTCGGCGCCTTCACCGATCACTCGATCGACGTGCTGCGAATGAACAACTACCGTCTGCCGTCGCCGGACGTCGAACTCGAACCTGACCAGCTCGGCATGGGTGCCCACACCGACTACGGCATCGTCACCGTCTTGTGGGCTGACCGCGTCCCCGGCTTGGAGATCCTCGGCGAGAGTGGGGGTACCCCCGTCGATGAAGGCGTGGCCGGCGGCGGAGGCGGCTGGTACCCGGTCATGCCCGCACCGGGTGCGCTCCTGATCAATCTCGGTGACGCGCTCGCCAGATGGACGAACGACCAGTGGATCTCGACGATGCACCGGGTTGCCCCGCCGCGCGTGGACGAAGCGCTCGTGCCACGTCGCTCCGCCGCGTTCTTCCATGACGGCAACATCGATGCCGTCATCGCGACACTACCCAGCTGCGTCGATGCCGAGCACCCTGCGCATTACGAGCCGGTGACCGTCGCCGAACACTTGGCAGAGAAGCTCGCCGGATCCCGAGGCGGCTACCTCAACCCCAACGCGAGTCGCGAAGCCGCCCGCCTCAGCAACTGAGGTGATTGAGTAGGCCGCGCCACCGGCCGTATCGAGGTCACCGGCTCACGGTCGGATGTCCCTCCCACCAGAATCGCCAAGGACGGTCGACCTCCTTGCTGATCCCGATACGCGGACCGGCAACGTGAACCGGTATCACATCGCTGCCGCGGGGGCGTAGACGCACCGGGCCAATGCGTGAGAGCAGATCGATCCCGTTCTGTTCGCCGGTGATTCCCAACGCCTGTGCGAGACGTCCTGGGCCGCGCGCCAGGTCTCTATCCCGCCGGCATTTCACGCGACGGGACCGCGCGGCCTCGGCGCCTTCGACGATCTCGCCCGCGCGGAGCAGAACGGCGGATGCATCACCCTCCGGGCCGGTGACCACATTGAGGCACCAGTGCATGCCGTATGAGCGATACACATAGAGCAAGCCGGACGCGCCGAACATGATGCCGTTTCGGGGAGTCCGACCGCGATGCGAATGTGAGGCGGCGTCGAGCCCGACTCCGCCGTAGGCCTCAACCTCTGTGATCAGCGCCGATACGCGCACGCCGCCGAGTTCACTCACCAATCGCATCCCGAGCAAGGACGGCGCCACCACCTCCGGCGCGTCCGACAGCAATGGTTTCGTGGCCACACGGCAGACTATGCACCGTGAGTGACATGTCGCCCATCGACAAGCTGCCCGACCATCTGCATGACGCCTATGAGGTGCTCGCGGCGGGTGCGGCCCAGATCCTTCCGGCCGACGGCCTCGCCGAGCGTCTGGTCGCTGCCGATAAGGAGAAGCGGCCGCTTCGAGTGAAGCTGGGCATCGATCCCTCCGGCAGCGATCTCACCCTCGGCCACGCAGTCGTGCTGCGAAAGTTGCGCCAGTTCCAGGACTTTGGCCACACCGCAGTGCTCGTGGTCGGTGGATTCACCGGCCAGGTGGGCGATCCTTCCGGCAAGACCGCGACCCGCGTCGCTCAGTCCGCCGAACAGGTGGTCGAGAACGCGGAGAGCTACTTCGATCAGGTCATGACGATCCTGGACCGCGACAGAGCAGAGGTGGTGAACAACTCAGACTGGCTGGGAGTCATGAACCTCGCCGAGATGCTTGACTACACGCGGCAGGTCACTGTCGCCCAACTGCTCGAACGTGACGACTTTGCCAAGCGTTACGCGGCCAATCAGCCGATCACCTTGAGCGAATTCTTCTACCCGCTGCTGCAGGGCATCGACTCCGTGGCGATTCATGCCGATATCGAACTCGGCGGCACCGACCAAACATTCAACAATCTGGTCGGACGAGAACTACAGAAGTCGCGGGGCCAGGCACCACAAGCCGTCCTCACCGTGCCGTTGCTCGTCGGCACCGATGGCATCGAGAAAATGGGCAAATCGCTCGGCAACTACGTCGCGATTCGCGATCCGGCCGCGGAGCAGTTCGGCAAGCTCATGAGCATCCCGGACGCGGTTGTGGGCCTCTACGCCGAACTGTGCACCGCGCTGCACCCGCGTGACGTCGCAGAGCTGCGCGTCCAGGTCCAGGCCGGGGGAGCGACAGCGAACCAAGCGAAGCGACGGGTCGCCCACGAGATCGTTGCGCTGTATCACGGGGCCGATGAGGCCACGACTGCCGAGGAGCGGTTTGACGCCATCTTCAAACGCGGCGAGGTTCAGCAGGACGCACCCGCGTTTGCGCTACCGGAGGCCGATCCGGTGCACCTGCCGGCCCTCCTCCTGGCAGCGGGGCTGGTGAAGAGCAGCAGCGAGGCACGACGGGCCCTCGACGATGGCGCAGTGAAGGTGGACGGACAGCGTCTCAAGGGTTACGACCACGCCAGAAGCACACTGATCGGACGTGTCATCACGGTGGGCAAGCGTCGCGCTATTCGACTTGTCTAATGCCGAATAATCCGTGCCTGTAAGGCGATCCCTACCGCGCTATCTGTGGCTGAAACGCCGAAGGGAACCCCGATTTGACTCCGCTTTCGGGCGGTGGCTATTGTTCATCTTGTTCGCAGCGAGGAACCGCGAGAGCGGGGCCCGGCGAACGTTCCCCCAAGCGGGTGGCGCCCCGGAAGCTCGTAAGAGCGATCGAGCGAAGGCCCCCAAGCGGGAAGACCGGGCGGAGTCCAGGCCAGTTTGACCAGGACGACACCGACCGGGTAGCGTTACGCAGGTTGCCCCTGAACAAGCCGAGAGGCTTGAGAAGGTGCGCGCCCGCTCCTTGAGAACTCAACAGCGTGCCGAAAGTTAGTGCCATATATAACTCTCGTCTCGTCTTCAAACGCGTTTCGACGCGCCGAGGACGGAACGATTCCTTTGGTACATCGAGCAACAACTGCTCCTGCTGATTCCCGGAACTTCGTTCCCGGATGGGCAGTGAGCAACGACCAGCTCGGATGGACCAGTATCAAACAAACCTTCACGGAGAGTTTGATCCTGGCTCAGGACGAACGCTGGCGGCGTGCTTAACACATGCAAGTCGAACGGTGATCCGGAGCTTGCTCCGGGGATCAGTGGCGAACGGGTGAGTAACACGTGGGCAACCTGCCCCAGACTCTGGGATAACTACCGGAAACGGTGGCTAATACCGGATATGAAGTCGGAAGGCATCTTCTGACTTGGAAAGTTTTTCGGTCTGGGATGGGCCCGCGGCCTATCAGCTTGTTGGTGGGGTAATGGCCCACCAAGGCGACGACGGGTAGCCGGCCTGAGAGGGCGACCGGCCACACTGGGACTGAGACACGGCCCAGACTCCTACGGGAGGCAGCAGTGGGGAAT
>DASXYU010000083.1:0-11844 GCA_036502295.1 Jatrophihabitans sp. | reverse complement strand
GGCCGAATTCGAGTTCCTGCGCGGCGTGTACCAGGACGGGATGGCGGAGTTCGCCTACACGCACGATCTGCCCGCGGTACTCGACACCGAGATCGTCGCGACGGTCGTCCCCGATTTCTCGCGCACCGCCGGCATGGCGGGCAGCGACCTGTCCTCACTCGGGTTCCCAACCGACCAGAGCAGGCCGCTCGTCGCCTGTGGCGGCGGGAAGGATTCGATCGTCACGCTCGAAGCGCTGCGCCGCGCCGGAATGAGTCCGGTGAGCTTCGTGGTGAACCCGAACGAGATCACCACCTCGGTCGTCGAGCGCTCCGGTACGGAGTTGCTTGCGGTGCGGCGCAGCCTCGACCCGTTGCTCTTCGCGCTGAATGAGCACGGAGCCTTCAACGGCCACGTGCCGGTGACGGCGCTGAATTCGCTCATCGGTGTCGCCGTCGCGATCCTGCACCGCCTCGGGCCGCTGGTGATGTCCAACGAGTCGTCTGCGTCTGCGCCGAATCTCGTCTGGCACGGCCGACCGGTGAACCATCAGTGGTCGAAGGGCATCGACGCCGAGCGCCTGCTGCGCGACGCCCTTGCGAGCCGGCTCGGCAACACCACGCTGTATTTCTCATTGCTCCGTCACCTCAACGAACTCTCGATCACCGAGCTGTTCTCGCGCGTATCGGGATACGACGACGTGGTGACGAGCTGCAACCGCGCCTTCACGATCACCAAGCGGACCGGAAAGCGCTGGTGCCGCGACTGCCCCAAATGCCGCTTCGTCTTCCTCGCACTCGCCACCTTCCTCCCCGCTGAGCGGGTGATCGGGATCCTCGGCGGCGACATGCTCCGCGACGAGACCCAGCTCCCGGGCTACCGCGAACTGCTCGGCCTTATCGCCTTCAAGCCGTTCGAGTGCGTCGGAGAGCTGGACGAGTCGGTTGCCGCCGCGGCACACCTCGCGCAACAACCGGAGTGGAAGGACGCGGCCGTGGTCGCCGCTCTCGCGGACGAGATCGCGGCGGGCCGGCGCACGGTGCCGACACTCGACTTCGTCCTCGCCGAGCGTGGCCCGACGCTCGCGCCCGCTGAGTACGTGAGCGCACTCGATGTCTTCAGTTGACCTTTCGCAGTTCGCCGGCAAGCGCCTCGTCGTCTGGGGCAACGGACGCGAAGGACGAGCCGCCGTCGATGCCCTGAAGGATGTCGCCACCGCAAGCCTCGACGTCATCGACGACTCCAGTGACGCAACCGCAACGATCGACCACAAAGGCGCGAGTGCTGCCATCGTCTTGCACGGTGAGGACGCACAGCACGCTCTCGACCATGCGGACGTCCTCATCAAGTCGCCGGGCGTCAGCCGCTTCGATCCGCGCGTCCTCGCGCTGCTCGATCGCGGCGCGGTCGTCACCGGCGGCAGCGCACTCTGGATGACCGAGCACCATGCAAGGACGCTCGCCGTCACCGGCAGCAAGGGCAAGAGCACGACATCCTCGCTGATCAGCCACCTCGCGGCGAGCATCGGGATCGAGAACACCTATGGCGGCAACATCGGCATACCGCTGCTCGACCTGCCGGCAGCACAGCAGTACGTCCTCGAACTCTCCAGCTACCAATGCAGCGAGCTCACCGCCTCACCCGCCGTCGCCGTGATCACAGCGCTCTTCCCGGAGCACCTGAACTGGCACGGCAGCGCCGAGCAGTACTACGCCGACAAGCTCAACCTGATCGCACACGACCCCGACGTCGTCATCTACACCGCCACCGACGAACGACTGGCCGCAATGGTCGCCGAGCGGGTCGACGCGTCGAAGACGCTGCCGGTAGGTACCGATGACTCCGCGGTCGGTCTGCTCGATGCCCGCGGCGGGCAGTGGTTCGCGATCCATCACCAGCCGCTCGCGCCGCGCGACGTCCTGCCGCTGCTCGGCAGTCACAACGTCGCCAACGCCTGCCTCGCGCTCGCCGCGGTACGCGTTCTCGCCCAAGCCCGTGGCTTCGACCTCACCGACCGGCGCGGCGAACTCACTGAGGGGCTACGCGCCTTCCAGCCGCTGCCGCATCGCCTCACCCTCGTGGTGGACGAGCGCGAGACGGGTATCCGATTCGTCGACGACTCGCTCTCCACCGCGCCACAGGCCACAGTCGCTGCGCTCGCCGCGCTCCCGGAGGGGCCGCTCGTCCTCATCGTCGGCGGGCAGGACCGTGGGGTCGATTACGCGCCGCTGCGCACGGCGCTGGCCGTGCAGAGCCGCGAGGTCACCGTCATCGGCGTGCCGGAGAGCGGCCCCCGCATCCTCGCCGCGCTCGCCGGTCTGAGCCTGCACGGCGTCCTCGCCACCGATCTCACGCAGGCACTGGAACAGTCGCGTGCCGCGCTTCCGCGCGGCGGCACGGTGCTGCTCAGCCCGGCGGCGCCGAGCTACGGCCTCTACAAGAACTACGAGGCCCGTGGACGCGCCTTCCTCGACGCCATCCGCGCCACCGAGTAGCGGTGATTGAGTAGCGACCGCAGGTCGCGTGTCGATCCCGGCGCTTCGACACGACCGCTCTGCGGCCTACTCAGCAACCTCTAGACGCGGGTGAGGCGGGCGTTGAGGTGAGCGGCGAACGGCTGGCCGGCCGGCGCCAGCTCGGTGACATAGACGAGCACGTCCTCGATCAACGCGTAGAGGCGTTTCTCTCCGTCGACGAGCTTCGCCGTGGGAGTGGAGAGGACGGAGGACGTCTCAAGCTCCCACCGCAGATCGCCGGCGAGACCGGCGAGCTGGATCGTGAGTCCGGTGTTCGAGGCGAGCACGACCTCGATGTCGTCCTCATGGGCGCCGCGGCGCCAGAAGCCCGATTCGCGCCACGCCTGCCGGATCACCGCCCCCGACGTGTCCACGAGCCAGGCGCGCGCCTCGTAGGCGAGAAAGGGACGTCCGTCGTGGGAGAAGGTGATCTGCTGCTTGTAGGTGAACTCCGCGGCGGTGGCAGCGACTACACCGGTGCCACTGCCGCGCCAGACCCCGACCAACGGCAGCAGGGCGAGCAGCGCCTCGTTGATGGGCGCGCCCGTGCGCAGGTCGGTGGTGTCAGGCTCCAACGGCTACTGCTGGCCCGAGAAGAGCCGGAACAGCACGTAGGCAGCCATCACGCCGATCGCGACGAAAACGAAGACGAGGATTCCGAGGAACGTCGATTCCATGACCGCACCCTATCCGAATGCGATGCGTGGAGTGTTTCCGTGCGGGGCACGGAAAACACTCCACGCACGCTCAGCTACTGAAGGACGAGGGCCTGACCGAAGAGGCCGGGACCGTCGGCCGTCACCTCGGCCCGCGCCTTGCCCTTGGCGTGCAGGACGGAGAGCGTCCAACCACCCGGGGCGGCGAAGAACCGGAACGAGCCCTCGGGCGAGGTGACCACCTCGGCCGTGAACTCGCCGATCTCGTCGAGGAGGCGAACGTAGGCGCCGCCTACCGGGAAGCCCTCGGCGTCACGGACCTCGCCGTAGAGGACGGTCTCCTTCTCCGGGTCGATGTTGGCCGGCAGCGTCGGCGTCTGCAGGGGTGCTCCGCACATGTCGCTCAGGCTCCCAGCGCGATCGGGACGCCGACGAGGGCGCCGTACTCGGTCCACGATCCGTCGTAGTTCTTCACGCCCTGTTCACCGAGCAGCTCCTGCAGCACGAACCAGGTGTGCGATGAACGCTCACCGATGCGGCAGTAGGCGATGGTCTCCTTCGACGTGTCGAGACCAGCGCCCTTGTAGAGGTCGGCGAGTTCGGAGTCCGACTTGAAAGTGCCGTCCTCGTTCGCGGCCTTGCTCCACGGCACGTTGATCGCACCGGGGATGTGGCCGGCCTTCTGGCTCTGCTCCTGCGGCAGGTGCGCCGGGGCGAGGAGCTTGCCGGCGAACTCGTCAGGCGAGCGGACATCGACGAGGTTCTTCGCGCCGATGGCGTTGATGACCTCGTCGCGGAAGGCCCGGATCGAGGTGTCCTGGTCCTTGGCGATGTAGTGCGTCGCCGGACGCGACACCGTATCGGTGGAGAGCGGACGGGCGTCGAGCTCCCACTTCTTGCGGCCACCGTCGAGCAGCTTCACGTCGGAGTGGCCATAGAGCTTGAAGTACCAGTACGCGTAGGCCGCGAACCAGTTGTTGTTGCCGCCATAGAGGACGACCGTGTCGTCGTTACTGATGCCCTTGGCGGAGAGCAGCTTCTCGAACTGCTCCTTGTTCACGAAGTCGCGGATAACCGGATCCTGCAGATCGGTCTTCCAGTCGACCTTCACCGCACCGGCGATGTGGTTGGTGTCGTAGGCGGAGGCGTCCTCGTCGACCTCGACGAAGACGACACCGGGAGTGTTCAGGTTCTGTTCGGCCCAGTCGGCCGAGACAAGCGCGTCAGCGCGGCTCATTGTCTATCTCCTTTGTAGGCATTGCTGGTCTGAGAATGCTGCCGCCGGATGAGTGCGGCTGGAGTTCAGCGGGGTTCGATGGAGATCAGAGCGAACACAGACAGCTGCTCACGCGGCACAGGTCGACCGCGCGGCGGGAGGTGAGGAGAGTCCCCATGGTGAGGACCCTCGCACCCAGGAGCTGCTTGCCCATAGAGTCAAGCCTACGCGAGTAGGTGAGGCGCTGAGCAAGTGTTCTCTGGCCGAGCGACTGAGCCACGCGAGGGGCGGATTGGCCGTTCTACACACGCACGGCGAGACAGATGAGGAACGCGACCGGAGCGAGCAGCGCTATCGGCATCACGCCGACGAGCACCATTCGCGCCCAGCGACTCATCGCCGGCGGCGCACCTTCCAGCGGCTCGACCGAATGCGCCGCGAAGGACGCCGCCACCGACAGCAACGCGACCAGCGCGCCGAGGATGGCGCCCACCAGCGCCCCACGGCCCTCCGAGAAGTCGTGACGTCCCGGTGCCTGCAGGGCGAGGTAGCCGATAGACGCGCCGAGCCCGGTGGAAGCGAGCACCCCGAACGCGCCACGGCGCACCGCGGGATCGAAGCGCGGGTAGGGGCTGATGGCATCGACCAACAGGCTCAGCACCAACCCACCGGCAGTGATGGCGACGACGCTCGTCACCACTCGGCTCGGCGAGGTCTGGTCGGCGAATTCGTGGCGCAGCTGCAGCAGCGACGCAAGCCCGACCGTCCCGATCGCCATGCCCGCGATCGCACCGAGTGAGACGACGATGTGGTGCCGAGCCACACCACGCGCGAGTTGATGCACGAAGAGGAGGGGAACGGCGAGGGCGAAGACGCCGAGCAACGCCCCCAGGCGCGCGTGCGGCCAGACCGAGACGCAGACGTCGGCGGCCGCCGCGGCGAAGGCGCCGAGGACGAGCGCCCCCTTGCGACCGACGAGCTGCGTGCCGTAGACCCATGCAAGCACGAGGACGAACTGGGTGATCGCGACCGCCACCAGCAGCCCCGTCGCACCGTAGCCACCGGCGGTACCGAGCAGGAAGCCAAGCACCGTGACGACCGCGGCGGCGACGATCCAGTCCGGCGAGCCCGGCCGCTGCAGCGCCGCGTCGATCCTGCGAGAGAGGACGCGGACGTCGCGGACGAGCGCCCGCGGGCCTTCAGCCGCCATCGCCGTTGATGGGGGCGCCTCAATCACCACGGGGAACATCGTCCCAGACGCCGTCCCGGAGGACGGCCCAGAGCCACTCGGCGATGCGTGCGGTCAACGCCTCGGTCGTCGCCGACTCGGCATGTGCCATCCCCGGCTCGATCCAGACGGTGGCGCCGGGGGCGGCAGCCGCGAGGGCGTCGATGTGCCGGCGCGGGAAGTAGTGGTCGTCCTCGCCGTGGACGAGCAGCAGGGGCACGTCGATCGCGCCGGCGACCTCATGCGGCGCCCGGGGGACGACCTCCCACTTGCTGCCGGCCACTCGGACGCCCTTGGTGAAGCGCAGCAATGCCCGACCAGCGGCTCTCTCAAGGACGAAGTGGACGCGACGCATGGGCCGGGTGCCCCGCTCGAACCACATCCCTGGCGAACTCACACTCACCACTGCATCGGCATCACACCCATCCGAGCCGGCATAGCGGAGGACCGCCGACCCGCCCATCGAGAATCCGACAATCGCGACTTTGTGGTAGCCCTGGGCGCGTAGCCACCTCACGGCTGCCGCGACGTCCAGCGTCTCGAGGTCACCTGCGGTGGTGGCACCGCCGGAGCGTCCGTGCCCCCGGAAATCGGGGCTCAGAACGCCAATGCCGGTGTCGGCGAGGCTGCGGCAGATCCGCTGGACCTCCGGCCGGGCGGAGGATCCGGTGAAGCCGTGCGCCACCACACAGCCCAGCTCGTGGGTAACGTCCTTCGGCACCCAGTAGAGGGCGTGGACGGCTACCGCGTCTGACGTGGCGTAGGCGATATTCACCGGCTGGATCACGAACGGTATTGTCACTGCAACCCATCAGGTGGGGCAGCGCCGCCCCACCTGCCACCGCAGGCCCGCAAACCTGCAGTGCTCAGGAGGCGCTTGTGGATCTGACGTTGCTCACCGCCGCGCGGCAGCCGACCGCTGAGGTGCTGCCCTCGCTCGGACTTCTCTCGCACCACGTCACCGTGCTGCCCATGGATGCGGCCGCACTGGTCGACCGCAATCTGGGCGATGCCCTCATCATCGACGCCCGTCGCGACCTCGCCGCGGCCCGCTCGTTCTCGCGTGTGCTCGGCACCGTCGGTGTCACGCTGCCCGTGCTCGCCGTCCTCACCGAGGGCGGCCTCATCGCCCTCTCCGCGGAGTGGACGATCGACGACATCATTCTCGACACCGCCGGACCGGCAGAACTCGACGCCCGCCTGCGCCTGGCGATCGAGCGCCGCGCGGCTGCCGAAGACCCGATTCCCGACCACGTCGACATCGGCGACCTCACCATCGACGAGACCACCTACTCGGCGAAGCTCTCCGGCACGCCCCTCGATCTCACCTACAAGGAGTTTGAGCTGCTGAAGTTCCTCGCCCAGCACCCGGGGCGCGTCTTCACCCGCTCACACCTCGTGCAGGAGGTGTGGGGCTATGACTACTTCGGTGGTACCCGCACCGTCGACGTGCACGTGCGCCGCCTGCGCGCCAAGCTCGGCCCCGAACACGAGGCGATGATCGGCACCGTCCGCAACGTCGGCTACAAGTTCGTGCGCCCAACAGTTGAGCCGGTGGCGGCGAAGCGCGAGGTTGTCGCCGTCGTCGAGGCGATACTCGACGCCGCCAACTGACCGTCTCCGAGATCCGCGCCCTCGCTGCGCGGATCCAGGCAGAGGTCGGGCAACCGCCCCTCTCCGACCAGGCTCTGACCCGGTTGGACGATCCCCAGGTCGAGCACGTCAGGATCCGTGACAGCGATGGTGTACTCGTCGGCTACGCCCAGCGCGACGGTCTCTACGCCGAGGTCGCCACGAGCGATCCCCACGTTGTCGACCGCCTGATCGACAACGTCGTTGCACTAGGTGGGACCACCATCTGGTCGCACGGCAGGCGCAGTCCGGTTGAGAACGCCCTTCGCGCCCAGGGATTCATCCCGGCCCGAACCCTGCATCAGATGCGCCGCCCACTCTCCGACGAGATCGTGGTGCCACCTCTTCCCGCAGGCGTCGTGATCCGTCCCTTCGTCCCTGGGGCGGATGAGGACGCCTTCCTGCGGGTGAATGCTGCAGCCTTCGCCGACCACCCCGAACAGGGCGACTGGACCAGGGCAGACATCGAAGCCCGCGAAGCGGAGTCATGGTTCGACCCGGCCGGACTGCTCCTCGCCGAGCGCGCGGGCAACCTCATCGGCTATCACTTCACGAAACGTCATGAGGACGGCAACGGCGAGGTCTACGTGATCGGGGTGGACCCCGCGGGGCAAGGGCTGGGGCTCGGCAAGGTGCTCCTCGCCGCCGGTCTGCAGTACCTGCGCGAGCGCGGCTGCCCCCTCGTCCTCCTCTATGTCGACGAGTCGAACGTCGGCGCGCGTGGGCTCTACATGCGCGTCGGTTTCGTCGACTACGACCGTGACATCCAGTGGAACCGACCTCTCGAAGTTGGCCCGTAGCAGTCCCTAGTTCACTCACAAGTCGTCTCATGCTAGATAAGAAGATGCCTTTAGCTCAGGTTTCGTTCATTTTCAGTTCACTTTTGGTCTCCTGGGGCGCCACCTCGCCTCCCTACCGTCGGTCGTGTCAATGTCCTGAAGACATCCGCCTTGAAGGGATGAACAGTGAAGCTCAATCGCAAGGGACTCGCGACCACGTTCGCCGGTATCGCAACAGCAGCTGTGCTGCTCAGCGCCTGCTCCAGTTCGGGCGGCTCAAACGCCGGCTCAGACACCGCCGCAGCGGGCACTTGCTCCAGTGGTGACCTCACCGCCGAAGGTTCAACGGCGCAGACCAACGCGATGAGCCAGTGGATCAAGGACTATCAATCGCAGTGCAGCGGCGCGAAGATCAGCTACAACCCCACAGGCTCGGGAGCGGGGATTACGGGCTTCCTCGCGGGAACGGACGACTTCGTCGGCTCGGATGCGGCTCTCTCCGCAGACGAATTCGCGCAAGCGAAGACCCGCTGCGGCAGCGCGCCACTCGACCTGCCGATGGTCGTCGGACCGATCGCGATCGCTTACAAGCTCAGCGGCGTCGACAGTCTCGTTCTAGACGGACCGACCATCGCGAAGATCTTCCTCGGGCAGGTCAAGACATGGGACGACGCCGCAATCAAGGCGCTGAACCCGGATGCAACCTTGCCGTCAACTCCGATCTCGGTGGTCTACCGCTCCGACTCTTCCGGAACCACGCAGAACTTCGAGACTTACCTCGCCGCAGTGGCACCCGACATCTTTACGGGAACCCCCGACAAGGATTCGACAAAGGCCGGCTTCGCGGGTCAAGGTGCAGAGAAGTCACAGGGTGTGGCTGATGCCATCTCCTCGACCGAAGGGGCGATCGGCTACGACGAGTTCTCGTTCGCTGTGGCCTCTAGCCTTTCCACCGCCTCGATCGACACCGGCGCGGGCAGCCCCATCGCGCTGAGCAAGGACACGGCTGCGGCTGCAGCCGGCGCGGCACAGATTGCTTCACAGGGCGACGGTGACTACACACTGAAGCTCGACTACGCCACCAAGGCAGCAGATGCCTACCCAATCGTCCTCGTGACGTACGAGATCGCCTGCACCAAGTACAGCGACTCGGCGAAGGGCACGTTCGTAAAGAACTTTCTGTCCTACGCTGCCAGCGGAGGACAGACTGCTCTCGCCAGCCTCGGCTACGCACCGCTTCCAGATGACCTGAGGACGAAGGTCGCTGCATCGGTCGACGCGATCAGCTAAGCACGGCACCGATGGACCACGAGACCACAACGCAGCCGGGGGCTGAAAAGCCCCCGGCTGCGAACGTGCCGCGCGGTGCCGGCGGCGACAACACGGGCGCCGACCCCACAGCCCCGGCCGTGCCCTCCGCCGATTCGCACCTCGTCGCGTCCAGTTCCGCGGCCGCGATCCTGGTGGACAACGGCGCGCCGCCCGTGGTTGGCGCCGGCCTGTTCAGCATCGGACGCAAACGCAGAGGCGACTCTGTCTTCGCAGGGCTGACCTCAGCAGCGTCACTCGTGGTGATTCTGCTGGTGGTCCTGGTCGCAGCGTTCCTCTTGGCACGGTCGTGGAATTCGATCGCGCACGACAAGGTCAACTTCTTGTTCTCCGACGCGTGGTCGACCTCAGACAACGATCTGCGCTTTGGCGTGGCGGCGATGCTGTGGACGACCGTGATCTCATCGCTCATTGCCCTGGTCGTAGCCGTGCCGGTCGCCGTCGGCATCGCGCTGTTCATCACCCAGTACGCGCCACGCAGAATTGCACGCCCCGTCGCCTACATAATCGATCTCCTCGCCGCAATTCCGTCGATTATTTACGGCATCTGGGGCGTCAGCGTGTTGGCGCCGAAGCTGAGGGGGGTCGTCGGTGTCCTCGACAACATAGGACTCGGACTTTTCGCGCAGAAGTTCCCCACCCGCAACGTCTTCGACGCCGGCATCGTGCTGGCGATCATGATCCTGCCGATCATCACCGCGATCAGCCGTGACGTCTTCGAACGAACCCCCCGCCAGAACATCGAAGCGGCCTGGGCTCTGGGAGCCACGCGCTGGGAGATGATCCGCCTCGCGGTGCTTCCCTACGGGCGTGCCGGTGTGGTGAGCGGCGCGATGCTCGGCATGGGGCGTGCGCTGGGGGAGACCATTGCCGTGATGATGATCCTCGGCAAGGTCAGCGACTTCTCCTTCTCGATCTTCGATGGTGGCGAGACGTTCGCCTCGAAGATCGCGAACAGCGCCTCGGAATTCCGGACGCCGCTGACAACAGGCGCGTACCTCACCGCCGGACTGGTGCTCTTCGTACTTACGTTCATCGTCAACGCAGCGGCGCGGTGGATCGTCAACCGTCGGAAGGACTTCACATGACGGCAGTCACGAGCGCTACGCCGTCCTCAGCGTTCCAGCGTGTGAGCGGGCGACGAAAGTTCACCAACAGTAGCGCCACCGTGCTGGTGACCCTCGCCTTCTTGATCGCCCTCGTCCCGCTGATCTGGTTGCTCGGAACCGTGATCAGCAAGGGCTGGCGTGTCTTGGCGCACGCCGGGTGGTGGTCCGCCAACCAGCGCAGCATCACCTACCAGGACGCTGGAGGCGGTGTCGTCCACGCCGTCATCGGCACCCTCGAACAGGTCGCCCTCTGCACCGTCATCTCCGTGCCCATCGCCATCCTCGTCGGCGTCTACCTGGTGGAGTACGGGCGTGGACCCATCGCCAAACTCACCACATTCATGGTCGACATCATGACCGGTATCCCGTCAATCGTCGCGGCATTGTTCATCTACGCCGTCTTCATCTCCACCCTGCACACCACTAAGGCGGGGTGGCTCGTCTCGCTGTCCCTGGTTCTGCTGATGGTCCCGGTGATCGTGCGGACGACCGAGGAGATGCTCAAGCTTGTTCCGAACGAGCTCCGCGAAGCCTCATACGCCCTCGGCGTGGTGAAGTGGAAGACAATCATGCGAGTGGTGCTCCCCGCCGCGATGTCAGGCCTCATCACCGGTGTAGTCCTCGGCGTAGCCCGAGTTGCTGGAGAGACAGCACCGCTTCTCATCCTGGGTCCATATTCCGCGAACACCAACTACAACGTCTTCGACGGTAACCAGGCAGCTCTGCCCACGATGATCAATGAGATGTTCCTCAACCTGAACAGGGCCACCGGTAGCGGGGCCTACCACCTCGACGCCAATGGCAACCGCGTCACCGGTGCAGCGACGAACTTTGCTCCCGAGCGCATGTGGGGTACTGCACTCACGCTCATCTTGCTCATACTCGTCCTGAACCTGCTCGCTCGGTTCATCGGACGCTTTAACAAAGTCGCGAACTAAGGCGGGGACCGAGACATGGCCAAGCGCATCGACGCCAAGAACCTCAATATCTACTACGGCAAGTTCCTCGCGGTCAGCGACGTAAACTTCGCCATCGAGCCCCGGTCCGTAACAGCGTTCATCGGGCCCTCCGGCTGCGGCAAGTCAACTGTGCTGCGCACGCTCAACCGTATGCACGAGGTGATTCCGGGCGCCTCCGTCCAGGGCAATGTCGAGCTGGACGGGGAGGATATCTACGGAGCTGCCGTCGACCCAGTGGACGTGAGGCGCACCATCGGCATGGTCTTCCAGCGACCCAACCCGTTCCCGACGATGTCGATCTATGAGAACGTCGCGGCAGGGCTGAAGCTGAACAGCAAGCGCATCGCGAAGTCCGAACTCGACTCGGTGGTGGAAAAGTCGCTACAGGGCGCCAACCTCTGGACCGAGGTGAAGGACCGCCTCGACAAGCCGGGCGCCGGC
>DASXYU010000082.1:0-7012 GCA_036502295.1 Jatrophihabitans sp. | reverse complement strand
TTCGCGGCCGAGTAGTTCGCCTGCCCACGATTGCCCAGAGCGGACGTACTCGAGAGATTGACGATGCGCCCGAATCGCTCCTGCAGCATGTAGGACTGCGCAGCGCGGCTCATGAGGAAGGCGCCGCGCAGATGCACATGCATCACCGCATCCCAGTCGGCCGTGGTCATCTTGAAGAGCAGGTTGTCGCGGATGATCCCGGCATTGTTGACGAGGACGGTCGGGGCACCCAGCTTTCCGGCCACGAATTCGACGGCAGAGATCGCCGACTCCTCATCGCCGACATCAGCACCCACTGCGAGAGCTGTGCCTCCGGCATCGGCTATCTGTTGCACCACCGGCGCGCACGCGGCCTCGTCGAGGTCGAGCACAGCAACGGCGTGACCGTCCTGGGCGAGTCTGAGTGCCGTGGCGGCACCGATACCGCGTGCCGCACCCGTGACGATCGCAGTCCTATTCAACGTCTGAGCTCCTTCGTGGTCGCTGGGTCAAGAGAGCCGCTCGATGACCATCGCCATTCCCATGCCCCCGCCTACACACATCGACTCCACGCCGATCTGCTTGTCGTGGTACTGCAGGGAATTGATGAGGGTGCTGGTGATACGGGCGCCGGTCATGCCGAAGGGATGCCCCACTGCGATGGCACCGCCGTTGACGTTGAGCTTGTCGATGTCGATGCCGAGCTTCTGCGCCGAGCCGAGGGCTTGTACGGCGAAGGCTTCATTGATCTCGTAGAGGTCGACGTCCGCGATGCCCATCCCCGCCTGCTTCAGTGCGGCGGGGATCGCCTCCACCGGACCGAGTCCCATGATCTCGGGTGAGAGCCCCGTGACCGACGTCGAGATGATCCGCGCCAGCGGGGTGAGGCCGAGCTCGCGCGCCCGGGTGTCGCTCATGACAACCAGTGCCGCGGCACCGTCGTTGAGGGGGCAGGCGTTTCCCGCCGTCACGGTGCCGTCAGGACGGAAAACGGGTTTGAGCTGGCTGACCGACTCGTAGGTGACGCCTGCCCGAGGACTGTCATCTGCGGCGACCTGCGTGCCGTCGGGCAGCGTGACCGGCGTGATCTCGCGGGCCCAGAATCCGTTGGCGAGCGATTTCTCGGTGAGGTTCTGGCTACGGACGGCGAACTCGTCCTGCTCCTGGCGGCTCATGCCGAGTACCTGCTGGACGTTCTCTGCCGTCTGGCCCATGCCGAGATAGACGTCGGGCAGTTCACCGTCCTCGCGGGGATCGGTCCAGGCTGACGTTCCGGCTCCGGTCCGAGCCGCGTTGCGCTCGGTGGCTTTCGCGAAGCGCGGGTTGAGGAGGTCCTGGCCCTCGATGTGATCGCTGTTGCCCTTGAAGTAGCGGCTGATCGTCTCGACACCGGCGGAGATGTAGGCGTCGCCTTCGCCGGCCTTGATGGCATGGAAGGCCATCCGCGTCGTCTGCAACGAAGAGGAGCAGTACCGCGTGATGGTGGCCCCGGGGATGTGGTCATAGCCGAGGAGAACGGCGACGTTGCGCCCCAGGTTCCAGCCCTGCTCGCCACCGGGAAGACCGCAACCCAGCACGAGGTCAACGACCTCACGCGGGTCGAGCTCCGGAACCTTCGCGAGGACGGCCGCCACCATCTGTGCGGCGAGGTCATCAGGGCGCATCTCCTTCAGCGAGCCCTTGTTGGCGCGCCCGATCGGCGAACGCGCCGTCGCGACGATGACTGCCTCGACCATGATCTCTCCTTGCTTACTAAGCGCTTGCTTACTTCGTTGTTACGCTAGACCCTAGGACACGATGCCGGGGCGTGGAAGAGGTGCGCTTCACAGTGCCGCCGACAGAGGAGGCTCATGATGGCCGACGCCGACGCCATCTCGAAGGCCGATGTCACCCGCGCCCGCCTTATCGACGCGGCGCTGATCGCCTTTGCAGCGAAGGGGTTCCACGCGACGACGACCCGAGACATCGCGGCCGGGGCCGGACTGAGTTCAGCGGCACTGTACGTACACCACAAATCGAAAGAAGAACTGCTCTACCTCATCGCCCACAATGGCCATGAGCAGACTCTTCAGCTCATCCGCAGCGCGGCGGCGAAGAGCACATCACCGGTCGAGCAACTTCAGCGGATCGTCTACGACTTCGTCCTCTACCACGCCCGCGAGCACACAACAGCCCGCGTGGTGAACTACGAGCTGGGTGCTCTGACGCCAGAGCACTACAAGGAGATCGCCCGCCTGCGCCACCGGATCGACAGGACGATTCGCACCGTTCTCGACCGCGGGGTCTTCGACGGCGACTTCGTCGCCGTCGAACCCCGGGTAGTCACGGTCGCGGTGCTCTCACTCGGTATCGATGTCGCGCGCTGGTATCGCGAGGGCGGAACCTGGACGCCAGAAGTCCTTGCCCAGCGCTATGCGGACATGGCGCTGCGACTCGCAGGAGCTCAGCCGGCGACGCGACGCTAGGCGGCTGAGCTCAGCAGGTCTTCCCTCGCGCTTGACTCTCGATACTATCGCGATATATCGTGTCCGTGTCACGATAGATAATGACATTGGCCCCGTGACACAGATACATCAGAAGGGCCATGAAGGAGAACGACATGCGACACCACAACCACCACCAAGGACACACCCCCGAACAACGCGAGCTCGTCGAGCGCCAGTACCGGCGCGGACGCGGCGACTTCGGCGGCCGGGGTGACTTCAGCGGCTTCGGCGGCCGGGGACATCACCCGCACGACCACTCGCACGGCGGCGGCCGTCTCCGTCGCGGAGACATGCGCGGCCTGCTGCTCGCCGGCCTGCTCGACGGTCCCGCCCACGGCTATGAGCTGATGGGCCGCCTCGAGGAGCGCTCAGGAGGAAGCTGGCGGCCGAGCCCCGGCTCGGTCTACCCGCACCTGCAGGCGCTCGAGGATGAAGGCCTCGTCCGCTCCAGCGAGCAGGACGGGCGCAAGACCTACGAACTCACCGAGGACGGCCGCGCTCAGGCCGACGCCGGCAAGCTCGACGAACTCAACAGCGAGGGCGAGGGATCGTCCCGGCGCCAACTCGCGATCGAGATGAGGCAGTTCGCTCTCGCCGCGAAGGCCGCCTTCACCGGATCGCCCGAGTCGGTTGACGAGGCGATCACCATCATCCGTGGCGCGCGCCAGGCGCTCTACCGCCTACTAGCGGACCAGTGAGCGACGTCTTGGGGAGCGAAGCCGCTGCGCTGAGCGAGCCCGCAACCACCACCACTGCGCCGGTGCGCCGGCGGCCACCACCTCGACCCGTCGAGGTGGTGGCCGTCACCCGGCTCACGCCCCGCCTGGTTTCGTTGCACGTCGGCGGACCTGCGCTGCAAGGCTTCGCCGTCGAGGCACCCACCGCACACATCAAGGTCTTCCTGCCGCAGCCCGGTGCCGACCTCGTCCTGCCGACCGTCGGGCCGAACGGACCCGTCCTGCCCGAGGGTGCGCCGCCGCCGATCGTCCGCACCTATACGCCGCGACACTATGACGCGGCGAGCAACACCCTTGAGATCCAGTTCGTCCTGCACGGCGAGGGCGCCGCGTCGCGGTGGGCGGCCGGCGCGAAGCCGGGTGACCAGCTCGCCGTCGCGGGACCGGGTGGACGCTTCCGTCTCGACCCCACCGCGACGGAGTGGTGGATCGCCGGGGACGAGAGCGCGATACCCGCCGCCGCGACTCTGCTTGAGGCTCTTCCCGCGACCGCGCGGGCCGAGGTGCATTTTGAGGTCGACGGCGGCGAGGACGAACTTCCGCTGACGAGTTCCGCGCGGGTCTCGGTGCATTGGCATCGCCGCCGGCCGATGGCCCGGCAGAAGACATGGGGGACGGAGCTGCGCGATGCCGCAACGAACGCCCGCCTCAGCGAGGGGACGTACGTCTGGGTGGGTTGCGAGGCGAGCACGATGCGCGCGATCCGTATGCAGATGCTCGAACGCGGGGTGGCACGCGATGCGCTCACCACGCGGGGCTACTGGCGCGTGGGCGAAGTCAACCACCCTGATCACGACTACGGCGACGACTGAGCTGGTCTGCGCCTGAGTCAAGATTGGCCTGTTATCACCGAGCGCGGTGATAACAGGCCAATCTTCGTTACGGGCTCGGTCAGCCGAGGCCGACGCTGGTCAGCCACTTCTTCGCGACGGAGTCGGGGTCGCCCGTCCCCACCTCGATGAGCAACTGGGTAAGGATCTCGGTGGTGAGCTTCGCCGAGACCGCGTTCGCCGCGTCCTTGATCGTCGGGGTCAGCTTCGCCGTCGCCACGATCGGCGTGATGTTCTGCGCCGCGAACTCGTTCTTCGGGTCCGCCAGCGCGACGAAGCCGTCCTTCTGGAAGGACGGGTCGGTGGAGAAGACATCACCGGCGTCGATGGTGCCGTTCTTGAGCGCGGTCTGGGTGACGCTGCCACCGGCAGCGAGCGCCGTGAACGTGCCGAATGTCACGCCGTAGACGCTCTTCAGCGCCGGCAGTCCGTCCGGGCGTGTCTGGAACGCGGCCGGAGCCCCGAAGGTGAGCTTGCTCGCGACCGGAGCCAGGTCGGCGATCGTCTTCAGGTTGTACTCGTCGGCAGTCGCCTTCGTGACGGTGATGGTGTCGGAGTCCTGCGCCGGTGCAGGGTCGAGCGCGGTGAGGTCACTGCCGAGCGCCGCGGGTAGTGCCGCGGTGATCTCGTCGGTGCTCTTCGCCGTCGCCTTCGGGTCGAGGAACGGCAGGATCGAGCCGTTGTACTCGGGGATGAAGTCGATCGAACCGTCCTTGAGTGCGGGGACGTAGACCGCGCGCTCACCGATATTGAGCTTCTTGGTGATCTTCACGCCCTTTGCCAGGAGGGCATCGGCGTAGATGTCGGCGAGCAGGGCGCTCTCGGTGAAGTCGGCCGAGCCGACCGTCAGTGAACCGGCATCGGCCGGAGCGCTCGACGAAGATGTCGACGAGGTATCAGAGGACGAAATGTCGGTGGTACCGGCGGTGGCACCACCCCCACTGCTGGAGCACGCCGTGAGCAGCGTCGCGAGGGCGACGGGCAGCGCAACGGCGGCGAGAGTGAAGCGGGACTTGCGTTTCATGATTCTCCTCATGGGTTAGCGGTGACGTAGGACGACTGGGTGGGCAGCGACCTGGCGCGGTATCGGCCGGAGAGGCCGCGCGAGACGACGACCCGCTGCAGGGTGAGCAGCAGGAGTTCGGCGACGATGGCGAGCACTGCGACGACGATCGCGGCACCGATCATGGCCGGGTAGCCGACGTCGGGATCGTTGATCTGCGGCAGGCCGTTGTTGAAGATCAGGTAACCGAGGCCGCCGAGGAACGGCAGGTATCCGGCTATGGTCGCCGTCGCGATCACCTGCAGTACGGCGCTGCGGATACCGGCGAGGACGAGTGGCAGCGCAATCGGGAACTCCACCTGCCGCACCACCTGCCAGCCCCGCATCCCCATGCCGTAGGCGGCATCGCGCACCTCGGGATCGACGCTCTGCACGCCCGCGTAGGTGTTGGTGAGGATCGGCGGGATCGCGAGGACGGCGAGCATGATCTCCACCGGCAACAGCGAACCGAGGGCGCCGCGTGGCACGAGCCAACCGATGGCATCGCGGTAGTGGATCTTCGGGCTCACCACGACGTAGAGCAGGATCAGCAGGCCGAAGGCAGGAACGGCGCGCAGCGCGTTCGCCAGTCCCGCGACAGCGAAACTCCCCCGTCCGGTGTGCCCGACGGCGAGACCGATCGGAATCGCGACGAGCATCGCGACGAGGACGGCGACGACCGTGTAGATCACGTGTTCGCGCAGCGAGACGAGCAGGCCGTGCTTGCCCCACCAGTGTGCCGCGGTGGTGAGCCAGCCGGGCACCAGCCCGAGGCTAGGCAGATCGCTCATCGACGTCCTCGCTTCGCTCCGGGCGCCGACGAGGCTCCGATCGCACTATGCCCTTTGATTCGCTCACTGCGTTCGCTCATCGACTCACCGCCCGGCGCCAGGGGGTCGCCACATGCAACCCGAGCAGGATGAGCGCGTCGAGAACCAGTGCGAGCAGGACGAAGAGAATCAGCCCGAGCCAGATCGGCGTGCTGTTCGCCGTGCTGTTACCGATCGTGAACAGCGAGCCGAGCTGGCTGACGCCGAGCGAGGAGGCGACCGCAATGAGGCTCACGTTCGAGACCGCCGCTACACGCACGCCGGCGCCGATCACCGGCAGCGCGAGCGGAAGTTGCACCGCCAAGAGCCGCTGCCGTTCGGTGTAACCCACCGCGGAGGCGGCGCTGAGCGTGAGCGGATCGACCGACCGCAGCCCGTCAGCAACCACCCGCACCAGCAACGCGATGCAGTACAGGGTGAGCGCCACCGCGACGTTCACCGGCGAGAGGATCTTCGTCCCGAGAATCCCGGGCAGGGCGAGGAAGAGCACGATCGACGGGATCGTGTAGAGCAGGCCGCCGATGCTGACGATCGGCGGATACGCCCAGCGGTAACGGCTCGCCAGCCAGCCGATGGGCAGCGAGATGATCAACCCGATGGCCAGCGGCAGCAGCGCCAGCCAGATGGTGGTTCCCAGCCAGCTGTAGATCTGCGAGTCGTGGTCGGTGAAGTACGTCCAAACGTCGTTCACGGCGACACCTCGCCCACCAGTGGGTGCACCGCACGCTCGGCTTCGATCCGCTCGAGCACCTGCGACGCCGTCACCGTTCCGGCGAGGCTGCCGTCGTCATGCACGACCACGCCTCGTCCGCTCGGGGAGGAGAGCGCCGCGTCGAGCGCCGCGCGCAGGGTCCCCGACTCGGGGGCAAGCGTCCCGCCGAGGTTGAGGACGTCGGGGGTGACCGGACGGCCGGCGAGCTCGGCCGCCGTCTGCGCCGAGAGCCAACCCTGGGGGTGTCGGTGTGCGTCGAGGACGAGCAGCCATCCACCCTGGCAGTCTGCGACGGACGCAGCGGCGCCGAGCGCCCCGACGGGCTCGTCCTGCAGCGGAAGCGCGCCGGCGGCGGTGAAGCCGAGGGCGCGGTAGCCGCGGTCACGGCCCACGAAG
>DASXYU010000081.1:0-8147 GCA_036502295.1 Jatrophihabitans sp. | reverse complement strand
AGTGCCTTGTCATAGGCATCGCCCACCTGGTCGGAGCCCACCAGCATCGTGATCGCGTCGTCGTGCGCCGCCTGCAGCGCACTCTCGTTCGGGACTCCACCGGTGGCGGCGAGCGACTTGGTGAAGAGATCCTGCTGGATCAGCTCGTTGAGGGCGTTGACCCGCGGACTGCCGGCGTTCGCGGCCTTCGTGAGATCCGGGCCCACAGATGAGGCGTAGCTGCCTACGGTCTTGTCGCTGATCTTCTGGCTGCCAACATAGGCAGCGGCGCCCACCTTGCTGGTGCAGGCCGAGAGGCCGACAACGGAGAGGACGGCGGCGACTGCGGCGACAGACAGCTTCTTGAGGCTCACGAACCCGAAATCTACCTGTCGGCGACCCGGTTCCGTCGGCCGACCCTCGTCCTCGCTGCCATGATCAACACAGCGTATTGGCCGCTGAGGGGCCGCAGGGCTGTGTTGATCATGAGGACGAAGGCGGACCCAGGACGGCGGCCAAGAAGTCGGCGCACCAGGACAGCAGGGCGACGTCGCGCAGCGGCTCCGTGAGCGACACCTTTCCGGGCCGGGTCGGCCGCGGCAGGACGACCGTGGAGACGGCCTGCTTGTAGGTGGACTTGTCATAGAGGCGCTTGAGGCGCAGCTGTGCGCTGTCGGCGAGCTCCAGCGGCGTGAAGCGGATCGTCGTCCCCTGTACGGCCACATCGGTGATGCCGTAACTGCGGGCGAGCACCTTGAAGCGGGCCACCGCAAGCAGGTTCTCCACCGGCGGCGGGATCGGGCCGTAGCGGTCGACGAGCTCGGCGCGCACCGCCTCGACCGCCTCGTCGGTGGCCGCGTTGGCCAGCGCCCGATAGGCCTCCAGGCGCAGCCGCTCCCCCGGCAGGTAGTCGACCGGCAGGTTGGCGTCGATAGGCAGCTCGACCTTCACGTCGGCGAATTCGTCCTGACTCTCGCCGCGGAAGCTGGCCACCGCCTCGCCCACGAGACGTACGTAAAGGTCGAAGCCGACGCCGGCGATATGCCCGGACTGCTCGCCGCCGAGCAGGTTTCCGGAGCCGCGGATCTCGAGGTCCTTCATCGCCACCGCCATCCCCGCCCCCATCTCGGTGTGCTGGGCGATGGTGGCGAGACGGTCATAGGCGGTCTCGGTGAGCGGCCTCTCCGGCGGATACGTGAAGTAGGCGTAGCCGCGCTCGCGTCCTCGTCCTACGCGACCGCGGAGCTGGTGCAGCTGGCTGATGCCGAACATGTCCGCGCGCTCGACGATGAGGGTGTTGGCGTTCGGGATGTCCAGACCTGATTCGACGATCGTCGTCGCGACGAGGACGTCGTACTCCTTCTCCCAGAAGCCGAGCATGATCTGCTCGAGCTGCTGCTCACCCATCTGGCCGTGGGCCACCGCGATGCGGGCCTCGGGGACGAGTTCGCTGATCCGCTGCGCCGCCTTGTTGATCGACTCGACGCGGTTGTGGATGTAGAAGACCTGCCCGTCGCGCATCAGTTCGCGGCGGACGGCCGCGGCGATCTGGCGCTGGTCGTACGCGCCGACGAAGGTGAGGATCGGGTGCCGCTCCTCGGGTGGGGTGAGGATCGTCGTCATCTCGCGGATGCCGGTGAGTGACATCTCCAGCGTGCGCGGGATCGGTGTCGCCGACATAGTGAGGACGTCGACGGCGGTCCGCAGCGACTTCAGGTACTCCTTGTGCTCAACGCCGAAGCGCTGCTCCTCATCGATGACCACCAGGCCGAGATCCTTGAAGCGGACGGTCTGCTGCAGCAGCCGGTGCGTACCGATGACGATGTCGACGCTTCCGTCGACGATGCCGGCGCCCACCGCTTCGGAGTCGGCCGCGGAGGTGAAGCGCGAGAGTTCGCGGATCGTCACCGGGAACTGCGACATGCGTTCGGCGAAGGTCTCGACGTGCTGGTGCGCGAGCAGGGTCGTCGGCACGAGGACGGCCACCTGCTTGCCGTCCTGCACGGCTTTGAAGGCGGCACGGACGGCGACCTCGGTCTTTCCGTAGCCGACGTCGCCGCAGATGATGCGGTCCATCGGCAGTTCCTTCTCCATGTCGCCCTTGACGTCGTCGATGGCGGCGAGCTGGTCGGGCGTTTCGACGTAGGCGAAGGCGTCCTCGAGTTCGCGCTGCCACGGGGTGTCGGGGGCGAAGGCGTGGCCCTTCGTCGCCATCCGGGCGCTGTAGAGGCGGATCAGCTCGGCGGCGATCTCCTTCACAGCTTTGCGGGCGCGCCCCTTGGTCTTCTCCCAGTCGCTGCCACCGAGCTTGTTCACGCTCGGGGCTTCGCCACCGACGTACTTCGTCACCTGGTCGAGGGCGTCGGTGGGGACGAAGAGGCGGTCGGCGGGCTGGCCGCGCTTGGAGGCGCCGTACTCGATGATGAGGTATTCGCGCTCACCGCCGTTGATGGTGCGGCGTACGAGTTCCACGTACTTGCCGACCCCGTGCTGTTCGTGCACCACGTAGTCGCCCGGCTGCAGCGTGATCGGGTCGATCGCGTTGCGGCGCTTCGTCGGCATGCGACTGGTGTCCTTGGCCAGCGTGCCGCGCTGCCCGGTGAGGTCGGTCTCGGTGAGGATCGCGAGCTTGAGACCGGGCGCGACCAGGCCGCTGTCGAGGTGACCGGTGGTGACCTGTGCGATGTGCGGCGTCCAGGTGACCTCGTCGGTGAAGCGGGCGGCGACGTCGGCGGAGTTGAGGCGTTCGACGGCGCGCAGCGCGGAGCCGTGGCCGTCGAAGACCATGACGACCTGCCAGTCATCGCGCAGCCAGCCCCGGATGTCGTGCATCGCCGCCTGCGTGTCTCCGCGGTATCCGGTCGCCGCACTGAACGCCGACGTGGTGACCGTGTGGTCCGCGGCAGCGGACCTGTCGAAGTCACCGAGTTCCACGTCAGTGGTGAGTGCGGTAATCCCCCACCAGGGAATGTCGAGCTCGCCGGCCGCCGCACGTACCTCGTCGAGGTCGCGCAGGCTCGCGGCTTCGAGGTCGACCGGTGCCTTGCCACCCCCCGCGGCCGCCGCCCACGACGCCTCGAGGAACTCGTGGCTCGTCCTCACCAGGTCGTGCGCACGACTGCGGACCCGCTCGGGATCGCAGAGGACGACGTGGGTGTTGCTCGGCAGTTCCTCCAGGACGAGGGCGAGGCGATCGACGAGGACGGGCGCCAGTGCCTCCATCCCCTCCGCGGCCTCGCCGCGGCTGATCGGATCGAGGAGTTCGCTCAGCTCGGGGTACTGCACCATGAGCGCGGCGGCGCGGTTGCGGACGTCCTCGGTGAGAAGCAGTTCGCGGCATGGCGGTGCCCACAGCCCGTGCTCGGCGACCTCAGTGGAGCGCTGGTCGACGACCTTGAAGTAGCGGATCTCCTCCACCTCGTCGCCCCAGAACTCCACGCGCAGCGGGTGCTCATCGGTGGGCGGGAAGACGTCGAGGATGCCGCCGCGGACGGCGAAGTCGCCGCGCTTCTCGACGAGTTCGGAGCGGGTGTAGCCGGCGAGGACGAGGGCGGTGACGAGTTCGTTGAGGTCGCGGCTGTCGCCCGGCTTAAGGCTGACCGGGGTCAGCTCGCCGAGGCCGGGGACCTGCGGCTGCAGCAGCGAGCGCACGGGGGCGACAACGACGTCGAGTCGGCCGTCCTCTTCGTGCGCGAGGCGGCGCAGCACGGCGAGGCGCTGCCCGACGGTGTCAGAGCGCGGGCTGAGGCGCTCGTGCGGCAGCGTCTCCCAGCCCGGGTAGAGGGCGACACGGTCAGCTGGCAGCAACGCGCGAAGGGCAGCGAGAAGATCATCGGCCTCGCGCGGCGTGCTCGTGACGGCGAAGACCTGTACGCCGGCCTTGACCGCGAGGGTGGCGATCGCGAGTGGTTGCAGGCCGGAGGGGCCGCTCACCGTGAACTCCGGGGCTCCCGCGGAGTCGACCACTCCGGCGAGCGCGGGATCGGCGCTCGCGAGATCGATCAGTCCGTTCAGAGTCACTGCAACCTCGCCTCAGACAACACAGCAAGCCCCATCCGATGGTTCGGAGGGGCGTCGCATCCACCCTACGTGAGGCGCCTGCCCGTCCCGTCCTCTCATGATCAACAGAGCCGTACGGCCGCTCAGGGGCCATCTCCCTCTGTTGATCATGAAAATCGGGGCGCGAAGTACGGAACAATCGACGACATGACCGCTGACGACACCGCACTGCGAGCAGACGTACGCCGGGTCGCGGCGCTGCTGGGCGAGTCACTCGTCCGGCAGGAGGGACCGGAGGCCCTCGACCTCGTCGAGCGGGTCCGCAGCCTCACCAAGCTGGGCAAGTCGGAGCTGGGCAAGTCGGAGCTGGGCAAGTCGGAGCTGGGCAAGTCGGAGCTGGACAAGCCCGATGCGGACGAGGTGAGCCGGGCGGTGGTGCGCGACCTGCTCGCCGGCGTCAAGCCCGACATCGCCGCGGTGCTCGTGCGGGCGTTCAGCGCCTACTTCCACCTCGCCAACGTCGCCGAGCAGGTCGACCGTGTCCGGTTGCTGCGCGACCGTCCCCTGGAGCAGGGTTGGCTGGCTCGCGTCATTGCCGAGGTGCATGACGCACTCGGCCCGGAGGCACTGGCGGCGGCGATCGAGGGCCTTGCCGTGCGGCCGGTCTTCACGGCCCACCCCACCGAGGCGAGCCGCCGGTCGATCCTCACCAAGGTGCGCCGCGTAGCCGACGTCCTCGGCGAGCCGACCACGCCGGGGACACTCGCCCGAGGACGGCAGGACCGCGAGCTCGCCGAGATCATCGACCTGATCTGGCAGACCGACGAGCTGCGGATGCACAGCCCCACTCCGATGGACGAGGCCCGCAACGTCGCCTTCTACCTGCAGGACCTCGTCGACGTCACCGTCCCCGAGCTGAGCGCCGACCTCGCCGACGAACTGCGCGAGCACGGCGTGCGGCTGCCCGAGCGGGTGCGTCCGTTCAGTTTCGGCACGTGGATCGGCGGTGACCGCGACGGCAACCCGAACGTCACCGCGGCGGTCACCAGCGAGATCCTGCGCATGCAGCACCACCTTGCGGTGCGCTGCCTCACCACCGCGATCGACACCCTGATCTCCGAACTGTCGTCCTCGACGGCTGTCGTCGACGCCTCGGAGGAGCTGCGCGCCTCCATCGAGACAGATCTGAAGCACCTCGCCGTACCCGCGCGCGTCATCGAACTCAACGACACCGAGCCTTACCGCCTCAAGCTCACCTGCATCAACGCGAAGCTGGCGATCACGCAGCGTCGGGTGGACGAGGGCACACCGCACGCACCGGGTCGCGACTACCTAGGCTCGGCCGAACTCGAGGACGAACTCGCGGTCCTCGCCGACTCGCTGCGCGCCAACCACGGCGGCCTCATCGCCGACGGGCTGCTGGCGCGGGTGCGACGCACCGTGACGACCGTCGGGCTGCACCTGGCGACGATGGACATCCGCGAGCATGCCGACGCCCATCACCACGTGGTCGGTCAGCTCGTCGATCACGTACTCGAGCCGGCGACGCCCTACGCGGCACTCGATCGTGACGAGCGCCTCGCGTTCCTCTCGGCAGAGCTGCGGTCGCGTCGCCCACTCACCATCGCACCGTCGCTCGACGGGGACGGCGCCAAGACCTTCGCCGTCTTCACCGAGGTCGCCGACGCGCTGCAGACCTACGGCGACGAGGTCATCGAGAGCTACATCATCTCGATGACCCGCGGCGCGGACGACGTCCTCGCGGCGGTGCTCTGTGCCCGCGAGGCGGGACTCGTCGACATTCACAACGACGTCGCGAGGATCGGCTTCGTCCCGCTGCTCGAGACGGTGGACGAGCTGCGGCGCTCGGGTGAGGTGCTCGACGACCTGCTCAGCGATCCGTCCTACCGGCACCTCGTCACGCTGCGCTGCGACGTGCAGGAAGTGATGCTGGGGTATTCGGACTCGAACAAGGACGCCGGCATCACCACCTCGCAATGGGAGATCCACCGGACCCAGCGCACGCTGCGCGACGTCGCCGCGCGGCACGGTGTGCGGTTGCGGCTCTTCCACGGCCGCGGCGGGACGGTGGGGCGTGGCGGTGGCCCGACCTACGCCTCGATCCTCGCCCAGCCGTGGGGCGTCCTCGACGGAGAGATCAAGGTCACCGAGCAGGGCGAGGTGATCAGTGACAAGTACGCGCTACCGGAACTCGCACGGGAGAACCTCGAGCTCACCGTCGCCGCCGTGCTGCAAGCCTCGACGCTGCACCGCAGCTCGCGGCAGAGCGAGGAGGTCCTCGCCGGTTGGGATACCTGCATGCAGTTGGTGAGCGATGCCGCGTTCGCGGCGTATCGCGGGCTCGTCGATGACCCCGACCTGCCGGCCTACTTCCTCGCCTCCACACCGGTGGAGCAGCTCGGTGCGCTCAATATCGGCTCGCGGCCGTCGCGGCGACCCTCCTCGGACGGCGGACTCAGCGGGCTGCGGGCGATCCCGTGGGTCTTCGGCTGGACCCAGTCGCGGCAGATCGTGCCGGGATGGTTCGGCGTGGGGACGGGGCTGGCGGCGGCACGGGCAGCCGGGCTGGGCGACGTCCTCGTCGAGATGCATCGCGAGTGGCACTTCTTCCGGACGTTCCTCTCCAACGTGGAGATGACGCTGGCGAAGACCGACCTGGACATCGCGGCGCACTACGTCTCGACGCTCGTACCTGCCGAGCTGCAGCACGTCTTCGACGTCGTGCGCGCCGAGCACGACCGCACACTGGCCGAGCTGATCGCGGTGACGGGTGAGTCGTCGCTGCTGGAGAACCAGCCCGCGCTGCAGAGGACGTTCGGCGTCCGTGACGCCTACCTCGACCCGATCTCCTACCTACAGGTGGAGTTGCTGCGCCGCGTCCGCTCGGGCGACGAGACCTCTGAGGTGCAGCGCGCGCTGCTGCTCACCATCAACGGCATCGCCGCCGGCCTGCGCAACACCGGCTGATCTCCTGGGCCGCCCCGCTTGCTGAAGCGCCTGCAGGGCGACACGCCGTATTTGCCCTGCAGACGCTTCACAAAGCACGGCGTCACGGCGCTCAGGATGCGAAGAGCCCCGAGTGCGCCGCCTCGTGCGAGAGCAGCCACTGCTTCGCGGGCAGGCCGCCGCCGTAGCCGGTGAGCGAGCCGTTCGCCCCGATGACCCGATGGCACGGCACGATGATCGAGATCGGGTTCTGCCCGTTCGCGAGTCCCACGGCACGCACGGCCTTGGCGTTGCCGATCCGCACCGCCTGCTCGCCGTAGCTCGCCGTCGTCCCGTACTCGATCGTCCGCAGCGCCGTCCAGCAGCGCCGCTGAAAGTCCGTCCCGGCCGGGTGCAGCGGCAGCTCGAAGTCGGTGCGCTCACCGGCGAAGTACTCCGCGAGCTGGGCACGGACGTCCTCGAAGGCCGCGTCGTCACGCTCACCGTCGGGCGGCGGCAGTTCGGCATGCGCGCCCGTCGGCAGGTGGAGCCCGGTGATGCCGTCCTCGTCGCGCGTCACCAGAAGCGCGCCGAGTGGCGAGTCGATGTAGGTGAAGGTCTCGGTCATGACAGTGCCCTCCAGAGCAGGTGTGTGGCATAGGTCCGGTAGGGCGCCCATTCAGGGCGCCGGGTGGAGAGATCGACGTCGGCGGCCGCTGCTGCGGTCCGCACGCCGAGGTCGGTGTCGAGCAGGATGTCCGGGTCGCCCAACGCCCGCATGAGGACGTAGTCGGCGGTCCAGACGCCGATGCCGCGCATCGCGAGCAGCGCGGCACGCACCTGGTCGCGGTCCGCGCCCCGATCGAGGACGAGTCCGCCGTCCGCCACCGCGCGCGCGACCGACACCAGTGTTGCGGCACGGCTGGCAGGCATCGGCAACATTGCGGGATCGGCCTCGGCAATCGCCTCCGCCGAGGGGAAGAGGACGTCGCCGCTGGGCATCAGGTCACCGAAGCTCGCCGCGAGCCGGCCGGCCACGGTGCGCGCACCGGCGACGGAGATCTGCTGGCCGATGACCGCCCGTACCGCCGTCTCGAAACCGTCGACCTGGCCGGGCGAACGAAGTCCGGGATGCGCGCGCGACAGCCGTCGCAGACCTCCACCTGCGAACGTCGAGTCGATCGCGACAGGGTCGGCGTCGAGGTCGAGGAGGTGACGGATCC
>DASXYU010000080.1:0-9051 GCA_036502295.1 Jatrophihabitans sp. | reverse complement strand
GCCTACCTGAACAACGTCGACAAGCACCGGTACCCCATGCCCGCATTCGCCGCTTACATGGGCTACTACGACCGAGTCGTCCTCGGAAAGGTCGTCCGGTCCGACGCGCTCATCTGGGTTGACGACTCCCGATATGCGGCGGCGCTCAAGGCTGAACGCGGAGGGGCCTCTATCGGCCTCGGGCACTTCCATTTCAACGTTGATGCCACCCCGGGCAATCATGCGCCCGAAGGATTTGGGCTGCATCCGCCCAATGACCGCGCAGAAGTGCTCCGCTGCTCGATGATTCCGGTCGGTCCTAACCCGACCGTGGAGATGAAGCACCGCCCGACCATCGACGTACTGCTGAGCGATTCCCAGCGGCCGATGACCGTCGTTGAAATCAGACGAATCGCCGTCGAAGTCACCAAGATCATCGACCGGTTCGCCCCGATCATTGGGGAGTAGCCACACCGGTACCGGTTGGTCAGTCACCATGTTGGCTCCTTCTCCAATGAAGGGATAGTTGCCACGACTGTCGATATCCACCTTGCGCCCAGACATCGATGACTGTCAATATTGACGCATGTCGAAGTCTTCGGTGCTGACCCTCACCCCCGTCGAGACGGTGGCCTGCTGCTCCCCGATGAACCGCGAGCCGTTGACCCAGGACGCAGCGGAACGAATCGCGCCGCTGCTCAAGGCCCTCGCCGACCCCGTGCGGCTCAGGCTGCTGTCACTCGTCGCCTCGCACCAGGACAGCGAGGCCTGTGTCTGCAACCTCAACGACGCCTTCGACCTCTCCCAGCCGACCATCTCCCACCACTTGAAGGTGCTGCACGAAGCGGGACTGCTGGAGCGCGACAAGCGCGGCGTCTGGGTCTACTACCGAGCCAGCACCGAGGCACTCGGCGCCCTCGCCTCCCTGATCGGCTCGACCGCGCCGTGACCGACCTCTGGCGTCGCACGCTCGCCGAGTTCGTCGGCACCGCGTTCCTCGTGGCAGCCGTCATCGGCTCCGGAATCGCCGCACAACGCCTCTCCCCCACCGACGTCGGGCTCCAACTGCTCGAGAACGCACTCGTCACCGGCGCGGCACTGGTTGCACTGATCCTCGCGCTGCAGCCCGTCTCTGCTGCGTTCAATCCCGTCGTCACGCTCGTCGAGCGCGCCCTCGGCACGCTCACCACCCGCGACGCGGCGGCGCTCATCGCCGCTCAGCTCGCCGGTGGGATCGTCGGCGCGCTCATCGCCAACCTGATGTTCGACCTCTCGGCCGTGACCGTTTCGACCCACCACCGCTCCGGCTCGAGCGTCTGGCTCGCCGAGGTCGTGGCGACCCTGGGCCTGCTGCTCGTCATCTTCGGCGCCGCCCGCGGTCACAGCGTCGGCCGCGTGGCCTACGCCGTCGCCGGCTACATCACCGCCGCCTACTGGTTCACCAGCTCCACCAGCTTCGCCAACCCGGCGGTCACCGTTGCGCGGATGTTCTCCGACACCTTCGCCGGGATCGCACCCGCCTCAGTCACCGGCTTCGTCCTCGCGCAACTCCTCGGTGGCGTCCTCGGCTATCTCCTCATCCGCGCGCTCTACCCGACCTCCCGAGAGGCAGTCACAGCATGAGCAAGCCCACCGTCCTCTTCGTCTGCGTGCACAATGCAGGACGCTCCCAGATGGCTGCGGGCTTTCTCGCCGCGATCGCGGGTGACCGGATCGACGTGCGCTCGGCCGGCTCCGAACCCGCCAATCAGATCAACCCGATCGCCGTCGAAGCGATGCGCGAAGAGGGCATCGACATCACGGGCGAAGAACCCAAGCTGCTCACGACTGACTCCGTGCAACAGGCCGACGTCGTCATCACGATGGGCTGCGGCGACACCTGCCCGTTCTACC
This sequence comes from Jatrophihabitans sp., assembly GCA_036502295.1. Taxonomy (GTDB): domain Bacteria; phylum Actinomycetota; class Actinomycetes; order Mycobacteriales; family Jatrophihabitantaceae; genus DASXYU01. The sequence continues at coordinate 7,179 of DASXYU010000080.1, read as the reverse complement.
CGGGCAAGCGCTACGAGGACTGGGAGCTTACCGACCCCGCAGGACAGCCGATCGAGGTGGTCCGCGAGGTGCGCGATGACATCAAGTCCCGCATCACCGCACTCGCCGCAGAGCTACTCGGCGCATAGCTGCTCGGCAAGTAGCGCGTTCAGACCTCGACGTGCGAACCGAGCAGGACGACCCGGTCGCGTGGTAGACCGAAGTACTCGCTCGCATCGGCGGTGATGTGGGACGTCGCGACGAAGAGTCGCTTGCGCCAGCGCGCCATGCCGATGCTGTCCGCGCCCGCACGAAGCTCGATCCTCGACAGGAAGTAGGTGGCGTTGTCGAGATCCAGCCGTCCTTCGGTCTGCTCCGGCGTCAGCGTCGCGAGGACGGCCGGCACGTCCGTGGTCTCGGTGTAGCCGAATCGGATCGTGATGTGCGAGATACCGTCATCGCGATCCCCGAGGTCATCGATCACGATGCGCTCGGCCTCACTCACCTTCGGCACGGTCTCAACCTGCACCGTGGCGATCACGACATGCTCGTGCCGCACATGGTTGTGCTCGACGTTCGCCCGAAGCGCCAGCGGAGCGGTATCGACTCCGCGATTGAGGAAGATGGCCGTACCACCCACCACCTCCGCGACCTCCGGATGCGTGTTGAGGTACTCGACGAACTCGCGCAGCGAACCCTCCATGCGTTTGCGCTGCGCCGTGACCAGGCGTCGTCCTCGCTGCCACGTCGTCATCACGGTGAAGGCGAAGAGCCCGATCACCAGCGGCAGCCATGCGCCGTGCACGAGCTTGGTGAGGTTCGCCGCGAGGAAGAGCAGGTCGATGATCAGCAGTACCGTCGCGCCCGCGATCAGCACCCACGACGGCACCCGCCAGCGGCCCCGCGCGATGGAGAAGAACAGGATCGTCGTGATCGTGATCGTCCCGGTCACCGCAACACCGTAGGCGTAGGCCAATGCCGCCGAACTCCGGAACGCGAAGACCAGCGTCAGCACCGAGACGAGCAGCAGCCAGTTGATCCACGGCACGTAGATCTGTCCGTGCGTCTCGCGCGAGGTGTGCAGCACCCGCATCCGCGGTAGGTATCCGAGCTGGGCGGCCTGTGCGGTCACCGAGAACGCTCCGGTGATCACTGCCTGTGCGGCGATCACCGCCGCTGCGGTCGCGAGCAGCACCATCGGCACGCGACCCCAGCTCGGCGCGAGGAAGAAGAACGGCGCGGAGAGATTCGCCCGGTCATGCAGGACGAGCGCGCCCTGGCCGAGGTAGTTGATCGCCAGCGCGGGGAAGACGACGAAGAGCCACGCCACCGAGATCGGCCTGCGTCCGAAGTGCCCCATGTCCGCGTACAGCGCCTCCGCGCCGGTGACGGCGAGGACTATCGCCGCGAGCGCGAAAAACGCGATGTGGAAGTGGCCGACCAGAAAGGTGACCGCGTAGCTCGGCGAGAGCGCCTTGAGGACGCCCGGTTGCTTCGTGATGCCCCAGACGCCGAGCGCGGCCAGGATGCTGAACCACGCGATCATCACCGGCCCGAAGAATCGGCCGACGATCGCCGTGCCGAAGCGCTGCACGAGGAAGAGCCCGACGATGATCGCCACGCTGATCGGCACGACCCAATCGTCGAAACCGGAATCGACCACCTTGAGGCCCTCGACCGCGGAGAGGACGGAGATCGCCGGCGTGATCATGCTGTCGCCGAGGAACAGCGCCGCGCCGAGGACACCGAGCCCGGCGAGGACGACGGTCACCCGCGCCGTCGCACCGCCGGCCTTCTGCCGCAGCAGGGTGATGAGGGCCATGATGCCGCCCTCGCCGTTGTTGTCCACGCGCATCGCGAGCAGCACGTAGGTGACGGTGACGATGAGCACCACCGACCAGAAGATCAGCGAGACGACGCCGTAGATGTTGTCGGTCGTCGCGGGCACCGGGTGCGGGTCGTCCGGATTGAAGACGGTCTGCAGCGTGTAGATCGGGCTCGTGCCGATATCACCGAAGACAACGCCGAGAGCGCCGACGACAAGTGCCGTACGCGCGAGGGCGGCGGGTCGCGATACGGCCTGATTCACGCGACGAACCCTACGGTCAGGCGCGAGCATCCCGGCGCACACACGGCGCCGAGTGGGCGATTCTGACGTGTGACCTTCACGATTCACTGCTCAAAGCACCCACTCGCGCAAGGCAGGTCGGGGCAGGCGAGGATGATGCGAGGAGGAGAACAACGCGTGCAGATCGAAGGAGAACCGTGAAGATCGATACCGTCCTCGGCGACGTGGTCAGTGCCGCCCAGCAGGCGAAGGACGCCGAGGCCGCCGGCTATGACGGCCTCTTCACCGCGGAGATGGGCAACGACCCGTTCCTGCCGCTGGCCTTGGCCGCCACCGTCACCGAGCGGATCGAACTCGGCACCTCCATCGCGGTGGCGTTCGCGCGCTCGCCGATGACCGTGGCCTACACCGCCTGGGACCTGCAACGTCTAACGCAAGGACGCTTCGTCCTCGGCCTCGGCTCCCAGATCAAGACGCACATCAACCGCCGCTTCGACATGCCGTGGGGCAAGCCGGCCGCGCAGATGCGTGACTACGTCCGCGCGCTGCAGGCGATCTGGAACACGTGGTCGACCGGTGAGCCGCTGAAGTTCGAGTCGGAGCACTACACGCACACGCTGATGACGCCGATGTTCAGCCCACCGACGCATGGCTTCGGCAATCCGCAGGTCTACATCGCCGGTGTTGGCGAGGCGATGAGCCGCGCCGCGGGCGAGGTCGCCGACGGCTTCATCTGCCACACCTTCACCACCAAACGCTGGATCGAGGAGAAGACGCTGCCGGCAATCGCCGAAGGACGCGCCCGCGCGGGCAAGACGATGGAGGGCTTCACCGTCGGCGCCCCCGTCTTCGTCGCGACCGGCACCGACGAGCAGATCACCAAGACCGTCGAGGCGATCAAGCTGCAGCTCGCCTTCTACGCCTCCACGCCCGCCTACCAGGGTGTCCTCGATTTGCACGGCTGGGGCGAAATCGGCCCGGAGCTCAACGTCCTCTCCAAGCAGGGCAAGTGGGTGGAGATGGGCGGGCTGATCACCGACGAGATCCTGAACGCTTTCGCGGTGATCGCCGCACCGGACGACCTCGCGGGGGCTCTGAACGAGCGCTGCCGCGGCATCGTCGACCGCATCGCCTTCTACGACTTCCTCGGCGATCCGCCGAAGGACGTCCTCGCGGCCGCCGCAGCAAAGGTGCGCGCCGGCTGAAACTTGGGGCTTCCCAAGTCGCTAGGCCGTATGTAGGTTAGCCTTACCTAACTCGGGTAGTAGTTCTTGTCGCACGGATCCTCTGGGATCTGGAGAGCTGCTGCACAAGCCCGTGTTGTGGGCCCGAAAGGGCATCGTTCTGACCGCTGCGACACGGGAGCCCCGCCACATGCCCACCCTGCGCCGACGCTTCGCCACACCCCTGATGGTGCTGTCGACGGTCGTGCTGTTGAGCGCCTGCGGCTCGGCAACCAACCCCGCGATACCGGCCGGCGGTCCCTCCACCCAGACGTCCCCCGGCGGTGCCGCGACCACCGCCGGGGGCACCGCCCCCGTCGACCCCACCCCCATCGACCCCGCCCCGGTCAACCCCAGGTCGGTCGAGGGGCCGTCCACCGCCGTCCTGCCCCTGACTGACGTCCAACCGGTCACCGCCGATCCGCAGCCCGTCCTGCCCGCCACGGTCACCGACAACCAGGGCACGAAGGTCACTGTCCGCAGCGACGACCGCATCCTCGCGTTGGACCGCAGCGGCACCCTGGCGGCGACCGTCTACGGACTCGGCCTCGGCCCACACCTCGTCGGCCGCGACCAGTCCACCGGCTTTCCCGCGGCGGCATCGCTGCCACTGGTGACCTCGGGAGCTCACGTCCTCTCGGCCGAGGCGATCCTCGCGCTGCACCCGACGGTGATCATCACCGACACGACACTCGGGCCGTGGGACGTGCTGCTGCAGATGCGCGACTCCGGCATCCCGGTCGTCGTCGTCACCTCCGATCGTGATGCGAGGACGGTTGACACCCTCACCAGCGCGATCGCCGCGGCGCTCGGAGTGAGCGCGCAGGGCGACTTGCTCAACACTCGCGTCACACGCGAGATCACGCAGGCGAGCGCACAGATCACCGCGGAGCTGCCGGCCGATCCGGCGCAGCGGCTGCACATCGTCTTCCTCTATGTCCGCGGCCAGGCCGGGACCTACTACATCTTCGGCAAAGGCAGCGGTGCCGACTCCCTCATCGACGCCGTCGGTGGCATCGACGTCGCGACCGAGGCCGGCCTCGACGGTTACCAGCCGCTCACCGCCGAGGCTCTCGCCAGCCTCAAGCCGGACGTCCTGCTCTTCATGACCGAAGGGCTGAAGTCCGTCGGCGGCATCGACGGAGCGCTGCGGCTGCCCGGCGTCGCCGAGACGCCCGCCGGCCAGCACCGCCGCATCGTCGACATGAACGACTACGAGGTGCTCGCCTTCGGGCCGAGGACGGCATCGGTCATCGATGCCCTCGCGACGGCGCTCTACCGATGACCGCATTGCGCAGCGGCCTCGAGACGGCCGCACCGCCGCCTCGACCGCCCATGAGCAGCCCGGACGGTGCCGCAGCGACTCGGCCCGTCCGGGCCCACGAAGGCGTCGGACCGGCCGTGTTGCGACCACGGCCGGTTCGCGTCCTCGTCCTCTTCGCCGTCCTCATCGCGGCGCTGATCACGATCAGCCTGCTCTCGGCCTCACTCGGCCAGTACCGCATCGGATTCGGTGACGTCACCAGGTCGGTGCTGCACAAGCTCTTCGGCTGGGCTCACGTCGGCCATCCGATCAAGGACCACTTCGCCGAGGCCACGCTCTGGCAGGTACGCATGCCGCGGGTGGTGATGTCGCTGCTCGTCGGCGCCGCGCTCGCCTGCGCGGGCGCCCTGATGCAGGGCGTCTTCGGCAACCCGCTTGCCGACCCCGGCGTCATCGGGGTCTCCTCCGGCGCGGCCTTCGGCGCCGCCGCCGCGATCATGGGCGGCGTCACCTTCCTCGGCGACTTCAGCATCGCGGCCTGCGCCTTCGGTGCCGGACTCGCGGCGACGATGCTGGTCTACCTGCTGTCCCGCTCCGGTGGACGCACCGAGGTGGTCACGCTGGTGCTGACCGGCATCGCGATCAACGCGGTGGGCGGTGCCGGGCTGGCGTTCTGCACCTACTTCAGCGACCAGTCCGCCCGCGACCAGATCGTCTTCTGGCAACTCGGCAGCCTCAACGGCTCGCGCTGGGAGTACGTGCAGATCGTCGCGCCACTCGTCCTCGTCGGGCTCGTCGGCGGCGTCATCCTGGCGCGGCGCCTGGACCTTCTCTCGTTGGGCGACCGCGCCGCGCGGCATCTCGGCGTGCACGTCGAAGCGCTGCGCCTCACCGCGATCGTCCTCGTGGCACTGCTCGTCGCAGCGGCCGTCGCATTCTGCGGCATCATCGCCTTCGTCGGCCTCGTGGTGCCGCACCTGATCCGGATGATCACCGGCCCGGGGCACCGCATGCTGCTGCCCGCCAGCCTGCTCGGTGGCGCGGTGCTGCTCGCCGCTGCCGACCTCATCGCCCGCACCGCCGTCCACTACGCCGACCTGCCGATCGGGATGCTCACCGCGCTGGTCGGCGGACCGTTCTTCTTCTGGCTGCTACGCCGCACGCGCCTGCACGCGGGGGGCTGGGCATGATCCGCACGCGCGATGACGCCTTGCCGCCGCAGCTATCGGCGGGCGATGTGGCGCTCGCCGCCACCGACCTCGGCTTCGCCGTCGACGGACGCTGGCTGCTGCACAGCGTGAACCTCGAACTGCACGCGGGCGAGGTCGTGGCGGTGGTCGGGCCGAACGGCGCCGGCAAGTCGACGCTGCTCTCGCTGCTCGCCGGCGACCTGCCACCCGCGACCGGCGCGGTGCGGGTCGGCGACGTGCCGGTACGCCGCGCGCACCCGCTCGACCTGGCTCGCCGCCGCGCCGTGCTGCCGCAGCAGCCCCGCGTCTCGTTTCCGTTCACCGTCGCGGACGTCGTCCGGATGGGACGGTCGCCGTGGGTCGGCACCGCCGCCGAGGACGAGGACGACGCCGCGATCGCGCGGGCGCTGGTCACCGCCGACATGACCCATCTGCAGCAGCGGCGTTTCCCCACCCTCTCCGGCGGTGAACAGGCGCGCGCCTCCTTCGCCCGGACTCTCGCGCAGCAGACCGGGACGCTGCTGCTCGACGAGCCCACCGCGGCTCTCGACCTGCGGCATCAGGAGCAGGTGATGTCCTGTGCGCGCGACTGCGCCGACGAGGGTGTCGCCGTCCTCGCCGTGCTGCACGACCTCAGCCTCGCCGCCGCCTACGCCGACCGCGTCATCGTCCTTCGCCACGGCGAGGTCGCGGCAAGCGGCCGGCCACGCGACGTCCTCACCGCCGAACTGCTCGGGGACGTCTACGAGCTGCCGGTCGACGTCTTCGACCACCCGCTGCACGGCGGCCTGGTCATCGTCCCTACTCGTCCGCTCAACGAGGCATTGAAGAACGGAGTCAGGCAGTGATCGCGGGAATCGTGATGGCCGTACTCACCGCCGCAACAGTGAGCGTCTCCCCGCCGAGTGCGAGCCCGACGCAGCCCACCACGTTCACCCTCAACGGCAGCGGGTTCCAGTCGATCCAGGGCGGCTTCGGCGGCATCTACCTGCTCTTCGGCACCGTGCACGGCTCGTGGCAGCCGAGCCGCGGTGGCAGCGGCAGCTACCTCTACGTCCCCGATTCGCAGACCGAGGACAATGCGGGCTACGAGAAGTTCATCGCCTTCCCCGGCAGCTCCACCGCCAGCGATGCCAACGGCGGCACCCTCGCTGCGAATGGCACCTGGTCGACGACGTTGAAGGTCCCCGGCGCGACATTCGCCGCGCAGGACGGGACGCAGGTGAATTGCCTCAACCAGCAGTGCGGCTTCATCACCATCGGCGCGCACGGTGTCGCCAACGCCAACAACGAGACCTTCACAGCGGTCACGTTTGGCGCGGGGGCGACCTCCTCCACCGCACCGCCCCCGACGGCGTCGTCCTCCACCACACCGCGAGGCGCCGGCTTGCCCGCAGTTACCACGAATACCCCAAAGCCGTCGGCGAGCCCGAAGCCGGCCCCAAAACCAACGCC
>DASXYU010000079.1:0-2118 GCA_036502295.1 Jatrophihabitans sp. | reverse complement strand
GGCAGCGCGCCGAGGATGATGTCGAACTGCGCGTTGATCGCCTGCACAGAGCCTTCGAGGGGGCGCAGATGCCCGGCCTCCACGCCCTCGAGCGCATCCGCCAGCGTGGCGAGCCCCGCCGACGTCCTCGTGAGGCTCTGGCGCACCAGGATCAGCGCCACCGCGAGCACCGCGACGACCACCACGGCCAGCACGACGCTCAGAAGAATCAGCAGGTGCGTGGTGCTCATGCCGCATCACCGTACCCGTCGGTCAGAGCGTTCATATAGCCGTCCTGCACCACCGCCTCGTCCACGATCTGCGCCAGCACCGGCGCCGTGGCCTGGAGCTGCGGGATGTACTCGGTGTTGGCAGCCACCTTGCCCGCGTTCTCGAGCAGGCCGTCGACCGACTTCTCGATGCTGAACACCGACTGGAGCAGCAGCAGAAGCAGGGCAGCCACCACTACCGCCGCCACGACGCCGATGAGGAGGGCGATCGTCCAGAACGTGTGTGCGGATGTGGCTATGACGATCACTTGCCCACCGCCACCTTCCGGAGCGCCCGGGCGGAGTGAAGGATTCTCACGCCGGAGTCATTGATTCGCGCGACGCCGCTGAGCTCGTCGGTCTGCTGTTTGACCACGTCGATCGCCGGCACGGCAGCGCTCGCCTGGGCGGCGATCCTGCGCGCGAGCATCACGATCGTGATAACGATCACTGCGGCCACGGCAATTACTACGACGCCGAGGACGATCCCAATGATCCATCCAGTGGACGAGGCGGTTACCGCGGTCATCTACGAATCCTCCTCCTGTACTCCCTCAGAAGCAGCCCGCACGGCGATGCCGCGCCAAAACGCTGCCCCACCCGCGACGATACCCGTCGGGCGAAATCGTGTCTAGCCAGGCTTCTGTGAGGATTCGGTGAGCGCTCGGCCGTAGCTTCGCCTCCGTCATCCCGAACGGAGGTTGCATATGAGACTCGCCCCCCTTGCCGTGCTGCTATGCGCGGCGTTCCTCGCCCTAGCCGGGCCAGCCGCAGCTCAGACGTTCAACGTCACGACGACGGATGACGATGTGGGCAGCTGCGATCCCGGCGACTGCTCCGTGCGAGAGGCGTTCGCCGCCGCCGACGCAAGTGCCGAGGCGGACACGGTGAACATCCCCGCCGGCCATTACGTCCTCACGCAGGGACAGCTGGAGATCGACGAGATCAACGACACCCTGACCGTTAACGGCGCGGGCGCGCGGAACACGATCCTGGACGCCAATGGCCAGTCGCGCGTTCTCTTCATCGACGACGGCCTCGTGACCATGTCCCGCCTGACGTTCACTGGGGGCAACTCGGACCAGGGCGCGGGAATCTTCGAGAATGACGAGCAGCTGACGCTCGACCACGTGGCCGTGGTGGGCAACACCGCCGCCACACCCGCGAACGACCCGAGCTTCGGGGGCCAGGGCGGCGGGATCTTCGCCAACGAGCCGGTGACCATGACCAACTCGGTGGTGAGTGGCAACATCGCGGATGGGGCCGGTGCCAGCTTCAGCGGCGGCCAGGGCGGGGGGATCTTCGCCAACGAGCCGGTGGACCTGACCAATGTGACGATCGCGAACAATCAGGCCAAGGCGGCGCCGCCAGGGGCCACCTTCCCGCACAGCCAGGGTGGCGGCATCTTTGTCAACGAAGTCTCGACGCTGAAGAACGTCACGCTCGCGGGGAACCAGGCCTCCGGCGACGATGCGGGCGCCGGCCTCTTCGTCAACGACAACCTGACCATCCAGAACTCGCTGGTCGCGGGCAACACCACGGACGGCGTGCAGAACAACTGCATCAACAACGAGGAAACGATCACCGGCGACCACAACCTGGAAGGCGGTACCGACTGCGGCTTTACCGCAACCGGCGACATCCAGAACGCCGACCCTCTGCTCGGCGCGCTCGCCGACAATGGCGGCGAGACGGATACCGAGGCACTGCTGTCCGGCAGTCCCGCAATCGATCACGCCGACGGCGCTTCGTGCCCGGCCACAGACCAGCGCGACCTGCCGCGGCCGCAGTTCGCGGGCTGCGACATGGGGGCGTTCGAGGTCCAGCCGACGGCGGCTGCCCCGCCGGCGCCGGTGGCCACCGCCGACAC
>DASXYU010000078.1:0-8017 GCA_036502295.1 Jatrophihabitans sp. | reverse complement strand
CCTATCGGTCGTAAGCAGCAAGTGCGACGAACTCTGGCACTCCGACTTGTCTACCGCGCAGCTCGACTCTGACGTCTGCACAATCGCCTTAGAGTCCGACTGGACTGACACGCCCACGGCAGAACCAACCCAGCTGGTCGGCTCGACGCTCGACCACTGCTCGGCAGTGGCCGATGCGTGGAACGACTCGCCGTGCAACCCCTCCCGTGCCCACTATGACTTGCCATCGCTGGACGGGGCAGCAATGAATCCTGTCTGCCCCGAAGCTGTGATCCTCGTGCCCACAACGGCAAACTTGTCTCCAGCTGCGGCGGACTCAATCGCAGCAGCGACACCGTCATCGGTCCGGTAGGTGACTGGCACGCTGAACTGCCCATCGACGACGACCGGGGTTCCGAACGTGAACGGTTGCGACGACTCGTCGGCCAATGCGACCGGCGACCACGTCTGGCCGTCATCGCTCACCCAGTAAGCAGTATTCCCTCCTGCGTCTCCGCCGAACAGATCCGTCTTCGACTGCGCGTCCACGGCGACCGCGGTCCACCGCGTACCGTTTGCGCTGAACTCTTCCGTGAAGTCATTTCCCGCCGCTGCGGTGTACATGACGGTGAACGCACTTGTCATGCCGCCCGGCAATTCAAGCGCCACCTCTGTCTGGTCACCAGCCTCGATCACTTCCGCATACCTGACGGATTGCGTCAGGTCGGGCGCCCATGGCACTTCGAGCTGCTGCCTGCTCCAGTTTCCGCTCTGTCCGCGGTAGACCGTTGCTCCTTTGTCTGACGGAGCAACGAGGATGAACTCGCCATCCGTAGGGGCGACGTCCAAGATGTCGCCGGGCGCTACGTCGGCGGGAATCTTGAGCGAGTTCTCCTTGCCCTCGACGTAGATTTGGATCGTTCCATCCTGACCCGTCCACCACGCACGCGACGACTTCAAGCCTGCCACTACGAGACTCCCCACTGGCGCCGGTGTTGGCGCGCTGGTCCTGGCCGCAGCCCTCACCTGGATCGCCGACTTAGGAGACACGTCCTAGCCGGCGCTTGGCAGAAGGATCAGCTGAAGACGCCGGTAACGGCGAGGACGATGAGCGTCACCGTGATGACGAAGCCCGCGGCGATGAGCGCCCAGACCCACCACGGCACCGGTTTGTTCGGCTCCTCGACGACCACGGGTACGGGCGGGGGAGCGTAGATCGGCTCGAGCGGCGGCGGAGCTGCCTGCAGCACCATCGACAGACCGCACCGGATGCAGACCAGGGCGGTGATGGCGTTCGGCTCGGCGCAGTGCGGGCACTGGACTGAGGCAACCGTGGCGCGTCCTGCCGTGCCGGGCAGGCGCCGCAGGGTCTCGGCCGCGGCAGCGCCGTCCGCCTCGCGCTGGATCGCACTCGGCGTCCAGAACAACGGGAAGTCGCAGTTGCGGCAGAAGTCCTTCGCCTCGCGGCGGTTGAGCGTGATCATCGCCGTGGTGCCGCACTCGGGGCAGGTGACCAGCTCCTGGGTGCCTTGCTCAGTCGATGCGCCGGCGCCGATTCCCGGTCCGGTCGGGGTCACTGGGTCCAGGACGATGGTCGTCGTTGTCGCGTCCTGGACCGCCGCCTCGGTGATGACGGGAATCGATTGGGTGTCATCGATCGTGATCGGCACGGCACCTCCCAGCACGGCGCCTCCCGCCGGATCTGCACCGCTGATCACTTCGCCGGAGTCAGACACGCTCGGACCCTTCTATATCGGAGACCCAGATCAGTCTCTCGCCGACGTACAGTTCCGCGCGCACGTGTGCGGGGATCTCGTCGCGGACGAGGGCGATGAAGTCGGTTTCGGGCAACCAGCCGGTCGACTGGACCTTCATCTGTACCCACGCGGTATCGGCAGGCGCCTCGCCGTCGCGCCAGACTCCGCCGCCATCGGTCACTTCGACGGGCCCGTCGCTGGTGAGTTCGAGGAAGCGGCTGAGGCCGGTATGCGTGCCGCGCCAGGCGATCGTGTCCGCAGAACTCGCGACGATGCGCCGCTGCAGGTCCGGCGGCAAGGACGGGTCGACGGAGTCGACGCCGATCCACGAGCCCAGCCAGCCGATCATCGACTCCGGGGTCACCGAGAGATCGACGATGTTGTCGACGTTGTCCGCATCAGCGATGAGGCTGCTGCCGATCTCCTGGAAGATCGAGACGAAGCGGACGAAGAAGTCGCTCTCGAGCATGCCGACCGGCAGCTGGTTCAGCATCCAGTCGGCGCTGCGCGCCGGGCGCTGCGGCGCCGAGCGCAGTCCGGTGCGCCGGGGAACGATCTCGGTCATCGTGTGGTCACCGCACGACCACCTGATGCGCGGCGGAGAGGAACAGCGAGTCGCGGTCGAGGCGAATGACGTCCTTCGCAGTGCCGAGGCGGCGTCCCGTGCGCAGGTCGTACTCGAAGAGCAGCACCTCTTCGACACGGTCGATGCCGTCCACCGACTCCAGCAACTGCGTTACGGCCGCCGTGTTGATGTCGGCGTCGAAGGGCCAGCCAGCACCGTCCGGTCCGCCGGTGAGCGGGTTGATGTAGCGGTTGAGCGTCTCCATCGCGCGCTGCTGAACGAGGGCGTTCGGTCGTCCCGCTGCGGTGTAGGCCAGCGCCACCACGGAGACGCCCTGGTAGTACGGCGTGCTCACTTCGATGGAGGAGCCGATGAGGCGGTGCGCATCGAGGTGGTCGGTGATGTGCTTCATCAGCGGTGCGCTGATCGCGAAGCTGTCGAGGGTGTGCGTGCTCACCTCACCACGGACGTTCGGCACCACGAGCAGGCGCACCGAGCCGTTCCCGCGACTCGTCGGAAGGGCCCGCGCGCGGGCCACTTCGATCGAGGCTTCGCGTGTGAGCCGCTCGAAGTCGCCAGCCGTCACCGCACGCTGTCCGGTCCGCAGGCTCAGCGGCCCGCGAGTCTTGGCCTCGGCGACGGACTCGGGGTCGACGCCACCGCTGCTCGGCAGCAGGTTGGTGACGGTACTGACGAACGGAACACTGGTACGCAGCACGGTGAGGGTGCGGGCGCCGACGTTGCCGCGCGCACCGCCGCCGTGGCGGTAGCCCGTGACCGAGATCGAGGCACCGTCGCGGGGGATGCGGCCGTGCTGCCGCACCGTCCCGTCGGGGTAGCGCACCTGCGGCCCGAACCGGACGATGCCGCTTCCGCTGTCCCAGACGAAGTGCGTGTCCGACGGTCCCGAGGCGGAGAAGTCGGCGACCTCGGTCCAGAGGACGGCGCCGTCGGTGTCGGTAACCTGCACGCGCTCGAACTCGGTGCGGGGCAGGACGGGCTTGTGCGCGACAGTGAAGGACTGCGCGGGGCTGCCGTCGCTGCGGCCGATCACCTCGGTGGGCTGCGTGACGGCGTGCTCCGCGGCGACGGTGCCGCCGAGAGCGGCGACGGTGAGGTTCTTGATACGCGGCGAGGCCTGGTAGGTGGGCTGCCCCGGTGCCGGGTCGACGAGACGTACCCGCAGCCAGTAGCCGGGGGTGTTGCCGAGGGTGAGTACTTCGTGCTCCAGCGGAATCATCAACGTGACCTGGCCAGCGCGGTTGAGGCCGCCGGTGGTGTCGTCGTTCACGATGGCGCGGATCCAGCCCTCGCCGTTCCAGACCTCCCAGCGCAGTGGGGGGTTGCGCGGGTCGACGCCGATGCCTTCGGCACTGGCTTCGAGGGTGAGGCGCAGGACGCTGCCGGCGAGGCTCTGCTCGAAGGCGAGGTAGAGGGCGTCGCCCGGGGTGGCGGTGTCGCTGCCGAAGCAGAGGGCGCCACGCGGATCGAAGCGCAGGTCGTCCCAGACGTCGGCGACGCGTTCTTCCCGCGCAGTGATGGCCTTCGCCGCGCGCAGCACCGGCGGTGCGATGAGCAGTTCGGCGCTGGTGGTGAAGACGATCGGCTCTTCGCCGCCGGAGATGCTGGCGGCGGTGGTGACCTCGGCGCCCTTCGGCACCAGGACCGGCTGCTCGAGCACTGCAGAGAGGAAGAACGTGAGGTCCGCGCGCGCCACCGCAGGCGGGAACGGCTCGATGCCGATCATGTTCAGGAAATGCACGTAGAGGCGATCGGGCACCTGGTTCACCCGGTACAACACCATCTCGCTCATCCAGGCGAAGAGCTCGATGAGGGCGACACCGGGGTCGGAGAGGTTGTGGTTGGTCCACTCCGGGCAGTAGCGCGGGATCAGTCGCTTCGCCTCGTCGACGATGTCCTGGAAGCGGCGGTCGTCGAGTTCGGGTGCTGGCAATGGCATGGCGTGTCTCGCAGTCCTTAGTCGGCGCTACTCGGCATCGTGCGGGATGAGATAGAAGGGGAAGACGAGATTGCGTCGGTCGTTGGTGGCGCGGACGGTATAGCCGATCGCGATCCGGATCGTCCCGTGGTCATCGGGGTTGGGGACGCTCTGCACGTCGGTGACGACGACGCGCGGCTCCCATTGCGCCAGCGCCTGGCGCACCATCTCGTTCATCAGCCCGAGCAGGTTCGCGGTGACCGGCTCGAAGAGCAGGTCCCAGATCTGGCAGCCGAACTGAGGACGCATGAGGCGCTCGCCCGGTGCGGTCATGAGAACGAGGGCGAGGGAGCGGTCGAGGTCATCGGGGCCGTTGGTGAGGGCGATCGAGCCGGTGTGGTCGACCCCCATCGGCCAGCGGAAACCGCGACCGATGAAATCGCCGCCGTAGTGCGGCTCGGCGGCGCCGGAGTTGGAGAGAGCGGGCTCGGTCAATTGACTTGCACCATCCCGCCCTTGATGGCTGTCTTGGCGCTGCCGTTGACCTCGGCCTGGGCGCCCTTGACCGTCGCCTGTGAGGTTCCTTCGAGGACGGCGTTCTGCTTGCCCTTGATGTTGACGTTCTGCCCCTCGATGGTGATGTCCTGCTTCGCCTTGAGGCTGAGCGTGCCGGCGGAGTCGATCGTCGTGTTGCCGTCCTTGTCGACGGTGATCTTCGTGCTGCCGATGGTGAGTGTCAGCGGCTTGCTGTTCGTGTCGAGCGTGGTCTCGTCCTTGCCGAGGCGCAGCGTCGGGCCGTCCTTCACCACGAACTTGAGATGGTTCGCGGTGTCCGTCGTGTCTTCGCCGAAGTCGATGACATGACCGGCAACCGAGACCAGCTGCCGTGATTTCACGCTGCCGTCGACGAGCGTCGTGGAGAGCGGCATGTCGCTGCCGTTCCACACGCTTCCGAGGACGACGGGGCGTCGGACATCGCCCAGTTCGAAGCCGACGATCACTTCGTCGCCGACTTCGGGAAGCCACATGAATCCGCGACTTGCTCCCGCACCGATGGTCGTGACCCGCGCCCACGCGCTCACCGGCGTCGGGCTGCCGGGCAGGGCGACGAACTGCACCTTCACCCGGCCGAACTTCTTGTTCGGGTCGTTGTTGTCCGTGACCTGCGCGACGACCAGCAGGTTGTTGTACAGGCCTGCCTCGCTGTCCGGGCGTCCCAGGGTCTCGACGAGGTGGGTGGTGCGGTGCGGGCCGGCGACGAACTTCGTGAAGAAGCCCTTCGCGGAGTAGACGTGCTCCGCCTCGCTGACGAAGTAGTCGCCGGCGAACATGTCGGATTTGTTGTCGAGGGTGAGTTTGGCCCCCGGCTTGATGTTCGCATCGGCGAAGCAGGTGCCGCGGGCGATGACGGAGCCGTCGGCACCGTCATCGAGCAGGCCGCCCGCGATCTTCTGGGCGTCGCTGGCGTCCTTCGGGTTGTAGCCGCCGAAGGAGGACTGCGCGGTACCGAGGTCGCTGACGTTGCCGACGTAACTCGAGACGAAGGTGGGGACGGTGCCACGCGAGGCCGGCGAACTGACGGTCGAGGTCACCGCCGCCTTGGTCTCGGGGTTCCAGGTGCTGATCTGTACCGCGGTGGGACGCAGCCCGGAGGCGCGCAGCGAGAAGTCGAACATGTCGTCGTTGACATTCTTGGTCGCGCTCCCCACGCTCTCGGCGGGTGCCTTCACGTACAGGGTCTTGCCGTCGCTCGGGTCGACGAACCAGTAGGCGCCGTAGCGGCGGCAGAGCTGGTTGATGTAGGCGACGCCGGTGGTGGCTTGCATCTGGTAGTCGGCCGGGCCACTCGGGAAGGCGCTGGCGCTGACGTTCGGGGTGAGTTGTGCGTCGCCGAGGATGGCCCGGATCGTCTCGCTGTACGTCTTCGCGAGGTACGCCGTGGGCAGGATCCCTCGGCTCAACTTGTAGGAGTAGTCATCCGCGGTGACGACGAACTCGGC
Organism: Jatrophihabitans sp.; assembly: GCA_036502295.1. GTDB lineage: Bacteria > Actinomycetota > Actinomycetes > Mycobacteriales > Jatrophihabitantaceae > DASXYU01. The sequence continues at coordinate 1,777 of DASXYU010000078.1, read as the reverse complement.
GAAGTCCTCGAAGTTGCGACTGGCATGCACGGCGGTGACCCAGGTCGTGGCGATCGTCGCGTCATCGACCTTCACGACGACCTCGGTGCCGAGGGTGTAGGTCGAACTCTTCGCGACGGCGTGGCCGATGTCGCGGAAGCGCAGCGTGACCCGGGTGGGCACGCAGAGTCCCTGCTCCACTCGCACCGAGAGGACGTTGCCGAGGTCGATGTCCTGGCCGTTGACCTTGACGATCGGCGCCGTGCGCCCGAGCGCCGGCGGTGTGGTCGTGGTGTCGGTCGCGCTGGTCATCGCCTAGCTCGCGCCTAGCTGGGGTACGGAGAGAAGCGAACCGGGACGCAGCGCGAGCGGGTCTTCGATGCCGTTCGCCGATGCCAGCGCCCGCCACTTGGTGGAGTCTCCGTAGTAGCGGGCGCTGATGCGGTCGAGGGTCTCACCAGGCTGCACTCGGTGCACGCGGTGCGGACGCGGCGTACCCGAGGTGGGGTTCTGCGAGGCGAAGGACGCGGCGTCCTTGAACTGCGTCAGACCGAGTTCGATGGTCGCCCGCAACGGAACCCCGCTGGAGGAGAAATAGGTGAAGGAAAGATTCGCGCTGTTGATCACCGCAGGAAAGGAGTGCAGGTCTCCCCAGTGGAAGCTGACTGTCGGCGGTCGGGCGTTCGCGGTGTCGGTGTTCGACCCGGAGATGTTCGGGTCGATGTCCATCAGCTTCATCACCTTGTCGGTGTAGGCGGTGACTGTGGTGCCGACATCCGTGGTGTCGAAGATGAGGCTGAGGTTCATCGTCGCGGACTGCGCGCCCTTGTAACCGAGTTGGGGGACGGTCTTGCCGGGCTGCTTGGGCCCTTCCCAACTGTTCGACCGGCTGACGCTGATCGACTCCGGATTGAAGAGGCACGGGATCTTCGTGCTGTTGTCCTCGTGCAGCAGGTAAGCCTTCTCCAGCGTCATCAGAACACTCCCGGATCTGCGCGGCGGCCGCGGCGCTCGAGCTCGTCGATGACGCGCTGCTCGATGCGGGCGACGACTCCGTCGACGATCTCATCCATCTGCTCGCGGTTGAACTGCGTTGCGGGGCGCTCCAGCCTCTGCCCGCCGCGCGAATCCCGCACGTTGGCATCGAAGGGGGCGAATGCCGGAGCGCTTTCGCCTGCGCGACGGATCACCGCGTCGTCCATCGACCGTCTCCCTTGCTGCCCGTGCTGCTGTGCATCCATTGTCCCTGCCGCCTCGGCGTCGTTGAAGGTCTGGAAGAGCTGGGCCACATGCCGGCGGATGTCGGCGGCGCTCTTCGTCTCTGCCGGGGCTGACTCCGGTGCGGCCGCTGCGTTGGAGGCAAGGTCGGTCGCGGGCGCACCGGGACGGACGCTGATCCGCGGCGGTGCCATCGCGAAGCTGCGGCGCAGGACGGTCCCGCTGTCGGCGGCACCGAAGATCGGCGCCTGCGCGACGGCGGGAACGCTCGGCGCCGCCGTCCGGGCATGTGCTGTTGCTTGGGCACCCGTGCTGGTTACCGGGCCGTCCGCTGCGCTACGGCGTAGGACGCCCTGCCGGATCGGGGAGGCCGGAGGATCGTCGCCGAGGGCGGCTGCTGACGCTGCCGAAGTCGCCGCGCGGCTCACCGGGCTGAGGACGGCGTTGGTTCCGGTGACCGTCGCCGGTGAGATCGGGGCGTCGGCGGAGAATCCGCTGCCGAGGGAGGCACCGGCGCGGGTGTTGCCGCCGAAGCTCGGCATGCGCCTAAGCGAGAACTGGTCCGGCATCGCGATAGACG
>DASXYU010000077.1:0-31245 GCA_036502295.1 Jatrophihabitans sp. | reverse complement strand
GTGGTCGGCACTGAGGTGCCGACCACGGCCAGGTCCACCACTTGGGAGACCGAATCGGTCACGAACCGTCCCCCAGCTGAGTCGAGGTCTTGCCTGTTGCTGCCGACAGCGGGGCGTAGTCGACGAATGCCTTGAGCTGATCGGCCGTGAAGTTGTGCGTGATCAGCTTCTGTGCGTACATCGCCTGGGCGACAGCCACGATCTGCGAGAAGGGCATGTTCAGATCAGGCTTGAGCTGGGCCATCGCAGTCGCCGTGTCGGCGGCGTTGGTGCCGGCGTACTTCTCGATTGCGGCAGCCCAGTCCGTCTGACCCTGCGGCGTCGGCAGGTAGTCAACGAGGGCGGACAAGCCTTTGGCGATCGCCTGGATGACATCGGGATGCGCATCCGCATACGCCTTGTTGGCCACGACGACATTGGTCAGGTTGTTGGCCGGCTGCTCGTACGGATAGGCGAAATGCACTCCGACCTTGGTGTTGGTGATCGTGGCCGCGTTCGGCTGCACAGGGATGGCGGCGGAGACGGCACCGGTGGCGAGGGCCTGGGCCATGCCCTGGTACGGCACGTTGACGTAGTCGACATCCGAGTTGCTGATCCCCTTGGCCGGCAGCTCGAGCCGCAGCTCGATGTCCTGGACGGTGCCGAACTGCGAGGCGATCTTGAGCGGTTTGCCGGCCGCCTTGTCCTGAGCAACGAGGCTCTTGAACGCCGTCCAGTCATCAGCCGTGAGAGCGAGCTTGGGACTGACCACGAAGTCGGAACCGCCGTTGACCTCACCACTGATCGCGACGACCGGAGCACCCTTGTCGACCATCGAGAGCAAACCGGTGTAGTCGATCTGCGCAACCGACACGCTGCCAGAGGCAAGGCCGGCCAGCAGAGATGGGAAGTCCTTGAAGGTGCTGACGTTGACTGTGTAGCCCGGGATCTTGTCGGTCAGCAGGTACATCGCCAAGCAGTGCGCGCACTGAGGCGCGGCGATGTTGATCGTCTGCTTGGCGCTCGTGGTCGTGCTAGTGGTCGAGCCCGTGGTCGTGCCCGCGCCGGCACCACTGCTGCCCGAGCTACTACAGGCGGCGAGGGCGGCGCCGCCGATTGCCAGGACCGTTACGGCCGTGGCGAGTCTCCTCATTCGCATTCCTAGCTCCTTCGTCGTGCACATCAGTGCCGTGATGCGCCGACGGGCATCCCGGGCGCAATCGCAAACGTAGGAGCGCGTCCTTGCCCTGCGGTTGCGCTTTGGTTTACTTCTGATTGCCCTAGTGGTTGGACCAATTTGGCTCTCATCGGGACCTCGGGCGCTGCCTCTTGATGGCTTGTTCGGGGCGTTGAGCGCCGAAGATGTTGATCTCCAACCCGCCCAGGTGATACCGCATCGCGGCCGATGCCCCCTCGCTGTCGCCGCGTTCCACCGCGTCAACAATCTTCCGATGTTCGGCGATCTGCTCGGCGCGAGCGACGGGGTTACGCACGTGCATTGCATTGACGACCTGCCACAGCGGATGCGCGGTGACATCGACGAGTTGGCGAGTGAGGTCTGCGAGGATGCTGTTGCCGCAGTGGACTGCCAACTCAGCATGGAACTCGTGGCTCAACTTCAAAAAAGGGCCAAGGTCGTCAGGGGCTGCTCGGGACCCCTCCTGCTCACAGGCATCGATCAACCGCCGTAGGCGGGCGATCCCCTCCTGCCCCACATGGCCGGCACAAATCCCGGCCACGACCGGCTCGACATGGAGCCGCGCTTCGAGCAGTTCCCTGGGGATGGAGTCCAACATGATGCTCGACGTCCTGCGTCGCGGTGGGTTGAGGTTGCTGACGTAGCAACCGCTGCCCGGGCGCACCTCCACCACGCCGAAGAGCTCAAGGGCCAGCAGAGCATCACGGACCGTCGTACGTGATGCGCCACAGATCTGCGCGAGAAGGCGCTCGTTCGGAAGGCGGTCGCCCGGCGCGAGATGTCCCGTACCAATGGCGGCCAGAATGCCGTCCGCCACTGCAAGATAACGGCGATTGACCGGCTGACGACTCTGTCCTTTGACGATCGCGGCAGCAAGATCATCGAGTTCGTCATTCGGCGCCTCTGATCCGCCATCTGCTACCCGGTCATGCCCAACCATCGTCTCTCCAGCCCACTATTGGTCCGACCACCTTCAGCGACTGACCGACCTGTGACCGTGGAGATTAACGTCGGGTTGTTGCAGGCGTGGGTCACGGATCGCAGAGGATGGACTGCGTGATGGGATTCGGTGCGGCTGAGACCGATGACGCTCCGGCCTTGGCCCTGATCGCAACATAGGCATATGCGCACTACGTGACTCGAATGGAGGGTCAACGCCCAGCACCCATGGATGTCGACCACGAGACGCAGATCGTCCTGGGTGAGGCTTGGGTCGCTGTGCTGGACGGCGAGATCGTCGGATCCGCTGCGTGACTCTCGTGGCAGGCACTCCGAGTTTGGAGCCAGACATGCAGGTGAGTCCGGCGACACAGCGGGCGCTCCACACCGTTGGAAAAGACAAGGCCCCGGGGGGCTTCGCTAGCTTGCGCCGCTACACCGTGAATCCCGGGGCTCTCTGTCAGACCTTACTTTACCGTTGCCCCCTGACGAAACCAAACTTCCGAGGAGGAAGGCGGTATATGACACGTGCGGAGTGGACGCTTCCGGATCTGCTGTCAGCCGCTCGAATGCGCCCCTACCTCGACGCGGTAGGCGGCAACTGGTCTGCCGCGCTCGCGCTCTACGACTGGAATGCCAAGATCAGTTCCGCATTCTTCGAATCTCTTCATTACCTGGAAGTCGGGCTTCGAAACGCTTTCGACATCACACTGGCCGAGGAGATCGGGGACAACTGGCTCTCGGCTTCCTCAGACGTCCTCACGCCGCGCTCCCAATACGCCGTCACTGCCGCGCTGGCCACGCTGGAGGAACCGGCGCGCCGAGGGGCAAGGTCATCGCAGAGCTGCCATTCAGATTTCGGTGGTCGTTGCTTTCCCATGAGTACAACCGGCGACTGTGGCAACCGGCGCTCCGCTTCGCCTTCGAGGGACCCGTCCGCCGTCGTCGCCTCCACCTCGAACTCGATGATCTCCGACGGCTGCGCAATCGAATCGCCCACCACGAGCCGATCCATGTGCGCCCTCTCGCTAACGACCATTCTCGGCTCATCGATGTTGCGGGACGGATCAGCGGTGAACTTCGTTCGCACATCGCGGCAACCAGCCGAGTCCCCGAGGTCCTCCACGAAGGTCAGGCGCACCGCTGAAGGCGAGGTCGGTGCGGGTGGCAGTCCTCTCCTTCGCCGCACCCCATCCGTAGGATCCGGGTATGGCCAGAGTGAGCAAAGAGCACATTCTTAGCGAGATTCGCCATCTTACCGCCGCCAACGATGGCACGCCTCTCGGCCAGCGGAAGTTCGCTGAAGTCGTATCCCGGAATCAGCATGGAAAGGCGTGTGGCATCCATCTTCCCGAGAAGCATGACCTGATCCATGTCATAGAGACTGATGACCCCAGCGGCACCGAGGCCTATTGGCATAAGCGCTTCGGTCGTAAGCAGACCAACGGTGAGTGGTTCGTCCTCTCCCCGGACGTGGCTGCTTTCGTACGCCGCACGTACATGTAAAAGCCGCATGGCGCTCGCCGTGTCGCCGGAGTCGTTGACGCGCTCCTCCCTACGCGACCGCTAGGACCGGGAATCCGACGCTGCGGGAGAATGTTCACCCAAGACGCGACGCAGCACCCGCACCAGACACCGCGACACATTCGACCGACATAACCTTTTCCGTTTTTCCCAGAAACAAAGGGCTCCATGACCACTTCGACATTGACCATGTACACGACGACGTGGTGCGGTTACTGCGTTCGCCTCAAGGCCGGCCTGCAGCGCGAAGGCATCGAATACACCGAGGTGAACATCGAAGAGGACCCCGCCGCGGCCGACCTCGTGATGAAGGTCAACGGCGGAAACCAGACCGTCCCGACCCTCGTCCTGCCGAACGGAACGGCACTCACCAACCCCTCGATCGCCGACGTGAAGGCCGCCCTCGCGGCGTGAGCCGGAGTTGGCAGCCGGCCCATCCCGGAACGCTGCCGGAGTTGCTCGCCGAGCACATCGCACGCGAACCCGGCCTGCGCCGCGTCGCAGTGGACGGGCCGTCCACCGCCGCGCCGGAGCAGTTCGCGACCACCCTCATCGCACCGCTGAAGACGCGAGGACGTCCGGTGGCGCATGTCCTCGCCTCGACCTTCTGGCGTGACGCCGCGCTGCGGCTCGAGTACGGCCACCGAGACCCCGACTCCTACCTCGGCTGGCTTGACGCCGATGCACTCCGCCGCGAAGTCCTCCTACCGCTGGGAAGCGACGGCACCTACCTCCCCTCGCTGCGCGACCCCGTGACCAACCGCGCCACCCACGCCACGCGGCAGACGGCCGCGCCCGGCACCGTCCTGCTCGTCAGCGGCTCGCTGCTGCTCGGACTCGGGCTGCCCTTCGACCTCACGATCCACCTGGCGCTCTCCCCCGCGGCGCGGGCCCGGCACACCGCCGAGGACGAGGCGTGGACGCTGCCAGCGCTCGACCGCTACGACGAGGACGCGGCACCGCATCGCTACGCCGACGTCGTGGTGCGCCTGGACGACCCGCGTCACCCAGCGATCTCGCTCGCGCCATGAGGTTTAGTTCGATGGTTGAACTATCTGTTACTGTCGACGAAGTGAATTCCGCCGCCCCCACCATCGCCCGTCTGGCCCGGATGCTGGAGCGCAAGACCAGCGGACTCAGCCTCGCCCACTACCGCGTCCTCGCCGCCGTCGCGGCAGGCGACGAACGCGCCAGCCGCCTCGCCGAGCGACTCACCCTCGGCAAGCCCGCGATCAGCGCCGCTGTCGACGCGCTCTGCTCCGCCGGTCTACTGGAGCGCACCGCCGTTGAGGACGACCTGCGCGCCACCGCGCTACGACTCACCGGGGACGGCACTCGGCGACTCGCAGAGGTCGAGGCATCGATCCGGCCGTGGCTGGACACCGTGATCGACAGGACCCCTGATCCTGCGCAGGTACGGCAATCGCTTGCCTGGCTCGGCACCGCGCTGGATGACCTCGCCGAGGAACACAATGCACTACGAAAGGCGGCCCGATGAGCGGCAGGGGTACCCCAGCCGGTGAAGGCGTAGCCGGCGCGGGAGCGCAACCCGGCTGGGTGGCCCGGCTCTGGCCCTACATCTGGCGACAGCGTCGCAGCGTGCTCCTCGCACTCGCCGGCTCGCTGGTCGGCAGCGGCCTGCAGGCGCTCGTGCCACTCATCGCCCGGCACATCGTCGACAAGGTCATCGTCGCCCGTGACTCAGCGCTCTGGCCGTGGCTGCTCGCCCTCATCCTGGCGGCGGTCGTCATCTTCATCTGCACCTATACGCGGCGTTACCGCGGCGGCTCGCTCGCGCTGAACGTGCAGAACGACCTTCGCAACGCGATGCACGACCACCTCATCACCCTCGACCAGCACAGCCTCGGACGCCTGCCCACCGGCCAGCTCGTCTCCCGCGCCAACTCCGACTCCGCACTCGTGCAGGCACTGCTCGCGTTCCTGCCGATGATGAGCGGAAACGTCCTGATGATGATCGCGGCGCTGGTCGTCATGTTCGTCCTCGCGCCGTGGCTGGCGATCATCGGCGCACTGGTGCTGCCGATCCTCTTCCTCGTCTCCTACCGGATGCGCGTGCAGATCTTCCCCGCGTCGTGGGACGGGCAGCAACGCGAAGGCGATGTCGCGCAGATCGTGGACGAGGCGGTCACCGGCGTCCGCGTCGTGAAGGCATTCGGCCAGGAACGCCGCGAACTGCAGCGGGTCGCCGACGCCGCGGACGCACTCTACGGCTCACGGATGCGGACCGTGCGCCTCACCTCGCGCTTCCAGCCGCTGATGGAGTCGATCCCGACGCTGGCACAGGTGGCCGTCCTCGCCTTCGGCGGATGGATGGCGCTGCGCGGCACCATCTCGATCGGAACCTTCCTCGTCTTCTCCACCTACGTCGGGCAGTTCGTTGCGCCGGCACGGATGCTCGCCGGCATTCTCACCGTCGGACAGCAGGCGCGCGCCGGCGTTGAGCGGATCTTCCAACTCCTCGACCAGAAGCCCTCGATCGTGGACGCGGCCGACGCGGTGGAGTTGCCCGCGGCGCGCGGGGAGATCGAGTTCCGCAACGTCGCCTTCAGCTTCGAGGACTCTGAGGTGAACGTGCTGGACGGCTTCTCGCTGCGCATTGCGGCGGGCGAGCGGGTGGCGCTCGTCGGGTCGTCCGGCAGCGGCAAGTCGACGGTCGCCGGAATGGTCACCCGCTTCACCGACCCGTCCGCGGGAAGCGTCCTGATTGACGGCCACGACCTGCGCGAGGTCACACTGCACTCGCTGCGCAGCCAGATCGCCGTCGCCTTCGAAGACAGTTTCCTCTTCAGCGAGACCGTCGGGGCGAACATCGCCTACGGACGTCCGTCAGCCACGCGGGCCCAGATCGAGGCTGCGGCACGCTCGGCGCAGGCGCACGACTTCATCACGGCACTGCCCGCCGGTTACGGCACGACCGTCGGCGAGCGTGGCCTCACCCTCAGCGGTGGGCAGCGGCAGCGCATCGCGCTGGCCCGCGCCATCCTCGCCGACCCCGCGATCCTCATCCTCGACGACGCCACCAGCGCAGTCGACTCCCGCACCGAGGAGGCGATCCACGACTCGCTGCGGGAAGTCCTCGAAGGACGCACGACACTGCTCATCGCGCACCGCCTCTCCACGCTGCGTCTCGCCGACCGCATCGTCATCCTCGAGTCCGGGCGGGTGCTCGACGCAGGTACCCACGACGACCTGCTGGAGCGCAGCTCCGTCTACCGCGGGCTGCTGAGCGGCTTGGACGAGGAACTCGCCTCCCAGGTGGGCGACCGCATCGAGCTGCTCAGCGAGCTCGACCTCGGCACCACGGGAGTCACCACGAGCGCTGGCGGCACCTCCCACGCGCAGACTGATCCTCGCGCGTGGGGGAGGAAGGCGAGCGTCAGCGCCGCACGAAGTGGGTCATCCAGCTTCGTGGCCCCGAGTCTCGGTGCCGGTCTGCACGGCGGCGGGGGACGCGGTGGCGGGGGCTGGGCATCCGGCCTCGCCGCCAGCCCCGAACTCCTCGCGGCGGTCGAAACACTGCCCCCGGTGAAGGACGTCGCCAACGTCGACGTGGAGCAGGAGGCCCGCGCGCGCGAGGAGCGCTTCACCCTGCTGTCGCTGCTGCGCGAGTTCCGCAAGCCGCTCGGTTTCGGGCTGCTCCTCGTCGTCCTCGACGCACTGATCGGACTCGCCGGCCCGATCATGGTGCGGGTCGGTATCGACGACGGTGTCCAGAAGGACTCGCGCGGCGTCCTCTATATCGCCACCGCGGTCTTCCTCGCAGTCACACTCGTCGGCTTCCTCAACCAGGCTGCCGAAACCTTCGTCACCGGACGCGTCGCCGAACGGATCATGCTCGCGCTGCGAATCAGGGTCTGGGGGCAGCTGCAGCGCCTCTCGCTCGACTACTACGAGCGGGAGATGGCCGGACGGATCATGACCCGCATGACCACCGACGTCGATCAGTTCCAGCAGCTGGTCGAGAACGGACTGCTCAACGCGCTGGTCAGCTTCGTCACGTTCCTCGGCGTCGGCGTCACGCTGATCGTGGTGAATGCCGAACTTGCCCTCTGGACGCTCTCGGTGATCATCCCGCTCGCCGTGGCGACCGTGTTCTTCCGCCGCCGCTCGGCGAAGCTCTACGACCAGGCACGCGACCGCATCTCGGCCGTGAACGCCGACTTCCAGGAGAGCCTCAGCGGCATCCGCGAGGCGCAGGCCTTCACACACGAGGCGCCCACCACCGAACAGTTCCACGCCCTCGGCGCCTCCTACCTGCAGGCACGGGTCGGGGCACAGCGCCTCATCGCCATCTACTTCCCGTTCGTGCAGTTCCTCTCCTCGATCGCCGACGCGATCGTCCTCGGCGTCGGTGCCGCCATGCTCGGAACGGGTCACATCACCGCCGGCATCCTCATCGCCTTCATCCTCTACATCGACATGTTCTTCTCCCCCATCCAGCAGCTGTCGCAGGTCTTCGACGCGTGGCAGCAGACGCGGGTGTCGGTGGGACGAATCGCCGACCTCATGTCACTGCGCACCCTCACGCCCGATGCGCCGAACCCGGTCGAGGTCGGACGGTTGCGCGGCGAGATGGAGATCGACGACGTGCACTTCCGCTATCCGTCCTCCGTGGTGGCTTCGACGAGCTCGGCCACAGGACGGACACCGGAGGCGCTGCGCGGCATCGAGATCGACATCCGTCCCGGCGAGACCGTGGCCCTCGTCGGTGAGACGGGCGCCGGCAAGTCGACCGTGATGAAGCTGATCGCCCGCTTCTACGACCCGGACAGCGGTGCGGTCGAGGCGGACGGTCACGACCTGAGGACGCTGGACCTCGGCGACTTCCGCCACCAGCTCGGCTACGTGCCGCAGGAGTCGTTCCTCTTCAGCGGAACGGTGCGGGACAACATCGCCTACGGCCGTCCGACCGCGAGCGATGCGGAGGTGGAGGCGGCGGCGCGGGCCGTCGGAGCGCACGACTTCATCGCCGCACTGCCCGGTGGCTACCTGCACGAACTCGCCGAACGAGGCCGGTCGTTGTCGGCCGGGCAGCGACAACTGCTGGCGCTTGCCCGGGCGGAGCTGGTCGACCCGGCGATCCTGCTGCTGGACGAGGCCACGAGCAACCTCGACCTGCTCACCGAGGCGCACGTGAATGCCGCGATGCAGCAGGTGAGCGCACACCGCACCACCATCGTCATCGCGCACCGGTTGCAGACCGCGAAGACGGCCGACCGCATCGTCGTCCTCGACGCCGGGACGGTCGCCGAGTCGGGGACGCACGAGGAGTTGCTCGCCGCCGACGGGCGGTATGCGCGGATGTGGCGGGCCTTCGAACTCGTCTCCAGCTGAGCTGTGAACCGCTCGCGCGTCCCAAACGCTCATTTCGCGGGCGAAATGTGAGCGTTTGGGACGCGCGAGCGGGGGTCGTTACGAGTCGAGGAGGCGGGCCTTCGCGGCGGTGTACTCGGCGTCGCTGAGCTGGCCGTCCTCGTGCAGCTTCGCGAGTCGCTCCAACCGCCGCACGAGGCCGTCCTCGATCGAGGTCGAGAGGGTCGGCGTGGTGCTGATACCCAGGGCGTCGGCGAACGGGTTGCCACCCATCGGGTCGAGGAGCCCGGCCGCCTCCGCTGCCGCACGCTCCGCCTCGACCTGCTTCTGGTGAATCACCTCGGCGACCTGCTGGCGCTCCAGGACCAGCAACTCCAGCGACGTCGCGGAGGCCTCATCGGCGAAGGTGATGTCGTCGGCGTCTTCATCGAAGACCACGTGGCGGGTGTTGCCCGCGCCGCTGATCCGCACGCGGTGATACGGGATGGAGAGCGTCGTGACGGGAAAGACCGTCTCGGAGGCGAGCGCGACACCCCCTTGGAGCAGGAAGAGGAAGGACTCCTTGCCGCGCCACGTGCACGGCACCGGATCGCCGTCGAGCTTGTCGACTACGAGAGCCCGCTTGAGAGCGCGGCGTGGGACGTCCTTCACACGTCCTTTCTACACGGGCACGTTCAGCGCCGATCAGAGGTAGCCGTGCTCACGCGCCCGGTGAGCGGCCGCAGTTCGGTCGGGAGCGCCGAGTTGGCGCATGATCGCACTCACGTGGTGCTCGACGGTCCGCTTCGAGAGGTACAGCTGCACGGCGATGTCGGCATTGGAGCGGCCGCTGACGAGCAGCAGCAGGACGTCGAGCTGCCGGACCGTAAGAGCGCCGGCCGGCCCGGCCGGTCTGCGGTCCTCATCCGGCACCGGCAGCCCCGCGGCACGCCGGTCACGCAGCACGGCGGCACGCCACTCGCCGGCGAGCATCAGCGAGAAGGGTTCGGGCAGGTCAGCGGACTCGGTTTCGGCGACGACCTTCTTCAGGCGAATCGTCCGGCAAGCCATTCGTCGACTAGCCAGCGCGAGATGGACAAGGACGGCGAGACGTACTGCAGTAGGTCGCTCGGGTCGGGGGACGCATCGCTATCGGTGCGCGCGGCCGCCCGCTGCACCTCGTCCCGCGTGAACCAGGCCGCATCGCTCAGTTCGGCGGCATCAACCGTGAGTTCCTCGCTGCCCACCAGTCGCGCCGAGAAGCCGAGCATCAGCGAGGACGGGAACGGCCAGGGCTGGCTGGCGAGGTAGGTGATGTCGCCGACCCGCACGCCACATTCCTCGGCAACCTCTCGGGCGACCGCCGCCTCCAACGACTCCCCCGGCTCGACGAAGCCGGCGAGCGTCGAGAACCGCCCATCCGGCCAGGACGCGGCACGTCCCAGCAGACACCGGTCGCCGTCGGTGACCATCATGATCACGGCCGGGTCGGTGCGCGGAAAGTGCGTGCTGCCATCAGCGGGACAGGTGCGGGTCCACCCCGCCTCGGTCTCGGTGGTCGCCTCACCGCAGAGCGGGCAGCGGCGGTGGCGTTGGTGCCACTGCTCCAGTCCTATGGCGGCGGCGAACATTCCCCCGTGGAGGTCGTCGACACCGCTGCCGAGGTCACGCAGCGAGGCCCATTCGCCGGCGTCCTCTGCGCCCATCTCGACCGTGCAAGAGAAGTAGGGGAGGCCGTCGACCTCGCCGAGGAAGCGGCGCACCGCATCGGTGGGGACGTCCTCACTTGGCGCGAAGTAAAGCCCGCCGTCGCGCATCGCCGCCGACGACCTCGCGGTGATCTGCAGGACGCGCGCCTGCTGCCATGCCTGCTCCAGCCACTCCGCGTCGCCGCGCCGATGCCCTGCCCGTTCGAAGCCGAGACCGCCCAGCGGCGGCAGGCTGTGGGGCGGACGGGTCATCTCAGCCGGCGGCGAGTTCGACCTGGGCCAGCGAGCGCAGCGGCGACACGATCGAGTCGGCGTCACCGACGACGACCCCGGTGAAGCCGGCCGGACCGAAGAAGTCGGCCGCGGCGGCACTCACGTCCTCGACGCTCAGTGCCTGCAGCCGCTTCGGGTGCTCCGCGATCCAGTCCAGCCCGAGCCCGAAGGCGGAGAGCATCGACAGGGTCGAGGCGAGCCCGGCCTGTGTCGCGGTGGAGAGCGCCAGCGTGCCGATGGCGTACTGCCGCACGCTCTCCAGCTCCTCGGCCGTCACCGGCAGAGCCGCGATCCGGCCGAGTTCGTAGAACGTCTCCAGCAGCGCAGGCGCCGTGACCTCGGTCGCGACCTCGGCGTCGAGCACCAGCATCGAACCGAGCTGGTGGTGATCGAGGCGGCTGTGCGGCCCATAGGTATAGCCCTTGTCCTCGCGGATGTTCTCGGTCCACCGCGAGGAGAAGTAGCCGCCGAAGGCGAGGTTCGCCAGCTGCAGTGCGGGTGACTTCGGGTTTGAGCGCGGGATCGCGGGACGAGCCAGGCGCACCGAGCTCTGCACCGACCCGGGGCGGTCGACGACGAGCAGCGGCAGGCCGGGGGCCGGCGCCGGCAGACCCGGAACGCGGCCGCGCACCGACGTCCCCTGCCAGCGGCGGAAGGCCGTCGCGACGAGGTCGATCATCTTCGCCGGAGCAAGGTCACCGACCAGGACGAGCGTGGCGCCGGTCGGCTTCACGACGTCTTCGTGCAGCTTGCGCACCTGGGTCGCCGTGGTGGTCGCCACCCGCTCCGGTGTGGGCAGGTCGAGGGCGTAGGGGTGATCACCCCACATGCGGTGCGCCAGTGCCTCGCTGGCGATCACGCTGGCGCGCGATCGGGCGATGGCGAGGTTCTCGACGAGCCGATCACGCTCGGTTTCGACCTCGCCGTCGGCGTACGTCGCGCCGGTGAGGACGCGGGCGAGTAGCTCGAGCAGCCCGCCGAACTCGGTGGCGAGGACGTTGCCGCCGATCAGGATGCGATCGGCATCGGCGCCGACGCTGAGGTCGCCGCCGAGGCCCTGGATCGCCGCGGCGAGGCCGGCCCGGTCGAGGCGCCCGGCACCGGTGAGCATCGAATCGGCGAGCAGACTCACCTGTGCCGGACGGTTCGCCTTCGTCGAGAGCGCGGGCAGCCGAAGCCGCAGCTCGACCAGCGGGACGCCCGGCTTGCGGATGGCGATGACCTTGAGGCCGTTGCGCAGCGTCCGCTCTTCGGTGGCGAGCTTCTTCGCCACGCGAGGCTTCGTCAGTGCGGGAACGTTGCTCACTCGCTTTCACCGCCCGTCACTAGTTCGAGGACGGCTCTTCGGTCGGGGCGCAGCGCCGCCGCGGCGGCACGTACCTCGTCCTCGGTGACCAGGGCGAGTAGCGACGGCAGCTCGGCGATGAGCTCGGCGCGGCCGAAGATGAGCTCGAACTTCGCGAACTCGAGCGTGCGCGAGATGACGGCGTCGAGTTCGCGCAGCAGCACGCTCACCAGACGGGTGCGGACCCGGTCGAGCTCGCCGGGAAGCAGGCCGTCCTCGGCGATGCGGCTCAGTTCCTCATCGATTGCACCGAGGATCGCCTCCAGCGTGTCGGCGTCGGGGTAGTGCGCGGTGATCGTCAGGGTCGACGGGTTGCGCTCGTCGAAGGGATCGCCGAACTCCCCGAGGTAGGCGGAGACGTCGACGACGAGGTGATCGCGCTGCACGAGGCGGCGCTGCAGACGGGAGGCGTCGCCATCGGAGAGCACCTCGGCGAGGAGCAGGTTCGCCAGGTGCTTGTCGAGCTTCGTCACCGGGTCGGGGATGCGATAACCGATCGCGACCGCTGGCAGTGGTGCGTGCGGGTCGTGGTGCTGCGCGCGCCGCTCCGCCTTCAGCGCCGGCTCGGCGAAGCTGGGGCGCTTCGGCTTGGGGCGCTTGCGGATGGTTCCGAAATGCTTCTCGACGAGGCCGAGGGTCTCCTCGACATCGAGGTCGCCGACCACTGCCAGCACCGCGTTGCTCGGCGCGTAATACACGTCGAAGAAATCGGCGGCGTCCTCTACGGTGGCCGACTCGAGGTCCTCGAAACCGCCGTAGCCGTTGTGGCTGTTGGCGAAGGTGTCGAAGAGGACGCTCGGTAGGTAGATCCACGGGAAGCCGCCGTAGGGGCGGTTCATCACGTTGACGCGGATCTCGTTCTTCACCACCTCAAGCTGGTTGGCGAGGTTCTCCGCAGTGATCCGCGGGCTCCTCATCCGGTCTGCCTCGAGGAAGAGACCACGCTCAAGGGCGTTACTCGGCAACGCCTCGAAGTAGTTGGTGTAGTCGAAGTGGGTGGAGCCGTTGAAGGTGCCGCCGCTGGATTGCACGTAGCGGAAGTGCTCGAGCTTCTCCAGCGTCGCGCTGCCCTGGAACATGAGGTGTTCGAAGAGGTGCGCGAACCCGGTACGTCCTTCGGGTTCGGAACGGAAGCCGACGTCGTAGAGGACGGCGACGCCCACGACCGGCGCGGAGCGATCCGGCGCCACCACGACCCGCAGGCCGTTGGCGAGCGTGTGATGCGTCAGGGAGAAGGAGGGGCTGGGCAGCTTGGGAGACTTGCTTCTGGTCTTTGCCGGCACACCTGCCACCCTAACCGGCGAGCCCAGCACGCCCGACGGCAGCGATCTTCTTCCAGAGCAGCGCGGCTGCCTCGGCGCCGCGGTAGAGCATCGAAAGGTTCACCTTCTCGTTCGGGGCGTGGATCTGATCATCGGGAAGACCGACGCCGAGGAAGACGAGCGGCGCACCGAGGATGTCCTGGATGGCGGCCTCGGGGCCGCTGCCTCCCTCGCGGGTGGGCAGGACGGGAGCGCCGTCCCAGGCCTCGCTGATCGCGTCGGTGAGGACGCGGTAGGCAGGGGTCGTGATCGGGACGAGGCACGGTGAGACGCCCTCGCCCTCCCAGTCCACGCTGGCGCTGAGGCCCTCGGGGGTGTGGGCCTCGATGAAGGCGTTCACCGCTGCGGTGATCGCTGCCGGTTGCTGCGCGGCGACGAGGCGGAAACTGAGCTTGGCGAAGGCATCGCTCGGGACGATCGTCTTGCCGCCCTGCCCCTGGTAGCCGCCGCCGATGCCGTTCACCTCGGCGGTGGGGCGGGCACCGAGGCGTTCGAGGGTGGTGAAGTCCTTCTCGCCGGCCAGCGCCCGTGACTTGGCGGTGGTGAGGAACTCGGCGTCGTCGTGCGGCACCTTCGCGAAGAGATCGCGCTCCTGCTCGGTGAGGTCGAGGACGTCTTCGTAGAAGCCGGGGACAGCCACCCGTCCGTCCTCATCGTGCAGGGCGGCGACGAGGCGGGCGATCGCAGTGGCGGGGTTGGGGACGGCGCCGCCGAAGACGCCAGAGTGCAGGTCGAGGTCGGGACCGTGGAAGCTCACGGTGGCGACGACGAGGCCGCGCATGCCCGTGACCGTGGAGGGGATGTCGGGGGCGATCATCCCGGTATCGGTGATGACGACGACATCGCAGTCGAGGCGGTCGCGGTGGTCGTGGAGCACGTCGGCGAAGTTCGGCGAGCCGGACTCCTCCTCGCCCTCGATGAGCAGCTTCAGCGTCACCGCCGGGGTGGTGCGGCCGGTGGCGGCGAGGTGGGCGCGCAGGCCCAGGAAGTGGAAGAGCAGCTGGCCCTTGTCATCGGCGCTGCCTCGTGCCCGCAGGACGTCTCCCTCGATGGTGGGGTTGAAGGGGTCGGTGTGCCAGAGCTCGATCGGGTCGACCGGCTGCACGTCGTGGTGGCCGTAGATGACGACGGTCGGGGCGTCGGGCTCGGCGGCCGGCCACTCGGCGAAGACGGTCGGCAGTCCTGCCGTGGGCCAGATCTCGACCGTGGGGAAGCCGACCGCGCGGGCGGCGCCGGCGATCCACTCGGCGCTACGCAGCACCTCGGCGTGGTGCTCGGGCTGGGCGCTGATGCCGGGGATGCGCAGCCACGCATCCAGGTCGGCGAGAAGATCATCGCGGTGGGCATTCACGTAGTCGCGCTCTGTGGGCATGCCTTTGAAGATAGCCTCGGGACGTGTCTGATGAGTTCGACGTAGTGATCATCGGCGCAGGTCTCGCTGGGGCCGCGTCTGCGTGGGCGGCGACACGGCGAGGGCTCTCCGTCCTCGTGCTGGAGCAGTTCGAACCCGATCACGGGCGGGGAAGTTCGCACGGCTCCGCGCGCATCGTCCGCCGCGCCTATGGCGACCGGCTCTACGTCTCGCTCACCGGACGCGCCTTCGAGCTGTGGCGCGAGGTGGAGGCGGCGAGTGGCCGTTCGCTGCTGAACTTCTACGGCGGGCTGGATTTCGGCCCGAACCGTCATGTGCCGACCGTGGCTGAGTTGCTACGTGCGCATGGCGTTGCGCACGAGGTGCTGCCGGCCGCGGAGGCCGAGATGCGCTGGCCCGGGATGCGCTTCGAGGGCGAGGTCGTTTTCCATCCTCAGGCGGGGACGATGGATGCCGCGGCGTCGGTGCGCGCGATGCTGGATCTTGCCCGAGCGGCTGGGGCCGAGGTGCGTTACGGGACTGCGGTGACGAGGGTCCTGCCGGATGACACTGGGGCGGGCGTGCAGCTCGACTCCGGCTCCAGTTTCGGCGAGCAGGTGCGCGGACGCGTTGTCGTGGTGGCGGCCGGCGGGTGGGTCGAGCAGCTCGCCGGGAAGTTCGTGCCGCTGCCGGAGATCCGGGTGACGCGGCAGCAGGTGTTCCACTTTCCCCGTGTCGACCCGACGCAGGTGCCTTGGCCGAGCACGATCCACGAGGCTGCCGAGTTCGCCTTCTATCACCTCGCCGGAGGACGGGACGGCGGGCCGAACGACGACCGCAAGATCGGTCAGCACGGTGGGGGTACCCCCATCAATATGGGCGTAGCCGATGGGGGAGGTGGGCAGGAGATCACGGCGGGCGGAGCTGACCACGACGGTGTCGTGAATCCGGTCGTGCGAAAGCGGGTGGTCTCGTATGTGAAGGAGTGGTTCCCGGGTCTGGTGCCGGTACCGTCCGCGGAAGTGACGTGCCTGTACACCACGACACCGAGCGAGGACTTTCTCATCGACCGAACCGGTCCGCTCGTCGTCTGCTCGCCGTGTTCGGGGCATGGAGCGAAGTTCGCGCCGCTCATCGGCGAACTGACGGCTGACCTGGTGACGGGGTCATCCTCTGCTGGCGTGGCGTTTCCGGAGCGGTTCCGTCTCGACGCGCACACACTCGCGCAGTCCGGCGCCGTCTCGCTCTGATCGTTCGCAGTAGCGCTTCACCCGCGTCCAAATTCGCGCACGTGCATGGCTCTAGCGCCGAATCGGTCGACGCAGCCCTCACACCGTGCATCTGCACGGGTTCTGACGCTAAGAGCCGGTGATGAGCGCGCGCAGGTCATCGGCGGTGAGCAGGTTCGTCGGTGACACGGTGTCGTTGCTCGCCACGTAGTGGAACGACGCCTGCACCATGTCGATCTGATCGTCGGGGATGCCGTTGAGGTGCGCCCAGGCGAGGCGGTAGGTGGCGAGCTGAATAGCTGCAGCCTTCGCATCGGCCCCGGTGGGCCTGCGACCGGTCTTCCAGTCGACGACATGCCAGTCCTCCTGGGCACTGCCGAAGACTGCATCCATCCGTCCTCGGATCACGGCACCACCGAGTGCCATCTCGAAGGGCACTTCCACATGCGTCGGCGTCCGCCCAGCCCACTGGCTCTGTTCGAACGAAGCCTGAAGTTCGAGTAGCCGCGCATCATCGGCGGGGAACTCGTCAGCCGAACCGGGAAGTTCGTCGATGTCGAGCAGGGTCGCCTGCTCCCACTTGCGCTCCAGCCAGGTGTGGAACGCGGTGCCGCGGCGGGTCCACGGCGCCGGCGCAGTGGGCAGCGGACGGTACAACCGCCGCGCCAGTGCTACGGGATCGCGTTCGAGTTCGACGAGGTCACTCACCGACAGGTGCGCCGGCAGGTCGACCTCGACCGCCTCCGGGACTTGCGTCCGACCGGCCTCGGCGAGGACGGCGGCGACATGCTCACGCCACTCGCTGTTGCCGGCCTTGGCGCCACGGCTCATCGCCTCGCGCACGAGCACTGCACCCGCGGCGATGTCACCACGGTCGCGCAGCGGGTCGAGCGGCCACGCCGTCTCGTCGATCACCTCGCTGAGCGGATTGGACTCCTCGGGCTCAGGCACGTACCACTCCGACGGCGTGACGATCCCGGCGATCTCGACGAAGAACCGTGACGGCTCGCGAGCCTTCACGGCGTCGTCCCACGCATACCCGCTGACGAAGAGGTAATTGCGCGGACGCGTGACCGCGACGTAGGCAAGGCGCCGTTCCTCCTGGACGTGGCGGATAACCACCTCGTCGTGATGCGCCTCAAGACGTTCTCGGTACTCGGCGCGGTATTCGACGTCGTTGAGGTCAAGGACGGGAAGACTGGCGCGATCACCACGCAGCTCGGCCGGGAGCTGTTCGCGACTGCGGGCCCAGTTGATCCGCTCCGGTTTGGACGGAAAGACACCCTCCATCAACCCGGGCACCGCCACGATGTCCCACTCCAGGCCCTTGGCGCCGTGGACCGTGATGAGCTGCACCCGCTCGGGAAGCACTTCCACCTCACCGGCCTCAAGGCCGTACTCCTCCTCTTCGGCCGCCTCCAGGTAGGCGAGGAAGGCGCGCAGGGTCGGCACTCCGATGCCATCGCTCCCGCCGTTCGCGGATTCCGCGGAGCGCGTCGACGTAAATTCGGCGGCCTCTTCAAGGAAGCGGTCCAGGTGCACACGTCCGACCCGCTCACGGTCATGCCGGGCCTGCACCTCGATGCCAACTCCGATTGCCGCCTCGACCTCAGCCACGAGTTCGACCAGCGGCACACCGAGACGGCGACGCAGCCCGCCCAGTTCACGGCTCAGCGCAGTGAGGCGGCGCCACCCCTCCGGCGAGTAGTCGGCTTCGAAACCGAGATCGTCCAGCGCCTCCAACAACGAGGGCGGCACCACCGCCTCCTCTGGTGTCCCCTCGGGGGTCGCGACGAGACGGCGGGCCCGCTCGCGCAGTGCCCAGAGATCACGCGCCCCGATACGCCAGCGAGCGCCGGTGAGCAGCCGCATCACCGCACCGGAGGAGTCGTGGTCGGCGAGCACCTTCAGCGTCGCAACCACATCCGTCACCTCCGGAGTGGTAAGCAGACCCCCTAGCCCCACGATCTCGACATCGAGCCCCTGCTCGCGCAACGCCGCCGCGAGTAACGGCATCGGCGAGCGCTTGCGGCAGAGGACGGCCGCGGTGCGGTTGCCCGGCGGCAGATCGTCCCACGCCTCCTTCACCCGCCGCGCGACCCAGCCGGCTTCGTCCTCGATGGTCGGCAGGAAGGCGGTGGCGACGAAGCCCTCCCCCGCAGTATCACGCGGCCTCAGCTCGACACCGCGATCGATATCGCGCAGCGGTGCGGCGATCGTGTTGGCGACGGTCAGGATCTCGGCGTCGTTGCGGAACGCGACGGAGAGCGCACGCTCGGTCGCGGGCGTGCCGTCCTTCTTCGCGAAGGTGGTCTTGAAGGCGCGCATGTTGCCGGCGCTCGCACCGCGCCAGCCGTAGATCGACTGCAGCGCATCACCCACCGCAGTCACGGGGTGACCTTCACCGAAGATGCCGCGGAGCATGCGGATCTGCGAATGGCCGGTGTCCTGGTACTCATCGAGCAGGACGGCGGCATAGCGCTCCCGCTCACCAGCGGCAACCTCCGGCACCCAGGCGAGTTCAGCCGCCACGCGCATCTGATCGCCGAAGTCGACTGCGCCGATGCGTCCCTTCTCGGCCTGGAACGCCTCGACGACCTTCACCAGTGCGAGACGCTGCTGCAGCGACTTCACGTAGTCCGCGGTGCCGGTGGGGATGTCGACGCGCGCCTTCGGGCCCGGTTCGAGGCGCAGGTATGCCTCAAGGGAACGTAGGCAGAAGTCCTCCACCTGCTCGGCAGTGACGAGGTGGTCGGCGAACTGCCCCGCCATCGCCAACACCCACTTGACCAGCGAGGCGGGCGAGTTGAACTGCTCGAGCGGCTCGCTCCACTTGTGCACCACGCGATCGGCGACCTGCCAGAGGACGGCCGGGGCGAGCAACCGCGCGTCGGGCTCGCGACCCACGCGCAGCGCCTGCTCGCCCACCAGCCGTCCCGCGTAGGCGGCGTACGTCGAGACGGTCGGTTCCTGCGCGTGCAGCAGCGCCAGCAGTCCCTGATCGTCGGGATCGTCGCGCTCGGTGACGCGGCGCAACACGGCGAGTTCCTTACGGATGCGCTGCGACAGTTCCGCGGCGGCCTTGCGGGTGAAGGTGAGGCCGAGGATGCGGTCGGGTTCCACGAGCCGATTGGCGACCAGCCACACCACACGGGCCGCCATCGTCGAGGTCTTGCCGGCACCCGCGCCGGCGATAACGGCGATGGGCTCAAGCGGGGCCTCGATGACTTCGGCCTGCTCCGGCGTCGGCAGGGTGTTGCCCAGATTCGCCGCCAGCTGCGCCGCCGAGATGCGTACACCAACGGTGAGCTCGCTCGACTCGCTCACTGTGTCACCTGCCGGCCGTCGTCCTGCAGGGGGCAGCTCGCGCGCACGGGACAGCGGTTGCAGCGCGTATTCGCGATTGCCCGAAAGCTCGACCCACGGACGGCTCGCACGACTTGCTGCACCTGTGCCAGCGCCCACTCAGGATCGACGGAGTCGGTGAGCGGCGGTTGCCGCTGTTCCTTCGCCTGCTTGTTCTCGACGCCGAGCTGCACCAGCATCGCGCCGCCCGACTCGGTTCCGTACTCGGCGAAACCGCCCTGCTCGATCGCGAGTTGGTATGCGCCGAGCTGCGGATGCTCGGGAAGCTTGTCGTCCTTCACCGAGTTCTTGCCCGTCTTGAAGTCGACGATCACCAAACGGCCGTCCTCGTCACGTTCGAGGCGGTCCACCTTGCCGGCGAGGACGCCGCCACCTACCTCGACCTTGAACTCGAGTTCGTTGGCGACGTGGTCGTAGGCGTCGCGGCTGCTCTGCAGCCACCCGATCAGCCGCTGCAGCATCCGCTTGGCGCGGGCGCGTTCGTTGCCGGCCATCCAGGGCGCGCCGAAATCGAGGACGGCGAGCTGCTCGTCGAGGAGCGCGTCGAGTTCGGCCGGACTGGTGGTGAGCTCGTCGAGCGCGAACTGCTCGGCGAGGGCATGGATCACCGTGCCGAGAGAGGCGGCCGAGGTCTGCTCGCCGCGGACGCCGATGGTGTCCATAAGGCCGCGCAGTTCGCAGTTGATGAAGCTCTCCATGCGCGACGGGCTGACATACACCGGCTCGTCCTCGGCGCGCACCGGTTCGGTTGTCGACAGTTCCGCCAACCCCCACCAGTCGTCGGGGTTCGCGCCCGGAATACCCGCGTTGGCGAGTTCGGCGAGGGAGGCGGCGGCTTCGGCACGCAGGTCGGCGTTTCTCGACGGGTCGCAGACGACGGCGCGCAGGTGGCCGATGAGGCCGACCCGGTCGCTGGTGTGCGGCAATCGCGTGAGGCCACGCTGCTCGGCAGGGCTCAACTCGTCGAGGAAGCGTGACGGCTGATCCTCCTCGCCGGCGACCGCCGTGGCGAGCAGCCGCGACTTCGCCCTCGTCGCCGCCACGTAGAAGAGACGTCGCTCCTCGGCGAGCAGGTGCGCCGAGGAGACCGTGTCGCTGTCGGGATCGACGAGGCGTTCAACTCCGAGCAAGCTGCCGCGCCGGCGCAGGTCGGGCCACCTCCCCTCCTGCACACCCGCGATGCTGACGAACTCCCACTCCAGGCCCTTGCTCGCGTGCGCGGTGAGGATGCTGACACCCTCGGTACTGGAGCTGCCGCGGGCAAACGCGTCGGCAGGCAACTGCTGCGCGCGCAGGTGGTCGGCGA
This sequence comes from Jatrophihabitans sp., assembly GCA_036502295.1. Classification (GTDB taxonomy): domain Bacteria; phylum Actinomycetota; class Actinomycetes; order Mycobacteriales; family Jatrophihabitantaceae; genus DASXYU01. The sequence continues at coordinate 10,391 of DASXYU010000077.1, read as the reverse complement.
AGCCGGTGGGCCTCACTCCGGGCAGGCGGTCGACGAAGTCGGCGGCAGCGCTGAAGAGCTGCAGCACCGCATCGAGGTCGCGGTTCGCCGATGCCGCCGCAGGGTCGCTGCGCAGAGCCGCCGCCTCGAGGCGTACGCCGAGTCCGGATGCTGACCACGCCGCCCAGAGGATGCTCTCCGCGTTTCCGTTCTCGTCGAAGGCGCGCTTCGCCGCAACGAGCGTCTTCGCTACGCGCACGACTGGCCACTTGACGTACTCGGGGAGTACCTGGGCGTCTCGCTCGTCGCTCACGACAGCTGCGAAGGACGCATCGGGGCCGAAGGGCAGCAACGCGCGGCGCAGCTTGCGCAGGCGCAAGGCATCGGCGCGCCCGATCGGCCCCATCAGCAGCGCCTCGGCGAGGTCTTCGGTGAGCGGCTCACCGGCGGCACAGCTGAGGATGTCGAGCAGCATCGCCACGATCGGCTGCTCGGCGAGCGGCAGTTCCTCGCGCCGCAGTGCCACGGGCACGCCAACTGCCACCAGCGCCCGGTGCACCAGCGCCATCGGCGCTGTCGCGCGCACCAGCACCGCCATCTCGGACCATGGAATCGGGGGCGTTCCGTCAGTGCCCAGGCCCGCACGACGGACCGCATCGGCGACGTAGGCCGCCTCCTCCGGCGCGGAGCGGAACACCGCCACCTCGACCGACCCCGGCGGTAAGCCTTCGGCTGCGGTGAGCGCCCGCTGCTCGGCACGTCCTGGGAGTTTCGCCGCTATGCGCCGCGTGGCGGCGAGCAGTTCGTCACCGAAGCGGCGGCACGTCGCCAGAGCGACAGCGTCCACAGCCCCGAACCGATCGCGAACCTCAGCGATGGCGCGTTCGTTCGCGCCGCGGAAGGCGTAGATCGATTGGTCGGGGTCCCCGACAAGGATCAGCTCGTCCGCTCCAGTGGCGAGCAGGTGCAGTAGTTCAGCCTGCGCTGGGTCGGTGTCTTGATACTCATCGACGTAGATGCGGCGGCGCTGCGCCCGTTCGGCGGCGAGTAGTTCGGGGTCGGCGTGCAGCGCGTTGATGGCGGCGCGGATCAGCGCCGCCTGGTCGTAGCCCTTGCTGGGGTCGAGGGCGTTGATCTGCTCGTACTCGGTGAGGAACGCCCCGATCGCGATCCAATCGGCGCGGCTGCGGCGAGCGCCCTCCGCCCGCAACGCGTTTCCGTCTATGCCGCGTTCGATCGCCCGCATCATGAAGTCGCGCAGTTCGTCGGCGAATCCGTAGGTTGCCAGCGCAGGCTTCAGCGAGGACGGCCACAACGCGGCGTCACTGCCCGGAAGCAGCTCCCGCACCATCACGTCCTGATCCGCGCCGCCGAGCAGTCGGGGCACCGGGCGCTCGGCATCGCGCAGCGCCGCCATGCGCAGCACGCCGAAGGCGTAGGAGTGCAGCGTGCGCGCCAGCGGTTCGCGCAGCGTCCTACCGAGACGGGCCGTGACGCGGTCGCGCAACTCGCCGGCGGCCTTACGGCCGAAGGTGAGCATCAGGATCTCGTCGACCGGCACGCCCGCCTCCACGCGTGCCACGACGGTCTCGACGAGGGTCGTGGTTTTGCCGGTTCCCGGTCCGGCGAGGACGAGCAGCCGTCCACCCTCATGCTCGATCACCCGCCGCTGGGCGGCGTCGAGTACGGGCGGCGACGGGGCAACGCGCTCCGGTCTCACGAGGCGGTACTCGGTCACAGATCCACCACTGCCACTCCGAGCGTGCGCGCAACGGAGCGCATGTTCTGGTTGAAGCTCAGCAGTGCCGCGCCAGCTACTAGACACGTGGCGACATGCAATGCGTCAAGCGTCCTGATATGGGCCTCAATTGCGTGCGCCGCATCCCACACTTGATCCGTCACGCGGAGTTCTGAGATGTATGCAAGCGCCTCGGTGACGCCACCAGAAATGTCGTTGCCGCTCAGTCGCTCGCGCACGAGCGTTCGGCGCACCTCAAGCCACAACAGACGACTGGAAACCAGCAGTCCACCTCGCTCGACAACGTCGCGTGTGAGGCGCGCAACGCGCTCACTATCTGAGTGGCCAAGAGCCCGCCGAAGCAACGCAGACGTATCGACGTACAACAGGTCTGCCATGCTCAGCGATCCTCTTCCATCTCAGCCATGATTTCTTCGACTGAACGTTTGGATTCGACTGGCTTGACGTCCGCCCAGCTGCCGACTCGCTTCGCAGGGATGAGGAAACCTTCGCGCACCAATCGCTCGTACGTCGACTCGGGCTTCTTGCTGATGATGACCGATTCACCATCGCGGCTGATGACCTCAACGGGTTCGCCGGTGGCGATCACCTCGTCGAGGATCTGGCCGCTGCGCTGGTTGAGTTCGCGGCGGTTGATCTGCTTCATGCCCCGAGGGTACGCCGAATGTTCTACATGTAGAACATTCGGCGACTGGCTGGTTCCTCCCACGCGTGACAGCCCATCACCCACCTACGACACTTTCTGGCTTGTCCCGTCCCAGCGGTGACGTTTCAGGTCGACGCGCTCACCGTTGAAGCGGACGCCCTCGGCGATGAGCAGCGCGCGCTGCTCGGTGAAGAGGTGCGGCGCCAGCGACCCGTCGGCCCGGAGCACTCGGTGCCACGGCACCGACCCCCCATCGGATGCGAGTACGCGACCGACCATGCGCGCAGCACGCGAGCCGCAGTACTCGGCCACATCGCCGTAGGTCATGACCTTGCCGGGCGGGATGGACTCCACGCACGCCAACATCTGCTCCGCGAGCAAGCGGGGTTTCGACAAGCTCAACCGCCGAGGCGGTCAGTAGGTCGGCAGTGAGGGGTCGACCTGGTTGATCCACGCGAGGATGCCGCCCTGCACGTGCACGGCGTCCTTGAAGCCGGCGTTCTTCACCGCGGCCAGGCACTCCGCGGAGCGCACGCCCGACTTGCAGTGCAGCACGATCTGCTTGTCCTGCGGCAGCGAGGCGAGCGCGTCACCGCGCAGGATCTGGTCCTTCGGGATCAGCGTCGCCTCCGGGATGTTCACGATCTCCCACTCGGCGGGCTCGCGGACGTCCACCAGGAAGATCGGCTTGTCGGAGTCCAGCAGTTCCTTGAGCTCCAGCGGCGTGATCGTCGAACCAGCAGCCGCCTCGGCCGCCTCCTCCGACACGACACCACAGAAGGACTCGTAGTCGATGAGTTCGGTGATCGTGGCGTTCGGGCCACAGACCGCGCAGTTCGGGTCCTTGCGGATCTTGATCTTGCGGTAGGTCATCTCGAGCGCGTCGTAGACCATCAACGACCCGACGAGCGGCTCGCCGATGCCGGTGAGCACCTTGATCGCCTCGGTCACCTGGATCGAACCGATCGAGGCGCAGAGGACGCCCAGCACGCCGCCTTCGGCGCAGGACGGGACCATCCCGGGCGGCGGCGGCTCCGGGTAGAGGCAGCGGTAGCAGGGACCGTGCTCCGACCAGAAGACGGAGGCCTGCCCGTCGAAGCGGTAGATGGAGCCCCAGATGTAGGGCTTGTTCAGCAGCACGCAGGCGTCGTTGACCATGTAGCGCGTCGCGAAGTTGTCGGTGCCGTCGACGATGAGGTCGTACTGGCTGAACAGCTCCATGACGTTGTCGTTGTCCAGGCGTTGCTCGTGAACGTTGACCTGGATCAGCGGGTTGATGCCCCGCACGGTCTCGGCTGCCGAGAGTGCCTTCGGCTTACCGATGTCCGCCTGGCTGTGGATGATCTGGCGCTGCAGGTTCGACTCGTCGACGATGTCGAACTCGACAATGCCCAGGGTCCCCACGCCCGCCGCGGCGAGGTACATGAGGGCGGGTGAGCCGAGACCGCCGGCGCCCACGCAGAGCACCTTCGCGTTCTTCAGGCGCTTCTGACCCGCCGAGGCGACGTCAGGGATGATCAGGTGCCGACTGTAGCGGCGAACCTCGTCTACCGAGAGCGACTCGGCGGGCTCGACCAGAGGTGGAAGCTTCGACACGTCCTGCGTCCTCACTAGCTATGTCCGGGGTCTCGACAAGCTCAACCACCGGATCCGGGTGCTTGATTCCCAGGTTACTCAGTCGCCTGTGAGGATGTATTCGCTGTTGGCGTCGGTGTCGGGCTGCTCCGCGCCGGGCGCTCCGGCGACACCGTCGGGATAGGGCCACGGGTTGGCCGTGCACATCTGCCCCGTCACGGCGGACTTCAAGCCGATGGTCTGCTGCATCATTACCGGCGCCTCGCCGCCGGGCAGGCACTGGTGGGCGTGCTCGTGACTGATGGCGTGGCCGGTCTCGTGGTTGATCATGTAGATCCGATAGGTGTCGAGGTCACCGATATAGGCCATCGAGCCTCGTACCCATCGGGCCACGCTCAGGACGACCCGGTTCGTGTCGGCACCATTGTCGCCCTGTGTGACGTAGCAGGACGTCTCTACCGGGATCGAATAGCCGCAGTACTTGTGGTCGGTCTCCACCGAGGTGAGGCTCACCCGAAACGACGCCTCACCCGTGTCGACGCGCTGCAGCGTGACGTCGCCGTGCCCAGCCCAGCTCTGCTTCGCGGAGAGGACGGACTGCACCTCGTCGGCGAACTGCGTGGCGTCGATTCCGCTGATGCCGTCCTCGACGTCGACCGCGTAGGTGTACAGCTGCCCCGCGCCGACCGGTTTGCTCGTGCCAGGGATGACGTGGAAGGCGCCCGTCCCCTTCTTCGTGTAGTCACCGCCCTGTGGCAGCGCGCCGGAGGCGAGTACCTGGTTGAGTGCGTTGGAGCCTGCCTGGTCGCTCTGCAGCGAGGTGTTGCCCGACGCCACGGGTGGCGACACCGGAGCGTCGCTCGCAACGCCGCCGCTGTGCCCAACACCATTGCCCGGACTCACGGCGGGTGCACCGGTCGGGTGGCCGGAGTGTCCCGATCCCCCACTGGTGACGTCGATCAGAGCGAGGACGGTGATCGCCAGGAGCAGCGGCAGCGCATAGGCGCGCCAGCCGAACCTGCGGGTGAAGCGCTGCAGCGTGTTGGGGTGACGGCTCGGAGTGATCTGCCCCGCCCCACGCCGGGCGTGATCGACGTCCTCACGACGGCCCTGCTGTAGATCGCGGACGCGAACCTGTCCCAGTTCGGCGCGCGATCGGGAGAGTGCGTCACGGTTGGCGTCGACGAGGTCATCCACGTTGACCCCGCTCGCTCGCCTGCGATCGTCGTCAGCCACGTCCTCAGGCTGCCACATCAGCTCGGAACTGAAGCCGAAGCGGCCGCGTCGTCGGGTCGGGAGAATTGGCCGGCGGCCACATCCTCGAGCAGGCCGAAGAAGGCTCGGGCCGACTCGACCGGTCGCTCCATCATCGCGGTGTGCCCGGTGTCCTCGAAGATCCGCAGTCGCGCACCCGGGATCGCCGCCGTCACCTGCTCGGCGAGATCGACGGCGACGAGCTTGTCGCTGTCGCCCCAGAGGACCAGAGTCGGCGCGATGATCGTCCTGATCCGCCTCCACGTGGCGCGGCGCCGGAAGTACTGCACGCGCACCAACGCACGGGTCGCCTTGAGCAGGACGCGCTGGGCCCAGGGGCATTCGGCGAGGCGGGTGGTGACGTCCTCGATGTCTTGGGCGAGGCGATTGGCCGGGTAACGGTGCGGATCGGCGAAACAGATGCCGAGCGAGCCACGCACGCGGGCTTCGACGCCGGCTTTCGCCAAGCGACGGACGCCGTACTCGCCCAGCCCGGGCAGGACGACAAGGGCCATCAGTGGGTCGTTCTTCAGCGGCTGGGAGCGGAATGCCTTGGTGTCGGGGACCGCCGGCGAGATGAGGGTGAGCGTGCGGACCAGGTCAGGACGCAGCGCGGCGACCTCGAGCGAGATCAGTCCGCCCATGGAATTGCCGACAAGATGCACAGGGCCGCGCCACTCACCGCTGCGCTTCGACTCGTCAAGAAAGGCGATGACGATCGCGACCTGCATCGCGATGGAGTAGTTGCGGTCCAGAGTCTCGCCGCTGAAGCCGAAGCCGGGCAGGTCGATCGCCTCGACGTCGAGTTGGCTGGAGATCAGCGCGGCGAAGTCGGTCCAGTTGGTGGCGGCGCCGCCGAGGCCGTGGATGAGCACCGCTCGCTCGGCGCCGTCCGGGCCCGGCGTGTGGCGGACGTGCAGGCTGACACCGGCCACGTTGACCTTGCGGCCAGGCCAGCGATCGGAATCCGGATTGAGTTCGGGCAGCTCGACATCGGCCAGCCGGGCGGGCGGCGGTGCCGTGTCGAGCGGGTGAGTCACCGAGTCAGGGTAACCCCGGCAGGGATCAATCGGTTCGGTCTCGGCTTGTCAGGCGGTCTTCCGGGCCGCTGCCTTCTTGGCAGTCTTGGCAGTCGCCTTCTTCGCGATGGCCTTCTTCGCGATGGCCTTCTTCGCCGGGGCTTCGGCGGCGGCTTTCTTCGCCGGCACCTTCGCGCGTGCCTTCGGCGCCTCTGCCGCCGGCGCCTCGCCCCGCTCACGCCGGGCAGCATCGACCGATGCCTTCAACGCCGCCATGAGGTCAACGACGTTGCTCGCCGTCGGCTGCTCAAGCGGCGCCTCGACCTCGTGCCCCTCGACCTTGGCGTCGACAACTTCCTGAACCGCGGCCCGATAGTCATCGGTGTACTCGGCGGGATCGAAGTCGCCGGCCATCGACGAGACGAGCGATTCGGCCATCGCCTTCTCCGGCCCCCGGAGCTCGACCTTCTCATCGAGGAAGCCGAAGGACGGCTCGCGGATCTCGTCGGGCCAGATCATCGTGGCGAGGACGATGACGCCGTCGCGCACGCGCAGGGTCGCGAGCTGCTCCCGGTTGCGGATCGCCACCTTCACCAGACCGACCATCCCGCTGTTCTCCAGCGTCTCGCGAAGCAGCATGTACGGCTTCAGCGCGGTCTTGTCGGGTTCGAGGTAGTAGCTGCGCGCGTGATAGATCGGGTCGATCTGGTCTCCGGGAACGAAGCGCAGCACGTCGACCACCTTCGCCGACGGCAGCGGGAGGTCGCGCAGGTCGTCGTCGGTGATGACGACGGTCTGCCCGCTCGGCAGTTCGTAGCCCTTCGCGATGTCGCCGTAGGCGACCTCTTCGCCGTCGGCCTCGGCGACACGCTTGTAGCGGATGCGTGAGCCGTCACTGCGCCGCACCTGATGGAACGAGACGTCCTTCTCCTCGGTGGCCGAGTAGACGCGCACGCCGATACTGACCAGCCCGAAGCTGATCGCCCCCTTCCAGATCGCGCGCATGGTCCGTCCTCACTGTGGGCTTTGCTGTGATTGGAGTGGCTGTTGTTACTCCGATTACGCCTATTAGATACCCCAGAATGGGCTTCGTGCACCTCCCTGATTCCAACGGCGGCCTCGCAAGCGCCGGCCAACCCATGTTGGCGACAGCGGTCACCACCCTGCCAACGGGGCCGGGCTGGGCCTTCGAGTTCAAATGGGACGGCTATCGAGTGCTGCTCGATGTCAGCGAGCGCGGCGTGACGCTGCACAGCCGAACCGGCAACGACCTCACCGCGCGGTTCCCCGAGGTGACTGCCCTCGGTGCCGATGTCGGCGACGGACTCTTCGACGGTGAACTCGTCGTGCTGGTGAACGGACGACCGTCCTTCGAGGCGCTGCAGCAACACTCAATCTCTGAACAGAGTGCTCCTGCGACGTTCATCGCCTTCGACCTGCTGCGTCGCTACGGAGTCGACCTCACCGCGCGGCCCTACGTCGAGCGGCGGGCGACGCTGGACCGTTGGGTGCTCGCGCACCCGGAATGGACGTTGAGTCCGTTCTTCGACGACGGCCCTGCCACCGAGGCGGCCGCGCGGGAGCATGGGATCGAGGGCGTGGTGGCGAAGCGGCTGGCCTCGACCTACCGAAGCGGGGTGCGCTCACCCGACTGGCAGAAGCTGAAGTTCGTACATACCGGCGACTACGTGGTGATCGGCTGGGAGGCGGCGGCGGAGCGTCCCGGCGTCCTCTCGTCGCTCCTGCTCGGCCGCGCGACTGATGACGGCTTCGTCTTCGCCGGCAAGGCCGGCAGCGGCCTTGATGCGCGGACGTCCTCGGCGCTGCAGACGAGGTTGCACGCGCGCCCCACGCCGGCGGTGGATGTTCCGGCGACAGCGCGCGGACGGTCGGTCCAGTGGGTCGAGCCGCTGGTCGTCGTCGAGGTGCAGTTCACCGAGAGGACGGAGTCGGGAGTTCTGCGTCATCCGGTCTTCCTCCGGGTACGCGATGACAAGAGCGCGGCGGAGGCCGGAGGTGAGTGAGGCCGTGACTGTGTCGGTGGAGGGGCAGGAGCTGAAGCTCACCAACCTCGACAAGGTGCTGTACCCGGACTCTCATTCAGGTGGGCATGGCTTCACCAAGGGTGAGGTCATCGACTACTACGCGAGGATCGCGCCGGTGCTGTTGCCGTACTTGGTTGACCGTCCGCTGACGGTGAAGCGCTATCCGGACGGTGTGACCGGGCAGTTCTTCTTCGAGAAGAACGCCACGCGCGGAACGCCGCCGTGGGTGCGGACGGTGACGCTGCCCGCGCCGGGTTCGACGAAGAACCGCGAGACCGTGAACTACGTCGTGGTGCAGTCGGTGGCCGACCTGGTCCGGCTGGCGAACCTGGCCTCGTTGGAGCTGCATGTGCCGCAGTGGCGGTTGGACGGCGACGATCCGCTTCCGGCTGACCTGCTCGTTTTCGACCTCGATCCCGGCGCGCCGGCGACGATCAAGGAGTGTTGCGAGGTGGCGCTGCTGCTGCGTGATGCCGCCGCCGAGGACGGGCTCACGCTGGTGCCGAAGACCTCCGGGTCGAAGGGCATGCAGCTTGCTGGTCCCATTGCGACGGAGGACGCTTCGGCGCCGTCGGTGTATGCGAAGGCGCTGGCGCAGCGGCTTGAGGCGGCGCACCCGAAGCTGATCGTCTCGAAGATGGCGAAGGAACTGCGTCCTCGAAAGGTGCTGATCGACTGGTCGCAGAACAACCCGGCGAAGACGACGGTGGCGCCGTACTCGCTGCGGGCGCGGGAGGAGCCGACCGTCTCGACGCCGCTGAGCTGGGAGGAGGTCGAGGCAGGCGGCTCGCTGCGCTTCACCGCCGCCGATGTGCTGGAGCGGGTCGAGGAGTTGGGCGACCTCTGGGCCCCCGTGCTCGACACCGCCCTGCGCGCCCCCCTCTCGTCCTCATGATCAACACGCTCGGATCGTTCAGATCCGAACGACCTCAGCGTGTTGATCACCCAATCGGCAGTGCGTCTGCTGCGTTCAGCCAGGTCGAGCGGTCGGACGGATTGTCGATCACCGTCACCAGGCTGACTACTGACGCCAGGTTCGTCTCAGTCACTGAGGAATCCGGCTTCACACCCATGATCGCCTGGACCGTAACGTAGACACCGTCGCGGAGCTTGACGGTGAGGCGCCCCGCGCTGGGCTCCCAGTACCCGGACGACGGCCCGACCTGAACCGGATGCGAATGATCCTGGGACCGGTCGACGGAGGTCACGTCAATGTCGAGGACACCACCCGCGGGCGGGGCGTAGCTCATGTCGGCGTCCCAGTCGGCGCCGCCGGCGACCGGCACCCAGTTCGGCGCCAGATGGTCGCCCTCGTCGACCGTCTCCTCCCGGCCGTAGTAGCTGGAGCCGCCGCCGACGAGGACGGTGCCGGCGGGGGCGTGTGCGAGGGAAAACGGTATGCGGATCACGCTCGTCTGCGTGAAGTCGAGGGCGCGGGCCGCAGCGAGAAATTCCGCCTCTGGCATCGCGTTACCCGGCATCGGCAGACCTGCGGTCGTCAGTTCGAGGTAGGCACCGCGAGGCAGGAGGGGGCTCGTGACGTGCCAGACCAGGTGGCGCTCGCCCTGGCCATACGACACGTTGCCGCACGATCCGGGGCCGCAAGCGGGAGTCGGTAGCGCAAGCGTCGCCTCGAACTGGCTCGTGAGTTCCTGGCGCCTGCCCCATTGCTTCTGCGACCCCGTCGCTCCGACACCGTAGTACCCAGTCGCGCCGTTGATGTCGACCTGCTGCAAGCCGGTGCCGTCGTAGTCCGTGACGCCGGAGGTGTCCACGATGAGCACCAGGTGATGGGTCGTGTCTGCGAGTTCGACGTACTGCTCATAGGGATCGGCGGCCAGCGCGCCGACCAGCTGCACGTCGGCTGATGGGTCGACCGTGAACGGCAGCGTGAACTGTGTCGTGGGGAGCGGCACCGGAGCCGCGGACTGCCCACCGCTATGACCGCCCGAGATGAGAATGCCGGCGGCCACGACGACACCGGCCGCGACGGCGGCGGCACTCAGCCAGAGCACCGGACGGCGCCGACGTCGGCGTTCATGGATGAGCGGGATCTCGTCGCCCCCCGGCAGCGTCGTCGCCGTCACAGACGACGATCCGGCGCCGGGGATGTT
>DASXYU010000076.1:0-29432 GCA_036502295.1 Jatrophihabitans sp. | reverse complement strand
GAAGGCGGGCTCGACGCGCTGTCGGAAGAGGACGAGCCGTTGGCGGCGGCTCCCGTCGTGCAGGCGCTGAGGACGGCAGCGAGAACGGCAAAACCGACAGCGCCCAGTTGAAGCCGTCTCGTACGCACCATCGTTCTCGCCCCCGTCACCGCTTCATTTTGCCTGACGCTTCAACTTCTGAATGCATCGGCACGCAGGGGCTCCGGCCCTACCTGCCAGTAAGACAAGATGGAGGGGTGCCAACGTTGCGGATCGCCCTCGCCCAGGTCGACTACACCGTGGGCGATCTGCGGGCCAATGCCGATCTTGTCCTGCGGCTGACTCGCCAGGCCGCCGATTCCGGGGCCGATCTGGTGGCCTTCCCGGAACTCACGCTCGCCGGCTACCCGCCGGAGGATCTGGTGCTGCGCGCCTCGTTCCGCCGGGCTTCACAGCAGGCTCTGCATCAGCTCGCCACCGACCTCGCGGCCGCCGGCCTCGGCGAGATCGCGGTGATCTGCGGCTATATCGACGACGACGGGCAACCGAACGGCGCCGAGTCGGGCGGAGCCCGCAATGCCTCCGCCTTCCTCTACGGCGGCAACGTGGTCGCCACCTACTACAAGCACCACCTGCCCAACTACGGCGTCTTCGACGAGCGGCGCTACTTCGTCCCCGGCGACCGGTTCGTCGTCGTCCGCCACCTCGGCGTCGACATCGCGATGACGATCTGTGAGGACCTCTGGCAGGACGGCGGACCGTTCGCAGTGGCCGGTCGCGCGAACGTCGGTCTCGTGGTGAACATCAACGGCTCGCCGTATGAGCGCAACAAGGACGACGTCCGCCTGCCGCTCCTGCAGCGCCGCGCGGCCGAGGCGAGCGCACCGATCGTCTACGTCAACACCGTCGGCGCTCAGGACGAACTCGTCTTCGATGGCGACTCGATGGTGGTGAAGGCGGACGGATCGCTAGTGCTGCGGGCGCCGCAGTACGTGCAGGACCTCTATCTCGTCGATCTCGATCTCACTGCCGCGACCGCGGTCTCCACCGAGCCACGGACCGCGATGCGCATCGACCGGCATGCTTCGACACGCGAACCACGCTCGCCACTCGGCGACCTCGATGCGCCTGTGCTGGCACCGCGAATGACGGACGAGGCCGAGGTGTGGGGGGCGCTCGTCCTCGGATTGCGTGACTACGTCCAGAAGAACGGCTTCCGGTCGGTGACGCTGGGACTCTCCGGTGGGATCGACTCGGCGGTGGTCGCGGCGATCGCGGCGGATGCCCTCGGCGGCGACCGCGTCTACGGCGTCTCCATGCCGAGCGTGTACTCCTCGGATCATTCGAAGTCCGACGCCGCTGACCTTGCCGAGCGGATCGGCGCGCACTACCGCGAGGTACCGATCGCGCCGATGGTCGACGCCTTCGTCAGCACCCTGGGGCTCACGGGTTTGGCGGAGGAGAACGTGCAGGCACGCGTGCGGGGCACGACGCTGATGGGCATCTCGAACGCCGAGGGACACCTCGTCCTCGCCACCGGCAACAAGAGCGAACTCGCCGTGGGTTACTCCACGATCTACGGCGACGCGGTTGGTGGCTTCGCCCCGCTGAAGGACGTGCCGAAGACACTGGTCTGGGCGTTGGCGCGGTGGCGCAACGCCGTCGCTGCGGAGCGTGGCGAGAAGGAACCGATTCCGGAGAACTCGATCAGCAAGCCGCCCTCGGCGGAGTTGCGTCCCGGGCAGCTCGACTCGGACTCGCTACCCGACTACGAACTACTCGACGCGATCATCGCTCGCTTCGTCGATCACGACGAGGAGGTCACTGAGATCGTCGCGGCGGGATTCCCCGAGGACGAGGTACGGCGCATCGCCACGTTGGTGAACCGCGCGGAGTGGAAGCGCCGGCAGTACCCGCCGGGTCCGAAGATCAGTCTGAAGGCCTTCGGCCGCGACCGTCGACTGCCGATCACCAGCCGATGGCAGGAGCCCGCTCCCGTCATCGAGTAGGGCGCGGGCACGCGTGGTGAAGCTGTAAGCGCTTGCGCATCAAAGTGATTCGCATCTCGTCACAAAATAGAGACAGCGCTAGGGATCTGGGCGCACCATTGACGCCGTCCAAGGAATAGCCCGGGGACCGGTATGCCGGCCTCGAGGAAGAAAAGGATGGCTCGAAGATGAGCACTGTTGCTAACGCGACCCCGATGAGCACCATCGCACTCCCTTCTGCCACGGCGGAGACCTCTCTTTATGGCACCGCACGACACCGTCGCGTAACCGTCCGCGACCTTCAGACGGCCAAGGAGCGCGGAGAGCGGTGGGCGATGCTCACCGCCTACGACTACTCCACCGCCCAGGTCTTCGACGAGGCCGACATCCCCGTCCTGCTCGTCGGCGACTCGGCGGCGAACGTCGTCTACGGCTATGAGACCACCGTCCCGGTGACGGTCGACGAACTGCTGCCGCTGGTGCGCGGCGTCGTCCGCGGAGCGCCGCGCGCGCTCGTCGTCGCCGACCTCCCGTTCGGCTCCTATCAGGCGTCCCCGCAGCAGGCACTTGAGACCGCCGCCCGCTTCATGAAGGAAGGCGGCGCTCAGGCGATCAAGCTCGAGGGCGGCATGCGTGTCGTGCCGCAGGTCGAGGCACTCGTCGCCGCCGGTATCCCGGTGATGGCGCACATCGGCCTCACCCCGCAGTCCGTGAACGCCTTCGGTGGCTTCCGCGTGCAGGGTCGCGGCGATGAGGCCGCGCACCGTCTCATGCTCGATGCCAAGGCGCTGCAGCAGGCGGGCGCGTTCTCGGTCGTCCTCGAGGCTGTTCCGGCGGATCTTGCCGCGCAGTTGAGTCGTGCGCTGCACATGCCGACCGTCGGCATCGGCGCAGGCGCCGGCTGCGATGCACAGGTGCTCGTCTGGCAGGACATGGCCGGCTTCAACCCAAAGCCCGCGAAGTTCGTCAAGCAGTTCGGTGATGTTGCCGGTGTGCTCCGCGAGGCTGCGATCACCTACCGCGACGAAGTGCGCGCCGGCACCTTCCCCGACGAAGCGCACCAATACTCCTGAAGATCAACTCGCTCGGATCCTTCACATCCGAACGATCTCAGCGAGTTGATCACGGGCCGACGACGGCGAACTCCACCTTCCGCGCGGCGACGTCGGCGGTGGTGAGGGTCGCGGCGATCGTGCTGCCGACCTGAAGCTTGTCGCCGGAGCATTTGGCGCGGACCGCCGGATCGTCGATGACGATGGTGGCGGAGTGGGTGTGTTCGCGTCGATGACGGTCGCGGTGAATTGCTGTCCGACGCGGTCGGCGAGCACCCATGCCTCGGTGGCATCGACGACGGCGCGATCGACAGCGTGCGCCCGTGAGTCGCACGCGGCCATCACTCCGGGCAGCGTCGGTAGGCGATCCCGTACCCACTGCGGGATCGCCGTCTTCGCGTGTGCCGCGAGGCAGATCTCGCTGCCGTAGCGATCGACGAGGCGACGCAGCGGCGCCGTGACGTGTGCATAGGGGCACCCCGCGGCCAGTCGATACCGAGCGCGCTCGCTGCCCGCTGCAGACGTTGCACCGCCTGCTGATCCGGCGGTGGCACGGTACGGAGGATTCCGTAGCCGGCATCAAGCATCAGCTTCGCGGCGCAGACGCCGGTCAGCAGCGAGATCTCCGCGTTGTCACGCTCAACGGGGAGCTCGGCGCGCATGACGAGCGTCCACGCTCCCCCGCCTCCTCCCCCATCGCCGCTACGGACAGTGTCGGCGGCGGGAGCTACCCCCATTGGTATGACCTCTTGCTCGGGGAGGTCGAGGTTGATCGAGTGCCGCTTGCGCGCCAGCTGACGACGCAGGGCGCCGACCTCGGACAACAACGCGACCGCATCTGGTGGCGTGCCCGCATCAACCTGTTTCTGCAGCCCGACGTAGTCGAGTTGTGCGCGGCTGCGCACGCGCGCGCGGCGGACATCGATCGACGTCACGTCACCGGCGGCGTCAAGACCGATTCGCCACAGCACCGCGGGACGCACCTGATCGGGAAGCAGACTCGCGGCGCCTTCGCTGAGGACGGGCGGATGGAGCGGCACGCGGGTGTCGGGGAAGTAGATCGTCTCTCCGCGGCGAAGCGTCTCCTCGTCGAGCGCCGAACCGGCCGCGACGAAGCAGGCGACATCGGCGATCGCGTAGCTGACGAGGTAACCGTCGCCGTCGCGTGCAACATGGACGGCCTGGTCGAGGTCCTTGCTACCGGCGGGATCGACGGTGACGAAGGGGATGTCGGTGGCGTCCTCGTCAGGAAGGTGTGGGTTTCGCGCGGCAGTGTCGGCGTCGCGCAGTGCCGGAACAGAAAAGTCGCCGGGCACCGCCAACTCCGTCCGCAATGCGGCGAAGTCGAGCGGCGCACCGGCGACTCTGTGAGATCCCATGCCTCGCTAGACGAGTTCGAGTCCCAGTAGTGCGGTGTGAAAGGTCACGCCTTCTTGGCTGGGGCCTTCTTCACGGCCTTCTTGGCGACCTTCTTGGCTGGGGCCTTCTTCACGGCCTTCTTGACGACCTTCTTGGCTGGGGCCTTCTTCACGGCCTTCTTGACGACCTTCTTGGCGGGCGCCTTCTTCACGGCCTTCTTGACGACCTTCTTGGCGGGCGCCTTCTTGACGGCCTTCTTCGGTGCAGTCATGCGAGTGCCTCCTACGGCATTGGTCAACGAATTGCCTTCGTTACCGATAAGTGGACCGTGATGAATGTGTCGTCGTCAACACGGCACGCCGTTTCATCGCAACGTGTCAATGCGACAACACGTCGGCGCCTTCGGTGATTTCTTCAACGACAGGCATTGCGCACGCTGCTACTCACTCGTCTTCCCATCGAGAATCCTCTTTGTGATAAGCCGATTCTCGATCGCGAATCGTCTGCAACGCATGGGCAGCTTCATCATGTGTCTTGAAAGGTCCGATGCGATTCGCACTGTCGGTGTCTTCAAATTTTTCTACGCGTGAGTGCGTCATGCACCACCAGAACTCATCACTCAACTCGCGAGACGTCATGTGTTGATGTTTGCGCACAAGCTCGCACTTCAAACAGAGCAACACTCGCGAAGCACGAACACGAACGATCACCACAAGACAACGAGCGAGGTTGTTGCGAGTGGAGGATTACGAAAGGTGACCACCACCGCGGCCGCGCTCGCGATCTTCGATCGCGTGGCGCAGCCAAGTCCGTCCAGAGGACGGATGAAGGCAAGCCTGCGGCTCGCCAATAAAGCGGACGGCGAAGGCAAGCCCACGGCTTGCCAATGAAGCGGACGGACGAGTCGACCTGTAAGCCGGATCCTGTACCGGCACTCGCGCGCCGGTGACGGCCATCCATCTGCGCCTGCTGTCGCCAGCAAGCTCTAGCGGTCTACCCGCGGACTCGGGCGGGCCGCCCTCGATCATCCGCGCAGACGGTCCGAAGACCATCCTTTTGACCTTGCTCCGGGTGGGGTTTACCTAGCCACGGCGATCACTCGTCGCGCTGGTGGTCTCTTACACCGCCGTTTCACCCTTACCGACGGGCGAACCCGTCGGCGGTCTGTTCTCTGTGGCACTGTCCCGCGGGTCGCCCCGGGTTGCCGTTAACAACCACCCTGCCCTGTGGAGTCCGGACTTTCCTCGGTGAACCCGAGGGTTCAACGCAGCCGTCCGGTCGGCTCGTCCGCCGCGCCCGCAATGCTAGCGGCGGGGGCTTCGAGACGCGAACACGTTCGCTCCTCAACCACCTCTTGCTACAAGCCCGACTCTGCCGTGCGGACGAGGATGCGGCGGCAGTTGTCACAGCGCACCACATCGTCCTCGGCTGCGGCGCGCACCGAATTGAGCTCGCTGCCGGAGAGCTCGATGTGGCATCCCTCGCAGCGTCGCTGCCGCAGCATCGCTGCGCCGACTCCGCCGCCATGTTCACGCGCCTTCTCGTAGAGCGCGAGCAGATCGGCCGGCAGGCCGGAGGCGAGGCCCGCCCGCTCTTCGGCTCGAGCGGACGCAGCCGCATCGATCTCGGCGAATGCTGCGTCGCGAGCCGCGGTGAGCGTAGCGGTCTGCTCGGCGACCTCCGCGCGCGCAGCGCGCAGCGTCGCAAGCGAGCCCTCGACCTCTTCGTGCCGCTCCATCACCTCGAGCAACTCGTCCTCCAGCGTCGACTGACGCCGGGCAAGCGTGGTGATCTCGTGCTGGAGGCTTTCGAGTTCCTTCGCGGGCAGCCCACCGGACTGCAGCCGGCTGTTGTCGCGCGCGGCGCGGGCGCGGACCGTCTCGATCTCGCTCTCGAGCCGCTTCTGGTCGGCGTCGATGTCTCCGAGTTGCGTCTCGACGTCGATCGCCTGGCTGTGCAGCTCGGTATCGCGCCCGGCCCCCCGCTGCAGTTCGGCGAGTTCCGGCAGGGTCTTGCGTTTATGCGCGAGTTGCGCGAGTGCCGTGTCGGACGCCTGCACGTCGAGGAGGAGCAGCTGGGCGGCGTGGTCAGCGTTCACGAATTCTCTTGTTCCTTCAGTGCGTTCTCGGGCGCGTGCGCGTGCAGCGTCCACGGGTCGGTGACGATGCGCGAGACGTGCACGTCGAGGCTAGTGCCGAAGTGCTCGCGGAGCCGAACCGCGAGGACATCCAGCCATGGCGCCTCGGTCGCCCAATGCGCGGCATCGACCAGTGCGATGCCATCCGCACCACGTTCGTTCACCGTCTCAAGTGTCGCGTGGTGCTTGAGATCGGCGGTGAGCAGCATGTCAGCTCCGCTGCGGCGCGCGGTCTCCGCCAGTGAGCCCCCCGATCCGCCGCAGACCGCGACGCTGCGCAGCAGGCGATCGGGGTCGCCCGCCGCACGGACACCCCACGCGGTGGCCGGGAGGACTGCGGCGGCGTGCATCGTGAATTCGCGCAGGGTCATCGGCGCGGTGAGATCGCCGATCCGTCCCGTGCCACGCGCCGAGGGGACGGCGACGCCGGCGAGCAGGTCGAAGGCCGGTTCCTCGTAGGGGTGCGCAGCATGCAGGGCTGCGATCACCGCGGCACGCCGGTGCGCCGGCACGATCATCTCAACACGGCTCTCTGCCACGCGCTCGATCTCGCCGATGCCTCCGACGGCCGGGGTGGCGCCGGTGAGAGGACGGAACGTGCCCGTGCCGTCGGTGACCCACGCACAGCGGTCGTAGTCGCCGAGTGCGCCGGCACCTGCGGCGGCGAGCACATCGATGAGCCGCTCCGCATCGACACGGGGGACGAAGACCACGAGCTTGTCGAGCACGGGCTCGGGCACGGGTTGCAGCGGACGCAGTTCGTGAAGGCCGAGGACATCCGCGAGGGCGTCTGAGACACCCGGCGCCGCAACGTCGGCGTTGGTGTGCGCGACGAAGTGCGCGAGACCGGCTCGGATCATCCGATGCACCAGGGCGCCCTTGGGATCGGTCGCTGGCACGCCGTGAACGCCGGTGAGGAACAGCGGATGGTGTGTGAGCAGCAACTGCGCACCCACCCGCTCGGCCTCCGCAGTTGTCTCGGGCAGCGGATCGATCGCGAGGAGCACCCGCGAGACGGCCTCCCCCGGATCGCCGCAGACAAGCCCGACCGCGTCCCATGACTCCGCCCACGACGGCGGGAACCACTCCTGCAAAGTGGCGGTCAGCTCGCCGAGTGTGGGCACGGTCGAAGCCTATCCGCGGTCAGGCGGTGTTCAGAGAAGGTCCATGACCCTTACCGGTATGGCTACCCGCACCCAGCTGCTGAGCAAGGTCCCACAGGTCACCATCTATTTCTGGATCATCAAGATCCTCTGCACCACAGTGGGCGAGAGCTTCGCCGACTACATCAACGAAACCCTCGGCGTGGGGCTGGTCAACACCACGTGGATCTTCGCCGGCGCCTTCGTCCTCGCGCTGGGTGTGCAGTTCAGACTGACGCGTTACGTGCCCGCGGTGTACTGGCTCAACGTGGTGCTGGTGAGTGTCGTCGGCACTCTGGTCACCGACAACATGACCGACGGACACAACGTGCCGTTGAACCGCAGCTTCACCCTCTTCGCCGTACTGCTCGTCGTGGTCTTCGGTGCTTGGTACTGGCGCGAGCGGACGCTCTCGATCCACAGCATCAACACCTGCCCTCGCGAGGCGTGGTACTGGGTCACCGTTCTCGTCACCTTCGCGCTCGGCACTGCTGCGGGTGACTGGACGCTCGACCTCGCCGGCTGGGGGCCCGGGCCATCGGTGATCCTTCCCGCTGCTCTCATCGCCGCAGTCGTCCTCGCCTGGGGTCTCGGCGCAGGCCCCGTCCTGTGCTTCTGGCTGGCCTACGTCCTCACCCGTCCGCTCGGGGCGAACATCGGTGACTTCCTCTCCTCGTCGCACACCGACGGTGGGCTCGGACTCGGCACGCTCGGCACGAGCCTGCTCTTCCTCTCCGCGATCGCCGCGGTCGTCGTCTACCTGACGGTTTCGAAGGCCGACCGCGAGGAGCACGAGGTGATCGGCGAGCCCTACAACGATCCCGAGCCCGAACCGGAACCGGTCGGCGCCTGATCCGCCCGAGAACGTCGTCGGCGCCCATCGGCAGCACAGTTTTCCCAGAGGTTGCCCACCACAATGGACGAGGTGACCCAGCCTCGCATCCTCGTCGTCGAGGACGATCACGGGCTGCGCGCCGTCCTCGCCCGCGGGTTACGCACCGAAGGCTTCACGGTTCTCACCGCGGCGGACGGAGGTGCCGCGCTCGCGGCGGCGAAGACACAGCTGGACGCGGTGGTGATGGACATCGGTCTGCCCGACTCGGATGGGCGGGACGTCTGTCAGGCGATGCGAGCGCGTGGTGTCGATGTTCCGATCGTCTTCCTCACCGCGAGGCAGAGCTCGGTGGATCTCCTCGCCGGCTTTGCCGCCGGTGCCGACGACTACATGATCAAGCCGTTCCAGCTCTCCGAGCTTGTCGCACGGCTGCGTGCCCTACTGCGCCGACGGCCGCTGCCTGCGAGCTGTGACGCAGGCGGTCTATATGTCGACCCGCTCGGTCACCGCCTCGTCGACGCGGGAAACAGCGTGCGACTCGCACCGACCGAGTTCCGCCTGCTCGGCTGCCTGGTGAGCAAGGGCGGAGTCGTCCGCCGTGACGAACTCCGGGCGGCAGCGTGGCCCCCTGGGGCGATCGTGTCGGAGAACACCCTTGATCAGTACGTCGCCAAGCTGCGCCGCAGGATCGCCGAGGTGGGATCGTCCGCGCGCATCGAGGTCGTCCGCGGAGTCGGTTACGAGTTGCGATGAAACGGACCCTCCGCGGTCGCGTGGCCGTCTTGGCGTTGGGCATCACGGCATGCTGGCTGACGGTGCTCACGGTCGCGCTCAACATCCTCGTCGATGCCAGCACCACCGACAACGAGCCTGCCGAACACCGCACCCTCGTCGGCTCGATAATCGTCGCCGTCCTGCTACTGCTCGGCTTGTATCCGGTGCTCCGGCTCACCGTGCGGCGCGCGCTGCAGCCCGTGGAGCTGATGACGCAACGCGCAGCGCGGTGGTCGATCAGCGAACCCGGCCGACGCTTCGGACAGCACCAGCCATTCGCCGAGATCGACTCGTTGGCGCAGACGCTCGACGTGCTCCTCGACCGCGTCGCAGCGCTCTTGCGATACGAGCGAACCATCTCTGCCGAGCTGTCTCACGAGTTGCGTACACCGCTCACGTGGGTACTCGCCGAGACAGAACTGCTCCGGCGCTCCACTCTCGCAGCCGAGGACGCCGCGTCGGTGGAGGGGATCCGGACGGCAGCGCTCACCATGCAGCGAATCGTGGAGACGCTTCTCGCCGGCGCCCGCGCTGACCACGCCGAGACGCAGGGCCGGACCCTGGTCTCCGAGCTGGTGCAACTCGCCACAGCGAGCGCTCATCGGCGGTGCGAGCTCGAGCTCACCGTCACGGTGCAACCCGACGACCTGCATGTGGCGGTCGACCATCAGCTCGGTGAGCGGATCCTTGCCCCTGTGCTCGCCAACGCCATGCGATTCGCGGAGACGTCGGTATCTGTGCGAACCACGCTCGCGACCGGCCGGGTACGGATCGAGATAGGCAACGACGGACCACCGATCCCTGCCGATGAGGTCGAGGCGATCTTCCTGCCCGGGGTTACGTCGCGATCACTTGGCTCAGAGCACTCCGGTGCCGGACTCGGACTGCCGCTCGCCCGCCGCCTCGCACGCGCGGTGGAGGGCGACGTCATTCTCGTGCAGCACGATCCGGCGCTCTTCCGCATCGACTTGCCGACCTGAAGTAGCGTTTGCCGCATGGTGTTCTTCTCGGGCGGCGCACTGCTGATTGGCATCGCGCTGTGGGTGTTCTGCTTCATCGACGTGCTGTTCCACGACGAGGCGCACATCCGCACACTCCCCAAGCTCGCCTGGGTCTTCATCGTCCTACTCTTCGCAGACATCGGCTCGATCGCGTGGCTGGTCTTCGGCCACAACTGGAACAAATCCTCGGTGCGTCCCGGGCCGGCGCGCGGCAGCATCTTCTCCCGTGGCACGGCCTCACACGATGTACGTAACCGCTATCCGGAGTACGACAGTCCGGGGCGTTACGTCCCGGCCAACCCGGATGACGACGAGGAGTTCCTCGCGAAGCTCAAGCTCCGCGCCGAAGAGCAACGCCGCCGCGCGGAGGAAGAGAAGCGCAAGAACGAGGGCAATCCCTAAGCGAGTTCGACAAGGGCGTCCGCGGCCGCCGCCAGGTGGTCGTCGTGTGTCGCGCAGAGGACTGCCGTGCCCGCGCGCGCGGCGGCCACCAGCACCGCCGTGACCAACTCCGCGTGAGCCTCGTCCTGTTGGGATGTCGGTTCGTCGAGGACGACAACGGGACGGGTCACCACCAATGACCGCGCGATCGTGACGCGCTGACGTTCGCCGCCCGACAGCAGGCGCACCGGACGGTCCGCGACCGCCCGAAGTCCGAGCGCATCGACCGCCGCGTCCAGCGTCACGCCCTCGGCCGCGAGACCACGGGACGTTCGTGCCAGCGCGAGGTTCTCCCAGGTGTCGAGCGGTTCGGCGAGCGAACCCAGTTGCAGGCCGACGCCGACCGCGTCGCGCCGCACTCGGGCGCGGGCGAGACGGTCGAGTCCGGTGAGGTCGACTCCGGCGAGGACGACGCGCCCCTCGTCGGGATCGACCAATCCGAGCAGCAGGCGCAGCAGCGTCGACTTGCCCGCTCCGGAGCGGCCGCGGAGGACGGTGAGCGCGGCAGGTGCCACCTCGACGGTGAGGCCGCCATAGAGGCTCCGGTCACCGAAGGTGAGGCGTAGTCCCTCGGCGAGCAGCGCCGGATGCGCCAAGATCTGCGCCGGTGCCGGCAGGACGGGTGGTGTGGGCGTGGGCGGCGGGGCGTGACCGTCACCAAGGATGTGCAGCCGCTCGATGCGGTTCTGCTCAATCACCGGCATGACACGAAGCGTCTCGCCGATGCCGGCCGTGCGGCGCAGCGGCTCTGGGATCCGCACCCAGCCCCGTGAGTCGACGACGAGCGACTCGTCATCGGGCGCCTGTGGATTCCACTGCTCGGAGAGGCGCCCGTCGCGGATGCGGACGACGCGGTCCGCGACGCGCGCGGCTCGCGGGTCGTGACTCACCAGCAGCAGCGTCGCGCCGACGTGCGCCGCCGCGGAGGCGAGTAGGTCATAGACGGCGTCGGCCGCCGCGAGGTCGAGTTCGCCGGTGGGTTCGTCGGCGAGCAGCACAGTCGGGGAGTGCACGATCGCGGCGCAGACCGCGACCCGCTGCGCCTCACCGGCCGAGAGGGTCGCCGGATGCCGGTCCGCGAGCGCGTCGAGATCCAGTGCGGCGAGCGCGGCATCGGCGGCCCGGCGGGCCTCCGGCCGGCTGCGTCCGGAGAGGAGCAGTTGCAGCGCGACGTTGTCGCGGACACTGAGTTCGGGACGCAACGTCCGTCCTGAGTGCTGGTCGACCTGGCCGAGGACGTCGCGGCGCAGCGCCGTGACCGCGTGCCGCGAGGCTCCGACGAGTTCACGGCCACCGACCCGCACCGAGCCCGCGCTCGGTGAAATCTCTCCGGTGAGGACGCGCAGCAGCGTCGTCTTGCCCGACCCGTTGGGGCCGTGCACCACGACCCGCTCCCCCGCCGCGATCCGCAGCGACATGCCACGCAGCGCCGCGACGGTGGCGCCGCCGGGAACCGAGTAGAGGCAGAAGAGATCACTCGCTTCGATACTGAGGGTCGTCGTCATGACAGTCATCGCAGCTCAGCCTCCGCCGCGACCGGGTAGTGCTCGCGCAGCAGCACCGAGGCGACGATCCAGCTGAGCAGCAGGCCTGCGCCCACGCCGATCGCGAGTTCGGCGATGACCCGAAGGGTGCCGAGGGCGGCGTGCAGCGGCGGAACCGGGGTCGACCCGGAGGCATCCACCGCGACGAGCGTCACCCCGGTGTGGGTGAGCAGCACTCCGCCGAGGCAACCGATCGGCACGGCGATGATCGCGACGGCCGCGGCGCGCACTGCGAGTAGGCGACGCAGCAGGCGCGGGGCGATGCCGTCGGACTCCCACGCATACAGCTCGCCTGCCCCGTCGCGTCGCTCCCCGACGACGAGCAGCATGAGTGCGAGGGCGGCGACGCCGAGAGCGAGCAACGCCACGATCGACAGCAGCGTCTGCGATCCCTGCGCGACCGGGTCGGTGTCGAGGTCGTGCTGGATCGCGGCACGGTCCGCCACCGCGAGCTCGGCGTAGCCGTCATCGTGCAGCAGGCGGTCGAGGGCAGGTACCGAGGACGTCGGGACCCGCAGCCAGAACTCCTGCGGACTCTGCCCGGGGCTCGCGAGATCGAGCGCGGCAGTGAGCGCGTCGAGGTCGGCGAGGATGAAGGTGTTCCCCGCACCGGCGAGGCGCGGCAGCACCGCAGCGACCTGCACGGTGGTCGCCGCCGCACCGTCGAGGCTGAGTGTGAGTTCGCCGTCCTTCGCCGCCTTCGCCGTCTCCGGGTCGACCGCGACGCGCAGCGTGCGGGCGGCCGCCGCGGCGTAGCCAGGGGCAATTACCAGCGCAGCGCCGTTGAGCTGGTAGTCGACCCGCAGCTGATTCGCGGTGGCCGTCACGCCGTGCACGCTGCCCCACCCCGTCCACGACCAGGCCGTCGATCCGATGGCGCCCAACGTCAACACGCCGCTGAGTTGCTTGACGTCACTCGGCCCCTCGCCAACGGCATGCATGTGATGGGTGATGTAGTCGAAGCTCTCCGCCACGGTCAGTGCCACGACCTGCACCTCGCCGAGACCGGTGGGGATCGTGCCGGTGTAGGTGCCGCCGCGCAGCGCGAGGTCGATGCCGACCTCGCGTCCTGACCCAGCACGTACGACCAGCCGGAGGTCGATGTTCGCGGTGCCGCCGCTCTGTGCGAGACGAACCTCACCGGTGCCGGCGCGAATCGTGGGCAGCGGCAGAGGAGCCGCGCCGCCGCGCAGCGACGCAGCGAGACCTGTGGCGCTCAGTGACGATCCCGACGTGTTCGCCCATGCGGTCATCTCGGGTAGCGCAGTAGTAGGAACTCCGAGGACGGGGACGCTCGCGCTCACCCCCGGCTGTGACTGCACGCTCGCCGCCGTGCGGCGGATCGAATAGGTCTGCGTGCCGGGTGCGGCGCGCGCGATCGCCGCGGGGTCCACCACGGCGGAGGGCGCCGGCTGCTGCGGACTCGCTGAGAGGGTGACGTCGAGCGGCACCTGAAAGGCGGCCGCGTTCACGGCGCCGGCCCGCAGGGTGTCGCGATAGCCGCCGGCGAAGACGATGCAGGTCACCGCCGCGGTGAGCAGCGCGACGGTCGCCGCGGGACGCAGCGGGCGCCGGATCGCCCCGAGCAGGCCGATGCGGGCGGCCACCGAGCGACGCGGCAGCAGCCGGGCGGCGAGACGCGCGGCCGGGCCCCAGAGCCGGGCCGCCACCACGGCCGCGACGAAGGCCGCGAGGACGGGCAGCACGGCCACGAGCGGATCACCGTCCGAGCCCAGCGAGGTGGAGCCGCGCCCCGCGGCGAGGACGGTGGCGGCGAGCGCGGCGACGGCGAGGACGTCGAGCACCTGCCACACCGATTTGGCGCGTGCGTCGGACCAGAGCAGCACCGCGACGGTGACGACGACGGCAGCAGCCGCAAGAGCGGCGACGCTCCCGGCGGAGGCATCCAGCGCCTGCGAGGCGACCCGACCCGCGGGCAGGCCCGAGTCGTTGGCGACCGAGGCGGAGATGAGGGCACCGACGAGCGAGCCGACGACGGCCGCGACGACGGCGACGAGCACGGCGGCGATCGTGGTGACGGTGCCGATCTGTGCGGTGGTCGCTCCCCTTCGCCGCAGCGTCGCGACGAGCAGGCTCCATTCCCGCCGTAGGCCCGCGGCGGCGACAACCGTGAAGCCGAGCAGCAGAGCCGCGGCGATGCCGCCGAGCAGTCCGAAGCGGCGCGTGGAGACCTCGGCGCGGGTGGCCGCCACGCTCAACGCAGTCGTCTGCTGTTGCAGGGTCGTGCCGCCGACCGTCCTCGCCAGGTCGGCTTGCACGTCGAGGGAGCGCTGGAGGTAGGCGTTGACGCCGAGGGAGACGATGCGGTTGGAGTCGATGCTCGTCACCCAGTCGGTGTGCCTGCCGAAGAGTTCCAGCGGGGTGAGCGCGGCCATCGCGTCAACCCCGTCGCCGAGGACGAGCGGCAGCGCCCCCGGGTCGTACGGGCCGGCGACGAGCAGGGGGTCGGTGCGCACCGCACTGCCGACGACGACGAGGCCGAGGTCGCCGAGTGCCTGCCGCAACTGCGGTGTATCGCCCCGTCCTACGACGAGGACCTCGCAGCGGGTCGGGGTGCAGGAACCCGGAAGGCGGCCGGAGGCGACGCGAACGGTCGAGGCGACGTTGTCGGTGGCGGCGAGCATGAAGGCCTGACCGCGCACCGCGAGCTGCCGGAACCCCATCTCGCGGCGAGCGGGGTGCGCCGAGAGGGTGGCGAGTGCCGCGGTGACGCGCGCGTTCTGGTCGGCGCGGCTACCGATCGGCGCGAGCGTGTCCTGGTTGACGACGACCATGCGCTGGGCGGTGCTGAAGCCGGCGATGGTGTGGCGCGCGCCTTTCGCGGCGACCGACTTCGCCAGTCCCTGCGAACTCACCGGGACGGCGACGACGAGCGCGACGCCGAGCCCGAGCAGCATCCACCGCCACCAGCGGTGCCGCAGTTGCCGCAACGCCAGCGAGACGGAGAGGACCACGTGCTCACTCTGCCGCACGCCCGGCGTGCTGAGACGATCGTTATGAAGATCGGGGTTCACCCTGATAGGCGCGGCGGCCCACTACCTGCAGACTGGCCTCGTGATTGAAGCCACCGGCCTCGTCAAACGCTTCGGCAGGAAGACCGCCGTCGACGATCTCAGCTTCACCGTGCGCCCAGGGGTCGTCACCGGCTTCCTCGGACCGAACGGTGCGGGCAAGTCGACGACGATGCGGCTGCTGCTCGGACTCGATTCTCCGGACCGCGGCCAGTCGACGATCAACGGAAAGCGGCATTCGCAGATGAGGGCGCCGCTGCGCGAGGTCGGCGCGCTGCTGGAGGCGAAGGCCGTCCATGGGGGGCGCTCGGCACGCAATCACCTACTTGCGCTGGCCGCGAGCAACAACATTCCGAAGCGGCGCGTGGACGAAGTGCTCGGCATCGTCGGCCTGGACGAGGTGGCGCGTAAGCGTGCCGGGGGCTTCTCCCTCGGTATGGGGCAGCGTCTCGGTCTCGCGGCGGCGCTGCTCGGTGACCCGCCGACGCTGCTGCTCGACGAGCCGGTGAACGGCCTCGACCCCGAGGGCATCCGCTGGATCCGCACGATGCTGCAGACACTCGCCGCCGAGGGGCGCACCGTCTTCGTCTCCTCGCACCTGATGAGCGAGATGGCGGTGACCGCGACCGAGATCATCGTCGTGGGACGTGGCCACCTCATCACCTCTGGATCGGTCGCAGACCTCGTCGCCGGTGCCTCCACCGGCACCGTCCTGGTGAGGACGACCGACGACGTGCGCTTCGCGGAGGCGCTTGCCGCGGCCGGGGCGAAAGTTCAACGGGTGGATGGCGCACTGCAGGTGACGGGGTTGGCGAGCGAGGCGATCGGTGGGTTGAGCGTGCGCGAACAGATCGCACTCGCCGAGCTCACCCCGCAGCAGGCCTCACTCGAGGAGGCATACCTCGAACTCACCGGCGCCTACGTCGAATATGGCGCCACCGCGCCTCAAGCTGAATATGGCGCTGCTGTGCCGGACGTCGAGTACCGCGGCGACAAGGCGACGGGGAGCGTGGCATGACGACGATGACGCCCGTCGGCACGGGCTCGGTCACCCAACTGTCGATCCTGCGCTCGGAGTGGATCAAGTTGCGTTCGCTGCGCTCCACATGGTGGAGCCTCGGGATGATGGTGGTCTTCACGGCCGGGCTCGGCTGGCTCTTCGGATTCGCGCGCGCTCACGACTTCCACAAGAACGTCCGCAACGGCGGGCTGATGTTCATCCCGGATCCGGCGACGATCAGCCTGAACGGCATCATGCTGGCCCAGCTGGTGGTGGGCGTCCTCGGCGTCCTCGTCGTCACCGGCGAGTACTCCACGCGCCAGGTGCTGTCGACGATGTCGGCGGTGCCGCATCGCCTGCCCATCCTCGTGGGCAAGAGCGTGATGTTCGCCGTCGTCGGCGGGATCGTCGCGGAGATCGCGACGGTGCTCGCCTTCGTCCTCGGCCAGGCGGCGCTGGCGAGCACTCACCAGCAGGCGCACTGGGACAGTGTCGGCTCGACCCGCGCCGTCTTCGGTGCCGGGCTTTACCTCGTCCTCATCGGGTTGCTCGGCTCGGGCCTCGGCTTCATCCTGCGCAACACCGCGGCCGCGATCAGCCTGCTGATGGTGCTCGTGCTGGTGCTGCCATTGCTGGTGCAGGTATTGCCGTCGCCGTACAACCAGGACATCGCGAAGTTCCTGCCGCTGATGGCGGGGACGCAAATCATTGCGACACCGATCAAGAACCCCGATTGGCTGGCGCCGTGGGTGGGATTGGGCGTGATGGCGCTCTGGTCCGCGGCCGCACTGGTTGCCGGTGCCGTGGTCCTGCGCAGGCGTGACTGCTGAAATCACTTGCTGTCACAGGCAGTGCTCGCTGGAATGGCCGCATGTCCCTCGACACCTTTGAGATGCCCATGATCCACCGCGTGCTGCGTCGTGAGCTGGGCAGGCTGCCCGCTCTGGTGCGCGGTGCGTCCGGCGACCCGGCGCGCGCTGCGCAGATCGCGTACCACGCAACCGAGACGCTCGACTTCCTGCATGTGCATCACCACGGTGAGGACGAGCTGTTGTGGCCCGTCCTCAAGCCGCGGGTGCCGCAGGCGGCCGAGCTCATCGACCGGCTCGAGGCACAGCACGGCGATGTGAGTTCCGTCCTCGCCGACATCAAGCTGGGACTGCCGTCGTGGTCGCTGTCGGCCGACCCGGCAGTGGGTGAGCAACTCGCCGGACGGCTCGAGTCGATGAACTCGACGCTCGTCGCGCACCTCGATGAGGAGGAGGCGCACCTGCTGCCGCTGGCAGCCCAGCACGTGACCCAGCAGGAGTGGAACGAGCTCGGCAAACACGGCTTCGGGTCAGTAGCACCCAAGCGACGGCTCTACGTCCTCGGCAACATCCTCGCCGACGCGACGCCGGAGGAGCGGAGCAAGTTCATGCGGGCCGTGCCGCCGCCTGCGCGGCTGATGTTCAGGCTCTTCGGCCAGAAGCAGTATGCGAAAGAGGTGGCGAAGCTCGGCGCCTAGCCGAGCCTCACCACCTCTTGAGCCACAACCGGCAGCTACTGGACGGCGCCTCAGACGGAGGTGCGGGCCTCGCGCAGTACCGTCGCCCACCAGACGAGGTCGTCGAACATCGCATCGACGGACGGCTTGATCACGTCGGCGATATCGCTGATCGGCGCGTTGCCGCCGAACGGGTGCACCTTGAAGAGGTCGCTGCCGCCGATGTGTGCCCCGAACTTCGAGCCCACCATCTGCAGCTCGACACCGATGCCACGCAGATGCTCGACGGCTCGGGCACCGCCGGTGCTGCCGTAACCGAAGGCCGAGAACGGCTTGCGCACCCACTCCACGTACGCCTGGTCGAGTGCGTTCTTGAGGGCTCCGGTGATCGAGTGGTTGTACTCGGCGACGACGAAGATGAACCCGTCATAGGGACGGATGGCGTCCTGCCAGGCGAGCACCTTCTCATCGACGCTGGGCATGTGCAGGTTGGAGGACGCCTCGGCGAAGAACGGCAGGTCGAAGTCGCGCAGGTCGAGGCGGTCGAGGGTGAAGTCGTCGCGCTGGGCGGCCTGCTCGAGCAGCCAGTCGGCGGGCTTGTCTGCAAAGCGCTGCGGCCGGGTCGAGCCGATGATGAGGGCTAGGCGAGGTGAGGTGCTCACAAATCTTCCTTTGGTTTCGGCTGGATAGCAGGTATCTTGTGGTGACCACACTGGCCAATTGTTGTTCCGTCAACAAGAAGGCACTTTCCGGGCACCAAGTCACCCCAAGGTGACTACCCGACCGAGCGAGGCGGAAATCGCGCTTTCCGGCCGGCGAGGACGTGTTGGCCGCCCGCGATACCCGAGAGGAGGACGTGATGGTCGACAGCCGCTGTGGACAGCACAAGTCCCCCGAAGTGCATGCCACCATCTCGGACCTGCTGGCGCGCATCGGCGACAAGTGGTCGCTGCTCATCGTCTCGACACTGGGCGAGGGGCCACTGCGCTTCAACGAGTTGCGTCGGCGCATCGGCGACATCAGCCAGAAGATGCTCTCCTCGACGCTGAAGGTGCTCGAGCGTGATGGGTTCGTCAACAGGACGGTGACTCCGAGCGTCCCGCCACAGGTCGACTACGAACTCAGCGACCTCGGCCGTGAACTGCTGCCACAGGTCATCGCTCTCGCGGAGTGGACCGCGGCGAACACCACGCGCATCCTCTCCGCCCGCACCGAGTATGACGCGCGGAGCGCAGCTCTCGCGGCCGGCTGAACCGCAGCCCACTATGACGATGCCGAGTGAGGACGGTGACCGCGCCGAGATCGCCGCGCTGGTATCGACGTTCTTCGCGGCGTTCACCGCGGGGCCGGGTCTCGCTGAACGCATGGACGGCCTCCGCTCGCTCTTCGTCCCCGGTGCGGTGATCGTCAAGACCTGCGGTGAGCTGACGGTGTACGGCGTCGATGAATTCATCGCGCCTCGTCTCGCACTGCTCACTGGCGGAAGTCTCAACGACTTCAGCGAGTGGGAGACCGAGGGGCACAGCGAGGTGTGGGGTGACATCGCGCAACACTGGTGCAGCTACGCCAAGAAGGGGCTGCAGGACGGAGTTCCGTTCACCGGATCCGGGATGAAGACACTGCAGTTCGTGAGGACGTCCGACGGCTGGCGGATCGCCTCCGCCGCGTGGGACGACGCCCGCTAGACCCGGATCGGCACATCCGATTCACCCACCCGTTACCGGTGTCACTGCGCACAGTTTGTTCATGCCTGCGGCAGGTAGTCTGACCCGCACTAGCCGCGGTGAACGGAGAAGCTGTGCCCGAAACGACCGCGCTACTCGTTCGACCCGATCAGCTCTATGATGTCCGACGCGACGTTCACTATGACAAACCCCGTCTGCGCGGCTGGATGCATCTGATCTGCTTCGAAGCCGCCCTGGTGCTGGGCACCTTGCTGATCGTCACGGCGCAAGGCACGCGCGAGACCGCAGTCGCGGCGGTCTACGCCTCGACCGTGGTCGGCATGTTCGGGGCAAGCGCCCTGTACCACCGCGGCCGATGGTCACCAGCGGTGAGCGCGCGCCTGCAGCGCCTGGACCACATGATGATCTTCCTCGTGATCGCCGGCACCGCGACCGCACCGATCGCGTTGTGCCTCTCCTCGCCCTACTCGTGGATCGGGCTCGGCATCATGTGGGGCCTCACGGCGTTGGCGGCCGCCAGTCGCTTGGTGCGCATGCACCTTCCGGAGTGGGTCGCGGGCACGATCTTCGTCACCCTCGGCTGGACTGCCGGTGCCGCGGTGCCAGCAGTGTGGATGCACTCAGGCGTGGGGCCGGCGGTGCTCATCATCATCGGCGGCGTCCTCTACACCTTGGGTGCGATCGCCTACCACCGCCGACGCCCCGACCCGGTTCCTTCGGTCTTCGGCTACCACGAGGTCTTCCACCTCTTCGTGAGCGCGGCGGCGGCGTGC
Source organism: Jatrophihabitans sp. (assembly GCA_036502295.1). Lineage (GTDB taxonomy): Bacteria > Actinomycetota > Actinomycetes > Mycobacteriales > Jatrophihabitantaceae > DASXYU01. The sequence goes on along the minus strand of DASXYU010000076.1, from coordinate 9,204 downwards.
CAGTACGTCGCGATCGCCTGCTTCCTGCTCTAGCGGCAGGGGCTCGGGCGACGACCTGCTCGCCTACGGTCGGTCGTGCTCCGGGTGCCCCGTGTGTGAGAGGCAGTACTGGCCCTCACAGTCCTCACAGGTCGCTCGCGCCTGACGGTCGCAACCAGATCCCTCACACAGCCCGAACTCCGAGTTCTCGGAGAAGGAACGTCTCGCCTCCGGCCGCGGATGGGTGTTTGGCCTAGTTGCACGGACGATCGTCATTCACACATCATGCCCCGTCCGTCGACAGCTCTGTCACCGGTCACCGGTCATTCATAAGGAAGCCAAGTGGTCCAGCTTTTGCCGTTCTGCTGCTACCGTTGACGGTGGTTAGTAGCAGTTCCTCTTCGGCCACATGCGCGACGCGGGATTTGCGGTGCGTTTGGCGGCCTCTTCGAGTCCTCACCCGCATTAACCGTCTAAGCCCACACGGTGTGGGTGGCAATGGCTCGACGAAAGAGAGCAACAAATGGCACAGGGAACTGTGAAGTGGTTCAACGCTGAAAAGGGCTTCGGCTTCATCGCCCCCGACGACGGCACCGCCGACGTCTTCGTTCACTTCTCCGCGATTCAGTCCAACGGCTACAAGAGCCTTGAAGAGAACCAGCGGGTCGAGTTCGACACGACTGCCGGCCAGAAGGGCCCGCAGGCCGAGAACGTTCGCGCCGTCTGATCGCGACTCAATACGCGAAGCCGGGCACCCAAGCGAAAGCAAGGGTAGCCCGGCTTCGTGCCGTTATGAGGTACAGCCGATGAACGCGCCTGCACAGATCGATCTGCTGCGAGAACTCGAACCGGTTGTGGCCACGAACCTCGACCGGCACCTTGCCGTGGCCAAGGAATGGCATCCGCACGACTACGTGCCGTGGAGCCGAGGACGAGACTTCGCCATGCTCGGTGGCGAGGACTGGCGACCTGAGGATTCACCACTGGACCCAGTGGCAAAGACCGCGATGATCCTCAATCTCCTCACCGAGGACAACCTGCCGTCCTATCACCGCGAGATCGCCACCCGGTTCAGCCGTGATGATGCGTGGGGGCAATGGATCGGACGATGGACCGCTGAGGAGGGTCGCCACGGCATCGCCATGCGCGACTACCTGATCGTGACGCGCGGTGTCGACCCGGTCGCCCTGGAGCGCGCACGGATGGCGCATATGACCAGCGGCTACGACTCGGGCGACAAGACCGCGCTGCAGACCCTCGCCTATGTCTCGTTCCAAGAACTCGCGACGCGCGTCTCGCACCGCAATACCGGCAAGGCCACCGGTTGCCCGCTCGCCGAGCAACTGCTGTCCCGCATCGCGACCGACGAGAACCTGCACATGGTCTTCTACCGGAACCTGATGGCCGCCGCGCTTGACCTCGCGCCCGACGCGGCGATGGAGGCCATCCGCGACCAGGTCCTCGATTTCACGATGCCCGGCGCAGGCATGGCCGAGTTCACCCGTAGCTCGGTGGTCCTCGCACGAGCAGGCATCTATGACTTGCGCCAGCACCACGACGACGTCATCGCCCCGGTGCTGCGTCACTGGCGCGTCTTCGAACGCACCGGCTTCGGGGGGCGTGGCGAAGCCGCTCGCGACGAACTCGCGACCTTCCTCGCCGACCTCGATCAGCGCGCCACGCGCTTCACCGAGAAGCGCGCACGGCAGAGCGCGTCAGCCACGACCTGATCGGTATCGTTGAGCGTCGGTCCCGTTAGCTCAGCTGGTTAGAGCGGCTCGTTTACACCGAGTAGGTCGGCGGTTCGAATCCGTCACGGGACACAAAGCTAGGAACGAGCGGAGAACGCGCTCGCGCGACTCTCCCGAGCGACGACGCTTTGTTGACATCGCGGCGAGGCCGCGATGGATCACAAGCCCCGCGGCGGATCACAGTGTGTCGTGTTGACATCGCGGCTTGCCGCGATGGATCACAGAGCGCCACGATGGATCACCGCATCGTGACGTACTTTGATGCTTGTGTTGAGCAGGCTGCGACAACCGCGTTATCTGGCGCTGACCGCGCTCATGCTCCTCATCGGGCTCCTCTGCACCGCCGCCGGAATCTGGCAGGTCGCGCGCTTCGACGAGAAGGTCCGCGCCAACGACGCGCTGCGCGCCAACTTCCACGACGCGGCGAAGCCGGTAGGCGACCTGCTCGCCACCTTCCCGGCGACGAGCGGGCCGACCGACGACATCAAGCTCCGGACAGTCACCGCCACCGGCGCCTTCCAGCCCGACCGGCAGGTGCTCGTGCGCAACCGCAGCGTCGACGCCCCGCAATCGGACACCGACGACGGCGGCACCGAGAGCGGCTTCTTCGTCCTCACTCCCTTCACCGACTCGACCGCGACACTGCTGGTCGTCCGCGGGTTCATCCAGGGCGACATCGCTCCGGCGAGGCTGCCGGCTCCCCCCGGCGGACCGCAGACCATCACCGCGCGCGTCTACCCCTCCGAGTCGAAGGACGACCGTCTCGGTGAGCTGCCGGGCGACCTGGTCGACTCGATCAATGTCGCGCAGTGGGCAGCACGTGGCACGTCCGCGATCTATGACGGCTGGGCCACGCTCATCGCCGGGGCTCCGGGAACCGCGCAGCTCACCGCCGTCCCGGACCCGAGCCTCGCCAACCCCGCCGGCGGTGCGCAGGAGTGGCAGCACCTCGCCTACGTCATCCAGTGGTTCGTCTTCGCCGCGCTCGCCTTCGCGGCGCCGTTGCTGATCAGCCGCCATGAGGCACGGCTGGCGCAGCGGCAGTTCCTCGGCATCGACCCGGACGCCCGTCCTCAACTCGAGGGCAGCCGGACCGCCGAGGATGGGACGGCTCTCGTCAGGCGGGAGCGAGGCGAACTGCGGCGCCGCTCGCCGGCGGAGCAGCGTCACGTCGAGCGCGCCACCCGCCTCGCCGATCGCTACGGATTCGCGCTCGAAGTGCCGAATGCGCCGCTCGCCGATCTCCTCCCCGAAGAAGAGGACGGGGACCCCACCCGCGATACCTACCACGGTGCGTACAACGACTACCTCTGGCAGATCGCCATGGCTGATGAGCAGGAGAACAAGGACGGCGGCTAGAGTGCCGAGATGGCCGCGAGCCACGTGTTGGCGTCGCGCCCGTCCCCGGGCTGGTTCATCTCGGCGAAGCGCACGATGCCGTCGCTATCGACAAGAAACGTCCCGCGGTTCGCGAAGCCGGTGGCGTCGTTGAAGACGCCGTAGGTCTGCGCCACCTCGCCGTGCGGCCAGAAGTCCGCCAGCAGCGGGAACTCGAATCCCTCGCGCTCGGCGAAGATCTTGTGCGAGAAGACCGAGTCGACGCTGATCGACACCGTCTGCACCGAGTCGTTCTGGAAATCGTCGATGTGCACGTTCACCACGCCGAGTTCACCGGTACAGATGCCGGTGAAGGCCAGCGGATAGAAGACGATGAGGACGGCCTTACCGTCCGGGTTGCCGCGGTAAGAAGAGAGGACGAACTCCTCGTTGTTCTGATCGTGAAGCGTGAAATCCGGGGCGACATCGCCAACCTGAATCAACGCTTTCCCCCGCTTCCCGACTTGCGCCCCACCAGGCGCGTGCCTGACCAATCCGCTCCGAGCGGGACGACCGACGTCTGCGAGAGACCGGCGATAGCCGCCGCCTCGGCGATCTCCGCCGGCTCCACGTAGTACTCGTTACCGCGCTTGGGAGTCAACAGCCAGATGAAGCCGTCGTCGGCGAGAGGACCGATCGCATCGACCAGCATGTCGGCCAGGTCGTCGTCACCGTCCCGGAACCAGAACAGCACCACATCGACGACCTCCTCGGCATCCTCGTCGAGAAGTTCCTCGCCGATACACGCCTCGATGGCCTCACGAAGCTCCATGTCGACATCGTCGTCGAACCCGATTTCCATCACGATCATGTCTGGGCGCAGGCCCATCCGTTCAGCGATCCCGTGGCCAGCCACGGGGTTCGAGCTCACGACGCCGTCCTCCAATCGGGAAGTTAGGTCCTGTCGACCTGCACTAGTCAATCGCATTGGAGCACACTGTTGGGGTGACACGCGACAGATTCAGCATCATCACCGACGGACTGCCGAACCAGTTGCCCGATATCGATCCTGACGAGACCCGTGAGTGGATCGAATCGTTCGACGCCGCGATCGATGCGGACGGCCGCCAGCGCGCCCGGTTCCTCATCCTCAAGCTCCTTGAGCGAGCGCGCGAACGCCAGGTCGGCGTGCCGGGCCTGCGCAGCACCGACTACATCAACAGCATCCCGCCGGAGCGCGAACCCTGGTTCCCCGGCGATGAGGAGATCGAGCGCCGCATTCGCGCCTACATCCGGTGGAATGCCGCCGTGATGGTGAGCCGCGTGAACAAAAAGTACGGCGTCGGCGGCCATATCGCCACCTACGCCAGCGCCGCCAGCCTCTACGAGGTCGGCTACAACCACTTCTTCCGCGGCAAGGACCTCGCCGACGGAATGGGCGATCAGGTCTACATCCAGGGGCACGCCTCCCCCGGCATCTACGCCCGCGCCTACCTGCTCGGACGCCTCACCGAGGAGCACCTCGACGGCTTCCGCCTGGAGAAGTCGCATGCCCCGTTCGGTCTCTCGTCCTACCCGCATCCGCGCCTCATGCCGGAGTTCTGGGAGTTCCCGACCGTCTCGATGGGCCTCGGCCCGATCGGTGCCATCTATCAGGCGCGCTTCAACCGTTACCTGCACGCCCGCAGCCTCGCGGATACGTCGAACTCGCACGTCTGGGCCTTCCTCGGCGACGGCGAGATGGACGAGGTGGAGTCGCTCGGCGCGATCGGCCTCGCGGCCCGCGAGGAGCTTGACAACCTCACCTTCGTCATCAACTGCAACCTGCAGCGCCTCGACGGCCCGGTGCGTGGCAACGGCAAGATCATCCAGGAGCTGGAGTCCTACTTCCGCGGCGCCGGCTGGAACGTCATCAAGGTGATCTGGGGACGTGACTGGGACCCGTTGCTCGCCAAGGACGGCGACGGCGTGCTGGTCAACCAGATGAACATCACCCCGGACGGGCAGTACCAGACCTACACCACCGAGTCAGGCGCTTACATCCGCGACCACTTCTTCGGCGGCGACCCGCGGCTGCGCAAGATCGTCGAGGACCTGAGCGACGACCAGATCGCGAAGCTGTCGCGCGGCGGCCACGATTACCGCAAGGTGTACGCGGCCTTCGAAGCGGCGCGCAAGCACACCGGCCAGCCGACGGTCATCCTCGCCCACACCATCAAGGGCTGGACGCTAGAGTCCTTCGAGGGACGCAACGCCACGCACCAGATGAAGAAGCTGAGCGTGGCCGACCTCAAGGCGTTCCGCGACCGCCTCTACCTGCCGATCCCCGACTCGGCCCTTGAGGACGGCCTGCCGCCGTACTACCACCCGGGCGAGAAGAGCGACGAGATCCAATACATGCGCGAGCGGCGCGCCTCCCTCGGCGGTCACACGCCCAAGCGCGTGGTGCGCTCCAAGCCACTGCTGCTGCCGGGCGATGACGCCTACGCCGAGCTGCGCGGCGGATCGGGCAAGCAGCAGATCGCCACGACGATGGCCGTGGTGCGTCTCTTCAAGGACCTCATCAAGGACAAGGAGATCGGCAAGCGCTTCGTGCCGATCATCCCCGATGAGGCGAGGACGTTCGGCCTCGATGCGATCTTCCCGACGGCGAAGATCTACAGCCCGCATGGGCAGGAGTACGAGGCGGTCGACCGCGACCTGCTGTTGTCGTACAAGGAGTCGGCCACCGGCCAGATCCTGCACGAGGGCATCAGCGAGGCCGGGTCGACTGCGTCGCTGATCGCGGCGGCGACGTCCTACGCCACACACGGCACGCCGATGATCCCCTTCTACATCTTCTATTCGATGTTCGGCTTCCAGCGGACCGGCGACCAGTTCTGGCAGCTCGCCGACCAGCTCGGGCGCGGCTTCGTCCTCGGTGCCACCGCGGGACGGACCACCCTCACCGGTGAGGGGCTGCAGCACGCCGACGGGCATTCGCTGCTGCTCGCCTCCACGAACCCCGCCTGTGTCGCCTACGACCCCGCCTTCGCCTTCGAGATCGCGCACATCGTGAAGGACGGCCTGCAACGCATGTACGGCGTCGGGGCCTACGAGACGCCGGCGGTCACCGAGCACGACGTCTTCTACTACCTCACCGTCTACAACGAGCCGATCGTGCAGCCGGCGGAGCCGGCGAACCTCGACATCGAGGGACTGCTGCGCGGCATCTACCTCTACTCGCCCGGGCTGGCCGGGGAGCGTCCTCGGGCGCAGGTCCTCGCCTCGGGCGTGGCGATGCCGTGGGCACTGCGGGCGCAGGAGTTGCTCGGTGCGGAGTGGGGTGTCGATGCCGATGTCTGGTCGGTGACGTCCTGGAACGAGCTGCGCCGCGACGCGGTGGAGAGCGAGCACGAGGCTCTGCTCAATCCCGGTGTCGAGCAGCGCATCCCCTACGTGACGTCGAGACTCACCTCGACCCGCGGACCGGTTGTGGCGGTGTCGGACTTCATGCGGGCGGTGCCCGACCAGATCTCGCGCTGGGTGCCGAACGACTACACCTCACTCGGTGCTGACGGCTTCGGTTTCGCCGATACACGTGGTGCTGCGCGCCGCTTCTTCCTCATCGACGCAGAGTCGATCGTGGTGGCGACGCTGGAGCAGCTCGAGCGCGCCGGAGAGGTGAAGGCCGGAACCGCGCGGGACGCCTTCGACCGCTACCAGCTGAAGGACGTGAACGCTGCCGGTCACGGCACCATCGGTGGTGACTCGTGACGGTGATAAAGATCAACGCGATCACGGTTCCTGCTGGCAGTGGGGACGAGCTAGCGCGCCGCTTCGCCGCGCGTGCCGGCGCGGTCGACGCTCAGCCGGGCTTCGAGGGCTTCGAGCTGCTTCAGCCCACCGATGACCGCACGACATGGCTCGTGGTGACGCGCTGGAAGGACGAAGAGTCGTTCCAGGCGTGGCTCAACTCCTCCGCCTTCGGGCACGGCCACGGCGCGGCCAAACCCGGGCAGGCACCGGTGAGCGTCTCCAGCGAACTCTGGTCCTTCGCCGTCGCTAACCAGTAGCTGCCGGTCGGCGGTCGTGGTCGGCGGTCCAGCTGAGCAGGTCGCCCGTGTCCCAGGTGTTCACGATCGACTCGGTCGGCGCACCGCAGCGGACCGCTCGCTCGCAGCCGTTCACCTGCCAGTCGAGCTGCCCCGGCGCGTGCGCGTCGGTGTCGATGCTGAGCAGGCAGCCGGCCTCGATCGCCAGGCGCAGCAGCCGCTTCGGCGGGTCGAGTCGTTCCGGACGCGAGTTGATCTCGACGGCGACCCCGAACTGAGCGCAGGCGGCGAAGACGATCTCGGCGTCGAACTGCGACTCCGGCCTGGTGCCGCGTTCGCCGGCACTCGTGCCCGATTCGCGCTGTCGCGCGACGAGCCGCCCGGTGCAATGCCCGAGGACGTCGATGCGCCCGTTGGCGATCGCCGCCACCATCCGCGGCGTCATCTCCTCGGACGGCATCTTCAGCTTGCTGTGCACACTCGCCACCACGAGGTCCAGCCGGTCGAGCAGGGCGAGGTCCTGGTCGAGGGTGCCGTCCTCGTTGATGTCGACCTCGATGCCGGTGAGGATGCGGAACGGCGCGAGCCGGTCGTTGAGTTCGGCGACGACATCAAGTTGCTTCGCCAGCCGCTCCGCGGAGAGCCCACGCGCCACCTTGAGTCGCGGAGAGTGGTCGGTGAGGACGAGGTAGGCATGGCCGAGGCTGCGGGCGGTGAGGGCCATCTCCTCGATGGAGGCACCGCCGTCCGACCAGTCCGAGTGGCTGTGGCAGTCGCCGCGCAGCGCGGCCCGCAATGCCGCTGTCGCATCATCGATCGGCGTCCCCCCGAACACCGATTCCGTGGCGAGCAACCGACGTAGGTAGACCGGCTCCTCGCCGGCGAGCGACTCCGCGACGCAGCGTGCCGTCACCTCTCCGATGCCGGGCAGCTCGGTCAGCGTTCCGGCGGAGACCCGTTGCGTGAGTTCGGAGGGCGGCAGCGCGCGCACGGTCTCGGCGGCCTTGCGAAAGGCCTTCACCCGGTAGGTCGGCTCCAGCGCCCGTTCGAGCAGAAACGCGATCTGTTTGAGGTCCGCAACCGGATCACGCGCCGTCATCGCGGCCCTCAGTAGCGGGCGCCGACGACCCGGTCGCTGAGCGGGTCGAGTTCGGCGTAGTCGGCTTCGTCGAGGACGACATCGGCGGCACCGACGTTCTGCTCCAGCCACGTACGGCGCTTCGTCCCCGGGATGGGGACGACGGGGACGCCGAGGCGCGCGGCCTGGCCGTGCACCCAGGCGAGGGCGACCTGCGCCGCAGCAACCCCCTTACGGGCGGCCACAGCGGCGACGGTGTCGGCGATCGACTGGTTCGCCTCGGCGGCACCATCGGCGAAGCGCGGGTTCGTGGCCCGGTAGTCACCGGTGTCGAAGGACGCCGCCTGCACCGTGCCGGTGAGAAAGCCACGCCCCAGCGGCGAGAACGGCACGAGGCCGACACCGAGTTCGCGCAGCGCGGGCAGCACCGTGGTCTCCGGGTCGCGCGTCCAGAGCGAGTATTCCGACTGCACCGCGGCGATCGGGTGCACCGCGTAGGCACGGCGCAGCAGCGAGTCGTCCACCTCCGAGAGCCCGAGGTGGCGAACCTTGCCCTCGGCGACGAGTTCGCCCATTGCGGCGACCGTCTCCTCGATCTCGGCGTCGGTCGGCGGACGGTGCAGGTAGTAGAGGTCGATGTGATCGACGCCGAGTCGGGTGAGCGAGTCCTCGCAGGCCTGCTTCACGTACCCGTGCTTGCCGCGGACAGAACGGCCGGGGGCGCCACGTCCTTCGCTCCAGTCGATACCGAACTTCGTCGCGAGCTGCACCTGATCACGCAGACCACCGTCACGCAGACCGCCCGTGGCGAGCGCACGTCCCACGAGCACCTCGTTGTGTCCCGCGCCGTAGACGTTGGCGGTGTCGAGCAGCGTCACGCCGAGCTCGACCGCGCGATGCACAGTAGCGATGGACTCGTCCCAATCACCGCGCCCGTAGCTCTGGCTCATGCCCATGCAGCCCAAACCCTGGGCCGACACAGCCAGCCCGCCAAGATTCACCGTGGAGATCGTCATGATCTCAAAGTTACAAGCGATTGAGCCGA
>DASXYU010000075.1:0-12163 GCA_036502295.1 Jatrophihabitans sp. | reverse complement strand
GCTCCCTAAAGACACCGAAGCGGCCTCGTCCTCACGGACGGGGCCGCTTCTCTTTGGCCGAGAACCTGTTGTCACGTCGACGCAATACGTCCTCGCTAGCGTTTCGGGCGTGAGTGACGCTTGCGGAGCGAACCAGAGGCGCAGTCAGCTTCGTGACTCGCGCGCGAGCGGACCGCACGGAGCACGCATATGAGTTCGTACACGGCGACGGTGCACGGCGAACGGTTCTCCTTCGCCGACCTCCGCACACTGCTCGCCATGGCGAACGAGCGGAAATCCGGCGATGAGCTCGCAGGCATCGCCGCGACCAGCGAACGCGAACGGGTCGCGGCGAAGCTGGCGCTGGCAGATGTCCGCCTCGGCGACTTCGACGCCGCCCCGCTGGTCGAGGACGAGGTGACCGAGGCAACGCGGGCGGCGGTGGGTCCTGCCGCAGCCCTGATCTCGTCCCTGACCGTCGGTGAACTCCGCGAGCTCCTGCTCACTCCGGCCTACGCCGCGATGCACGCGGCGGAACTCAAGGATGCACTGCTACCCGAGGTCGTTGCCGCTGCCGCGAAGGTCATGGGCAACCTCGATCTCGTGGTGGCCGCGGCACCGATCCGCAATGTGACCCGGTGCCGCAACACGATGGGTCAGCCGGGGGTCTTGGGCAGCCGCGTGCAGCCCAACCACCCCACCGACGACCTGGCTGCCGTCCTCATCAGCGTCGTCGACGGGCTGCTCTACGCCTGCGGCGATGCCGTTATCGGCATCAACCCGGCCACCGACAGTGTCGAGCGGACCGCGCTGTTGCTGCACGGACTCGCCGACCTGGTGCGGACGCTTGAGATCCCGACCCAGACCTGCGTACTCGCCCATGTCACCACACAGCTGCGAGCTCTGCAGGACGGCGCCCCCGTGGACCTGTTGTTCCAGTCGCTTGCCGGCAGCGAAGCGGCCAACAGGGCGTTCGGAGTGGACCTGGAACTCCTGCGTGAGGGACGCGAGGCCGTCCTCGCCTCACACCGCGAGCGGGTTGGCGACTTCGTCGGCGAACAGTGCCTCTACATCGAGACGGGACAGGGCAGCGCGCTCTCCTCGGAAGCGCACCACGGTATCGATCAGCTGACGATGGAGGCACGGGCTCAGGGGGCGGCGAAGACCCTCGATCCGTTCCTCGTGAACACCGTCGTCGGTTTCATCGGTCCTGAGTACCTCGCGGACAGCCGCCAGATCACCAGAGCCGGGCTGGAGGACCACTTCGTGGGCAAGGTCCTCGGGCTGCCCATGGGTGCCGACGTCTGCTACACCAACCACGTCGACGCCGACCAGAACACCAATGACGAGCTGCTGGCGCTGCTCGCCAGCGCGGGCTGTAACTACGTGATGGCGCTACCCGCGGGCGTCGACACGATGCTCGGCTACCAGTCGACCAGCCCGCACGACGTCGCGAGCGTCCGGCGCCTCAACGGTCTGCGGCCGGCGCCGGAGTTCGAGGCATGGGCGGTTGAGCGCGGAATCCTGGTGAACGGTGGCCTGCCGCTCGCGGCAGTGCCCGATGCGGGGATGATCGCCCTGGCCGAGCGCATCGCGGCCGAGCGAGCCCCGCAGGCGTTGGGGCAGCGGTGAACCCGGACGGCGACTCGACTCCTGCGGTTGAGGCGCGCACGGCTGCTCCGAGGAGCGTGCCGATGAACGTGAGGACGCCGGCGCGCGTCTTCCTCGGGACGGCGGGAACGTCACTGCGGACACGTGACCTGCTGGAGCTGCGCACCAATCACGCTGCCGCGCAGGACGCGGTGCGCGCTCCCTTCGATGCTGAGCTGCATGCGCTGACCGCGCTCGCACCGCAGCACGACGTCCTGTTCGTCGACTCGGCGGCGGCGGATCTCACAACGCATCTACGGCGCCCCGACCTTGGCCGGCGGCTGAACCCGGAGGCGATCGACACCGTCCTCACGCGAGGGACGCTGGGAAGCACGGTGCAGCTGATGATCGGCGACGGCCTCTCGGCACGGGCGGTCGGCAGTCATGCGCCGGCCTTTGTCGCTCGGTTCGCCGAACTCGCAGCTACCCGCGGATGGAGCCTGGGACGTCCCATCGTCGTGCGCCACGCCCGCGTCGCGCTGATGAACGTTGTCGGAGAACTGCTCAGCCCGGAGGTGGTGCTCTTGCTGATCGGCGAGCGGCCGGGTCTGGACAGCCACGCCAGCATGTCCGCCTACTTCGGCTACCGCCCGACCGCCGCCGACACGGACGCCGAGCGCAATCTGATCTCGAACATCCAGCAGTACGGCCTCAGCCCGGCGACCGCGGCCGAGGAGGCCGTGGCAGTGGTGGAGAGGCTGCTGCGACTTGGCGCGAGCGGCGTCGCCGCCCTCACCGCCGACTGACACTCTGACTTTTGGTCGCGAGTCCGGGTATCGCCTGACTCAGGACCAAAAGTTGTCCAGGTCAGTCGAGGTAGTCGCGCAGGACCTGCGAGCGCGACGGGTGACGCAGCTTCGACATCGTCTTCGACTCGATCTGCCGGATCCGCTCGCGCGTGACGCCGTAGACCTGGCCGATCTCATCGAGGGTGCGCGGCTGGCCGTCGGTGAGGCCGAAGCGTAGCTTCACCACACCGGCCTCGCGCTCCGACAGCGTCTGCAGCACGGACTGCAACTGGTCCTGCAGCAGCGTGAAGCTCACGGCGTCGACGGCGACGACAGCTTCGGAGTCTTCGATGAAGTCGCCGAGGTGGCTGTCGCCCTCATCGCCGATGGTCTGGTCGAGGCTGATCGGCTCCCGGGCGTACTGCTGGATCTCCAGCACCTTGTCCGGGGTGATGTCCATTTCCTTGGCGAGCTCCTCGGGCGTGGGCTCGCGGCCCAGATCCTGCAGCAGTTCGCGCTGGATGCGGCCGAGTTTGTTGATGACTTCGACCATGTGCACCGGGATGCGGATAGTGCGCGCCTGGTCGGCCATCGCACGCGTGATCGCCTGCCGGATCCACCAGGTGGCATAAGTCGAGAACTTGTAGCCCTTGGTGTAGTCGAACTTCTCGACCGCGCGGATGAGGCCGAGGTTGCCCTCTTGGATCAGGTCGAGGAACGCCATGCCGCGTCCCGTGTAGCGCTTCGCGAGCGACACGACGAGACGGAGGTTCGCCTCGAGGAGGTGGTTCTTGGCGCGCTCGCCGTCGCGCACGATCCAGCGCAGATCGCGCCTGATCTGCATTGCCAGCTTCTCGTTCTTCTCCTCGGAGACGCGCAGTCGCTCTGCCGCGTACAGCCCGGCCTCGATCCGCTTCGCGAGGTCGACCTCCTCTTCGGCGTTGAGCAGCGCCACCTTGCCGATCTGCTTGAGGTAGGCACGCACCGAGTCGGCGGACGCGGTCATCTCCGCGTCCTTGCGCGCCTGGCGCAGCGCCTCGGACTCCTCTTCGTCGTCCCAGGTGAACTCGCTGGACTCCTCGTCCTCCTTCTCGGCGCCTTCGGCGGTCTCGCCTTCGGCTGCCTCGGCAGCGGGGGTTTCCAGCTCGGCGACGTCAGCCTCAAGCTCGGCGGGGTCGATCTCGGCGTCCTCGTCGGTGGCGCCGGCCTTCGCCTTCGTCGGGCTCGCCTTCTCAGCGGCTTTCGCGGGAGATGCCTTCTTCGCGGCGGCCTTCGTGGCCTTGGCGGGTGCTGCCTTCGTGGCAGGCGGCGTAGCGCCTGACGGGACAGCTGCTGCCTTGGGAGCGGCGGACTTGATAGCGGCGGACTTGCTGGAAACCACAGGAGACCTTTCACGACACGAACCCGCGCGAGGGATCAGGCGGGAACTCGGATAGCGCCTATCGCGAGAGTGACTCGGGTTGGCCGTCTGTGGTGTGCCTCAGCTCGAAGCCAGTACGTGCGCAGTGCCCGACCCAGCCATTGTACTGCGCAGGTTGCCGTGGTGCCCGACGAATCTCGTCCGGGAGAGTCTTGGCGTGCCGAGCCGGGTATTACTCGTCGGTTGTTACTCGCCGTGCCGCTCGCTCGCGGCGATGGCGGCACCGACGATTCCGGCGTCGTTGAGCAGCTGCGCGGGCTTCACCGGCGTGCGCAGCGTGAGCAGCGGAACCCACTTGTCGGAGTCCTTGCTGACACCTCCTCCGACGACGAAGAGGTCCGGCGTGAAGAGCGCTTCCACGTGCGACATGTAGCGATTCACCCGCGCTGCCCAGTTCGGGTAGGAAAGGTGCTCGTTGTCCTTCACCGAGGCGGCTGCCCGCTTCTCGGCGTCCTCACTGTCGAGTTCCAGATGGCCGAGCTCGGTGTTGGGGACAAGCGTGCCGTCGAGCAGCACCGCACTGCCGATCCCGGTGCCGTAGGTGAGCAGGATGACGACACCGTTGACCCCCTGCGCGGCGCCGAAGCGCGCCTCGGCGATACCCGCCGCGTCGGCATCGTTGAGGACGACGACGTCGCTGCCGTCGCACGCCGCGGTGAAGACCGCGTCGACATCCGTGCCGATCCAGCTCTTGTCGACGTTCGCCGCGGAACGCGCGACACCGTGCTGGATGATCGCCGGGAACGTGGCGCCGATCGGACCGCTGAACCCGGCGGTGGCGACGAGGTCGTGCACCACCTTCGCCACGGCCTCCGGCGTGGAGGGCACAGGGGTTTCGATGCGCTGCCGCTCGGAGACCAGCGTGCCGGTACGCACGTCAACGACGGCGGCCTTGAGAGCGGAGCCGCCGATGTCGATACCGAACGCGAGTGACGGGGTCTGAGCCACGCGTTGACCCTACTGTGATGGCCTTACTGTGAAGCCATGCAGGCTTCGACCGACGTCCAGGAACTGAGTGATCTCGCAGCCGTTCTGGCCTCAGGTGCCGCGAAGCTCGTCGCCACCCGCGGCGCCGTCGAACAGATCGTCTCGACGAAGAGCAACGAGACGGACCTCGTCACAGAGTCGGACAAGGCATCGGAGGCGTGGCTCGTCGAGCACATCCTGCAGGCCCGCCCGGAGGACGCGATCCTCGGCGAGGAGGGCGGCGAGCGACCCGGCCGGAGCGGAGTGCGGTGGGTCATCGACCCGATCGACGGGACGGTGAACTTCGTTCTCGGAATTCCGCAGTTCGCCGTCTCGGTGGCGGCCGAGGTTGACGGCGTGGTCGTCGCCGGCGCGGTCTGCAACCCGGTCACCGGCGAGCTGTATCGCGCGGCGCGCGGCGGGGGAGCCTTCCTCGACGGCCTGCCCCTGCGAGGACCACGGAGCGTGCCGCTCGCCAAGGCGGTGATCGGCACCGGCTTCGGCTACGACCCGGGCCGGCGTGGGCGCCAGGCCAAGATCGTTGCCGACCTGTTGCCGCAGATCGCTGACATCCGCCGCATGGGTGCGGCCGCGCTCGACCTTTGCGCGGTCGCGGCCGGGCGGCTCGACGCCTACTTCGAGGTCGGCCTCAACCCGTGGGACTACGCGGCGGGCGTCCTCATCGCCACCGAGGCCGGCTGCCGCGCCTCAGGGCTGCACGGGCGGGTGCCGTCCACCCGACTGACGATCGTGGCGGGCGCGGTACTCATGCCTGAGCTGGAGACCGTCCTCGCCGGGTTGAAGGCGGACGAGATCCTCTGAGCTGTCGCCGTCTACGAGCCGGAGGATGACCCGCTCGGGGATCCGGTCGCCGTGGCGGTGACCGTCGCGGTGACCGTCGCGGACGGGGTGCAGGTGTCGAGCGGGGTGCCGGTTGTCGGCTTCGGCTCTACGAGCGTAACGCCGGCGGCCTTGACCGCGGTCTGAACCTCAGCAGTGGTCGCGAGCTTGGCGAACTTCGCGCCGAGGGAGACCGCCACGGTGCTGTCGGTCGAGTCGGTGCTCACCATCGTGGCGCCCGGGACGTAGTAGGCAAGGGTGGCCGCCGCGTCGGCACCGGTCGGGCCATAGCGGATCTCCGCGACACCGGCGATGAGCTTGTTGTGCGGGTCGTTGGTCGCCTGGTCCGGCACTTTGAAGCCGTCGGTCTTCAACGCCTTGGCGGCCTTGCTCGCCAGACCCTGGCGCGGAGTGGAGTTGTAAACCGCCACCGTGACGTAGGCGGGCAGCGGCAGAGTGGTGGGCTTCGCCGGGGCGGTGGAACAGTCCGTGGCCGTCTGAGCGTTGCCGTCATCGCGGGTGATTACCCGCCACCAGACAAGAGCCGTGAGCAGGCAGAGGACGAGCAGGCAGATGAGTGCGGGCAGCGCTCGCCGGTTCGGCGAGTTAGCCGGGGACGGATCCGGGGTAACAGAGGGGCTGGACATCCGGGCCAGCCTATCGGGAATGGAAGTGCCCTCCCCGTCGTTTGCCTGTAACCGCGGCGCGGTACCGTACCGCGGGCAAATTCCCGACAAGGAGTTGAAGGGCCGATGGCAACCGATTACGACGCCCCACGTCGTGGCGAAGTCGATGAGCTGAACGAGGACTCACTCGAGGAGCTCAAGGCGCGGCGCGCTGAGGCACAGTCGGGTTCGATCGACGTCGACGAAACCGAACTGAATGAGTCCCTGGAACTTCCGGGGGCTGACCTCTCCAGCATGTCTGGCGAGGAACTGACCGTGCGTGTGCTCCCGAAGCAGGACGACGAGTTCACGTGCTCAAGCTGCTTCCTGGTGCACCACCGCAGCAGGCTGGCGCGTGAGAAGAACGGCAAGTACATCTGCCGCGACTGCGCGTAGCTGCAAGCGCATCGGCAGACGCAGTGGCGGGTAGTTCAGGTCACACGTAGGTCAGATCACTGAGCGCAGTACTGCGACCAGCTGGTCAGGCTTGCGCGTGCTGAGCACCCAATAGGGCGTGGGGTCCTCTGAGTCGTCGATCCAGAGCTGAACGCCGGGTCCGACCCACGGGCGAATCGAGACGAACGCGGACGGGTCGCCCTCGCGGCCGACCACACGCCGCAGCGTCCTCGCGTCGAGCGCGACCACACCGCTGACGAAGCGCACCGGTATGTGCGCACCGCGCACCCGCACCTCTCCGCCGGAGACCTCCAGCTTCGACCGCCCCAACCACCAGACGACCAGCACGGAGAACGGCAGCAGCGTCCCGAACGGGATCCAGTCCGTGAGGTGATAGCCCGCCACGTGGAACTCGGCAGCGATGAGCGAGGACACGATCAACCCGACGGCGTACCACCACAGCGGCGTACGTAGCCGTTCCCGGTAGAGCACGTCTGCGCTCGCGGCCATGCTCCGATTCTGGGGCGTCTCGTCCGTTGGTGTCACGGCTCCGAGGGTAACGTTCGTCCCCGTGATCAAGCCGACGCAGGGGCCGTCCCAGGAGTTGCTGCAGGTGCTGGTGCAGCGCCTGCATTCCGACCTCCCACTGCCGGTCTATGCACTGCCCGGTGACGCCGGCGCCGATCTGGTCGCCGCTGAGGACGTCGTCCTCGAACCCGGAGAGCGGATGGTCCTGCCCACGGGTATCGCCATCGCGTTGCCGCAGGGGTACGCCGCCTTCGTCCATCCTCGCTCCGGCCTCGCCGCGCGGGCCGGACTCGGCCTCGTGAATGCCCCCGGCACCATCGACGCCGGGTATCGCGGCGAGATCAAGGTCATCCTGATCAACCACGACACAGTTTCACCGCTGCGGCTGAACCGCGGCGAACGTATCGCCCAGCTGGTCTTCCAGCGTGTGGAGCGCGCCGAGTTCGTCGAGGTGAGTGCGCTGCCCGAGTCCGTTCGCGGAGCGGGTGGACATGGCTCCACCGGCGGGGCGGTAGCTTTGGGCGACTCACCAGATGTCGTCGCCGGAGCTTTGGGCGACTCACCGGGCCTGCTCGAGGAGAAGAACTAGTGGCGCGACGCGATCGCGAACGGCGCGAGCTGGCGAAGCTCGACGCCACGCCGCCGTGGGACCAGCGCCGGAAGCACGACGACCCGGCCACCGTCGGTCCGTTCGACGAGAAGGACGCCCCTGAGGACGCGGTTGCGCGCATCGATCTCGGCGCCCTGCGAGTCCCGGTGGCCGACGGGCAGGACGTGCGCCTCGAACTCAACGAGCAGCGCGAGATCATCGGAGTGACTGTGGTCGCCGCGAGCGGGCAGATGCAGATCGGCCTCTACGCCGCGCCGCGCAACGAAGGAATCTGGGACGAGGTCCGTGCCGAGATCGCCGAGTCGATGGCGTCCCAGAAGGGCCAGCCGACCGAGCGCACCGACGGCGTCTTCGGCACCGAGCTGACAGGTCGCCTTCCGGGCCAGGACGGTGGCATGGTTCCGATGCGCCTGGTCGGCGTCAACGGGCCACGCTGGTTCCTCCGCGCGATGATCATCGGTCCGGCCGCGGCGGACGCCGCCTCGGGCAGGGCATTCGAGGAGACCTTTCGCGGCATCATCGTGGCCCGGGGTACCGAGCCGCTGCCGGTCCGTGACGCCGTCCCGTTGCGATTGCCGAAGGACTTGAACCTGCCCGAGGACGCCCAGTGACGTGCGTCTGTGACTGCGCGACCGATCTGCCGCCTACGGCGGCGTCAACGCTCGATCGCTCGACCGGAGAGCCGATGCTCTGCGCCTCGCTCACTCGCGTAGTCTGGATCTCATGGGCCACCGTCCGTCCCTGCTGAGCCGTCTCACGGCCAGTACGCAGCACCTCGATGCCGCTGAACTCCAGTCCGAGGTCGAGCAGCTGCGAACGTGCACGATGATGGACAAGATCTGCCGAGGCGAGGCCGTCACCGTCGGTGGTCGCATCAGGTCGGTCGTCTACACGCCGCGTGAGAACGTCCCGACGCTCGAGGCCGAACTCTTCGACGGAACCTCGTCAATTAAATTGGTGTGGCTGGGTCGCCGCCGTATCGCAGGCATCGAACCGGGCCGTCGCCTCATCGCCCGCGGCCGCGTCGGCGATCACGAAGGCGCCCCCGCGATCTACAACCCCTGGTACGAGCTGCAGGCCACGAGTACTTCATGAGCTTCGCTCGCGAAGCGAATCGTCGGCAGGAAGTCTCGTGTGCGAGTGGACCGAAGGGAGCACGCGCATGAGCGCCGGGCCGGACCCGGGGAAGTCGAAGCAAGCTGGTCCCGACCTGCGGGAGCTTTACCGGCGGCAGATGCTGGGCAGCATCGGCGGTTGGTCCGGCACGGTCATCGCCGCCATCCCCACTGTTGTCTTCATCGCGGTGAACGCCGTGACCTCGCTCCGCCCGGCACTCTTCGCCGCCGTCGGCTCGGCCCTCGTCCTCATGGTCTATCGACTGGCACGTAAGCAGTCGACACAGCAGGCGATCAGCGGACTGTTCGGCGTCGTCGTCGCGGCGGTGATCGCAGGCAGGACGGGTGAAGCACGCGGCTACTTCCTGCTCGGCATCATCATGAGCTTCGTCTACGCGGTGCCCTTCGGCGTCTCCGTGCTTGTGCGCCGTCCGCTCATCGGCCTGCTGTGGGAGTTCCTCGACCCCACGCCCGGCACCCGTGGCGCCGCGCAGCGTGTGCAGGAAGAGGACGACGAGGAGGACGCGGCCGACCGCGAGGTGACCGAGGATCGGCCCTGGTACCGGTTCCCGGTCCTGCTGCGCGCCTACACCCTCGCGACGCTCACCGGATTCGTCCTCTTCGTGCTCCGTGGCGGAGTGCAGGCTGTGCTGTACCACCGCGATGCCACGGGCTGGCTCGCGGTGGCGCGCATCGTGATGGGCTTTCCGCTGTACATCGCCGCGGTCGGCATCGGGTACTGGCTGGTGCGGCAGGCCCGGCGGGTCTTCGCCAGCTCCTGATCGGCGGCGGTTATCCGAGGACGCTGCTGCGGATCGCTTCTTCAGCATCGGGAAGCGCGACGAAGAGCAGTTCGTCGCCGCCTTCCAGCGGCTCCTCCGGGCTGGGCGTGATGACGCGGTTGCCGCGGACGATCGCGACGAGTGTCGCGTCCTTGGGTAGGTCGAGGTCGCGTACCGGCCGTCCTGAACACGGCGCGGTGGCGGGCAGCGTCACCTCGAGCAGGTTCGCCTGACCCTCGCGGATGCCGAACAACCGCACCACGTCGCCGACCTCCACCGCTTCTTCGACGAGAGCCGCGAGGACGCGGGGCGTCGAGACTGCGACGTCGACCCCCCACGCGTCGGTGAAGAGCCACTCATTGGCAGGGTGGTTGATGCGTGCCACGACGCGCGGCACGGAGAACTCCGTCTTCGCGAGCAGCGAGACCACGAGGTTCACCTTGTCGTCTCCGGTCGCGCCGATGACGACGTCGTACTCCTGCAGGCCCGCCTCTTCGAGGTTCGCGACCTCGCATGCGTCCGCAAGCAGCCAGCGCGCGTCCGGGATGCGCTCGGGGTCGACCTTGCGGGCGTCCTTGTCGATGAGCATCACGTCGTGGCCCTTGCTGAGCAGTTCACGCGTGATGGAACGGCCGACCGATCCGGCGCCGGCAATAGCGACGCGCATCAGTGGCTCACCGGAGCCTTCGAGGCGATCTCATGCAGCAGGGGAGCGTGCTCGTCGGTGGTGAGGACGTGCAGCACGTCGCCGGTCTGCAGCAGGGTGCCTGCCACCGGCAGCATCCCGACGCCGAAGCGCGTGAGGTAGCCGGTACGGGTTCCGGTGGCGGTCTCGAACTCGACGACGGGCTTGCCGATCCAGCCCTCGTGCGGCTGCACGGCGATCATCGCCACCACGCCGGAGGGCTCGCGCCAGGTCTCAGAAGTGGCTTCTCCGAGGACGCTGCGCAGCAGACGGTCCGCAGTCCATGGCACCGTCGCGATGGTCGGGATGCCGAG
Organism: Jatrophihabitans sp.; assembly: GCA_036502295.1. GTDB lineage: Bacteria > Actinomycetota > Actinomycetes > Mycobacteriales > Jatrophihabitantaceae > DASXYU01. The sequence goes on along the minus strand of DASXYU010000075.1, from coordinate 1,485 downwards.
GCGCTCGTAGACCTCGGCGCGCTTCGGGTCATAGATGCGGGCGACGACCCGCGCGACGCCGAAGGTCTCACGCGCGACACGCGCGGCGATGATGTTGGAGTTGTCTCCGCTGCTGACTGCGGCGAAGGCATCAGCCGTCTCGATGCCCGACTCCAGCAGCGTCTCGCGGTCGAAGCCCATGCCCTTCACGGTGCGGCCGGTGAAGTGCTCACCCAGGCGTTTGAACGCTTGGGGATCCTGATCGACGACGGCGAGGCTGTGACCGAGCTTGACGAGGTTCAGCGCCAGTGCTGATCCCACGCGGCCGCAGCCCATGATGACGATGTGCACGCGCCCATCACACCACACGGTTAGACGGGCCGTATCCTGACGCCTCGTGGCGGCATTTCCCCGGGTTCTCAAGCGGCTCATCATCGGTAGCCCGGTCAGTACCGAGCGGGCCGGCCATTCGCTGCTCCCCAAGCGACTCGCGCTTCCGATCTTCGCCAGCGACGCGATGTCCTCCGTCGCCTACGCGACGCAGGAGATCATGCTCGTCCTCACCGTGGCGGGAACCGCGTACCTCTTCCTTGCGCCGTGGGTGGCAGCAGCGGTCGTCCTGCTGATGGCAGTCGTGGTCGCCTCCTACCGCCAGCTCGTACGCGCGTACCCGACCGGTGGCGGCGACTACGAGGTCGCGACGAAGAACATCGGCAAACCCGCTGGCGTGATCGTCGCGAGCGCGCTGCTAGTCGACTACGTGATGACCGTCGCCGTCTCCGTCTCCTCCGGCGTCGACAACATCATTTCAGCGGCGCCGTCGTGGCACCACCTCCGCGTGGAGATGGCGATCTTCTTCGTGATCGTCCTTGCGGCGATGAACCTGCGCGGTCTCAAAGAGGCGGGCAACGCGTTCGCGGCGCCGACGTACCTCTTCGCCGGCGGCGTCATCATCATGATCATCACAGGACTGGTGCGGGTCGCGGTCGGGCACCGTCCGCTGGCGGAGAGCGCCGGCTACACGATCGACGCGCATCCCGGTTACAGCCACCTGCAGTTCTTCGCCCTCATCTTCTTCACACTGCGCGCGTTCTCTTCGGGCTGCACCGCGCTGACCGGCGTCGAGGCGATCGCCAACGGCGTGCCCGCCTTTCGTGAGCCGAAGGCGAAGAACGCGCAGATCACGCTCGCCCTCATGGGCGGTCTCGCGGTGTCGATGTTCGTCGGCATCACCGCGTTGGCGCTGCTCACCAAGGTGCACATCACCGATCCGACCGGAAGCAGCTGTCTGCTCGAGGGCATCGCGAAGAACGTCTGCGACACGACACCGCAGCGCACCGTCATCGCCCAGGTCGCCAGCGCAGTCTTCGGCGGTCCGCACACGTTCGGCTTCTTCTTCGTTCAGATCACGACGGCGTTGATCCTCGTCCTCGCCGCCAACACCGCCTTCAACGGCTACCCGCTCCTCGGTTCGATCCACGCCCGCGACAAGAACCTCCCGAACCA
>DASXYU010000074.1:0-3986 GCA_036502295.1 Jatrophihabitans sp. | reverse complement strand
GACCACCGCGAAGCCCTTGCCCATCTCGCCGGCACGCGCCGCCTCAATCGTGGCGTTCAACGCGAGCAGGTTCGTCTGCTCCGCGATCGAGGTGATCACCTTCACCACGTTGCCGATCTCCTCGCTGGAGACACCCAACTTCGAGATCGTGGTGTTCGTGGCGTCCGCCGCGGCGACGGCGCTCGAGGCGACCCGTGCCGCTTCGTTGGCTTGCGCGCTGGTCTCCTCAGCGGCGGCGGAGATCTGCACGGCTGAGGCCGAAAGCTCCTCGGCTGCGGCGGCGACCGAGTCGGCCGTCGTGACGACGGTGCTGAGCACGTCACACAGATTGATCTGTGTGAGATCGAGTACGGCGGCCATCTGGCCGACCTCATCCCGGCTCGTCACTCCGGCGGTGACAGTGAAGTCGCGCTGCGACATCGCGTCCAGCGAGGTCTTGACCTTCAGTGGTGTTGAAGAGGGCGACGCCGCTCGCGCTTCCTGCGTCAAGGGCGTCGGGCGCCACCAACGATGGATGCGCCGGCACAGGGCTATCTGCCACGTGCCGGCGGATCCGTCGTTGATCAGTAGACGAAGCTAGCGACCTGCGAGCGCAGGTCCGCAGCCTGACGGGCCAGTTCCTCGCTCGCCGTGCGGGTCTGCGCCACGGCCTGGGTGGTCTGGCTCGCGGCCGCGGCCACACCGGAGATGTTGTTGGCGATCTCGCCCGAACCGCTGGCGGCCTCGGCGACATTGCGCGTCATCTCGTTGGTGGTGGCGGTCTGCTCCTCCACCGCGGAGGCGATGGTGAGGTTGAAGTCGTTGATCGCGCCGATGACCTGGGCGATCTCACCGATCGCGAGGACGGCGTCGTTGGTGTCCTTCTGGATCGCCTCGACCTTCGTCACGATCTCCTCGGTGGCCTTCGTCGTCTCCTGTGCCAGGTCCTTGACCTCGTTGGCGACCACCGCGAAGCCCTTGCCCATCTCGCCGGCACGCGCCGCCTCAATCGTGGCGTTCAACGCGAGCAGGTTCGTCTGCTCCGCGATCGAGGTGATCACCTTCACCACGTTGCCGATCTCCTCGCTGGAGACACCCAGCTTCGACACGGTCTCGTTGGTCACCTGCGCGGCACTCACTGCACCGGCAGCCACTCTCGCGGCCTCGTTGGCATTCTGCGCAATCTCCCGGATCGAGGCGTCCATCTCCTCCGAGCCGGAGGCAACCGACTGGATGTTGTAGGAGACCTGCTCGGAAGCCGAGGCGACCGTGCTCGCCTGAGCACTCGTCTCCTCAGCCGCACCGGCGATCTGCACCGACGATGCGGAGAGCTCCTCGGCCGACGCCGCAACCGAGTCGGCAGAGGCGACGACGTTCGCCATGATCTCACGCAGGTTCGCCTGCGCGGCCTCGAGCGACGCGGCCATCTGGCCGACCTCGTCCCTGCTGGTGACACCGGCGTTCACAGTGAGATCACGCTCGGCGAGGGAGTCCAGCGAGTGCTTGACCTTCAGCAGTGGGCGACGAATGGCGCGAGCGATCAGCAAGCTGAACGCGAGCGCGAGGGCTAGACCGATGCCCAGCACGATCCAGAGCTGGGCCACCTTGTCATTGCCGCTCTTGACCGAGGCGTCGGCGGTGGACTTGAAGTACGCGTCGCCAGTCGCACTGGCCTGGTCCATCGCCTTCTCCATGGTGTTGATGAGCGGCAGTGCCTGGTCACCCATCACGGCAGCGAGCTTGGCTGAGTCACCCGACTGCGCGAGACCGATGATCGTGCCGTCGCGAAGCGCGACGTACTGCTTCCACGCCTTCGTGTAGGTGGTCCACCACGGGTAGGCCGACAAGGTGGGGCTCAGCTGCGTGATGCTCTTGTTGATGCTGGCGTCAGTGGCCTTCATCATCGTTATGAGCGAGGCCGCTCCGGGGCCGGGCAACGCCGCAAGGAAGCCCAGGTCCGAGATCGATTCCCTGGTGTTGACGCTGATCGCGTTCAGTGGCGTGGCGATGGTCGCCTCAGTGACGGCGAGTGCCCTGATCTGCTTGTTCCCGTGATTCACTCCGGAGACTGCGAACAGCCCGCCGACAACAGTGACAACGGCCAGCAGGCCGACGGCGGCGAGGATCTTGGTCCGGACTCCGCGATTGGCGAAGAAGCCGCCGATGCTGGTGAGGAACTTCGCCGAAGGACGCTCGACGGACGGCAGCGCCGCCGCCGGCGGGGTGAACGACAGGGTGGTCATGTCGGGAGAAACCTCTCGGTATTCGGGATCATGGGTACTCCCGACCCAATCGGCCGTCCCTTGCGGGACTTGACCTAGTCGCCGTCGTGGCGCCCCGGAAGTTCTTCAGTTTCCACGTCCGGATCGTCCTCGATCGGTATCGGTTCGGAGTCGTGACGCTGCGATTGCGGGGGTCCTGGCGGCTGGGTGTCTTCGAGCACGTCGACCGGCGTCGGCGGTTGGGTCCGTTCGGGATCGTCGACCACGCCGTCCTCGGCCATGACGATCTCCGGCTGTGTCATCTCGATGTGCATCGACTGCGTCGGGGCATCGATCGCCGCCGACTCCGCCGTCGTCACGCTGGGCTGCTCCTCGGACGGAGGCGGCACGGGGACCTCAGCGGCGGGCAACGCCGCGGGCTGGGGAAGATGGTCCAGCGGTCCGCGGTTGGCGGGCAGTTCCTCGTAGGCGGGGATGTAGGCGGTAGGGGCCGACTCCGCCTGCGCCGGCCACGGCGGAGGCTCATATCCCGGCGTCGGCACACCGTAGGCGTTCAACGGGGCGTCACTCGGAGCGCCGGAAGTCACCGCGGCGAGCGAGACCGCACGGCGGGTGATGATCGCGAACAGCGCCGCGAAGAGGCCCGCAAGTGCGCCGAGGACGATGCCCGCCACGATCACCGGGCCGAAGCTGGGGTAGCCATAGATCGCCTGACCGACACGTGACAGGCCCGGTCCGGGTGCGTTGGGCACGACGATGACATTGCCGACCATCACCGCGACCGGGGTCAGCACAGCGACCACTGCGGCGACCGACACCCAGATGCGCGAGAAGGTCACCGATCCGCGGCTCACCACCCAGCTCAGCAGGCCGGTGAGGACGAGCAGGGTCGCGATCGCGGCGAGTTGCGCGGCCCAGAGGTGGTTGACCTCACCGTGCTGCGGCGTGAAGCGCCAGTGGAAGGTGAGCGCGGCCTGCACAGCACCGCGGGTGTAGTCGGCGAGGCCGGGGTGGCCGCTGAGGTAGTCCTGCAGGTGCTTGCTCACGGCCTGGTTGCCGACGGCCGCGACAAGAACGATTTCGACGAGCAGGACGGTGAGGACGACGAACCCGGGGCGTCCTCGATGCAGTTTTTTCGGCAGCGGCGCGGTCTTCTGCGCCTGGTGCTGATCCAGGACATCCTGTGCGACATCGGCCGGATGCGCGTACTGGTCGGCAAGAGGTTCCACAATCACTCACTTCTCTTCGCGCAAGCGCTCATCGACCGCTCGCTCCGCTCCTCGCGCCTCCGGCGCTGCGATGCTCACTCGCCCCCAGGCTATGTCCGAAACCGCCTTAGACTTGGGATATGAGCGGTGAGGAATCCAATCAGGAATCTCAGCAGGAACAGACGTCCTACGACATCCCGCTGGCCCAGCATCTGCGTGAGGCCTTCGCGGAGGACTGGGAGCCGGCGCCGAAGATGCCGCACCCGGCCAGGCCGGATGGCGCCGCCTACGCGGCGAAGCGCCGCTCCGTCCTCTCGGAGCGCTTTCCCGGCCGCCCGATCGTGGTGCCCTCGGGCAACTACAAGGTGCGCTCGAACGACACCGACTACGCCTTCCGCGCGGCGAGCTCGTTCACGTGGCTCACCGGCGAGACCATCGCCGACGCGGTCCTCGTGATGACGCCGATAGGCAGTGGACCCGGCGGCGGCGCGCACGAGAGCACGCTCTACGTGCGCGAGTATGCCAGGGCCGGCGAGGTGGCCTACTTCACCAGCAGGACGGCCGGGGCGATCTGGGT
>DASXYU010000073.1:0-37094 GCA_036502295.1 Jatrophihabitans sp. | reverse complement strand
CACCTCGTCCGCCGCAACCTCGCCAGTGATGTGGATCGCCATGCCTAGTGAATCTAGTCGTGTGCAGAGAACGCGATCTGCCTCTTTTGTGATCATTTGGCCTGGAACGGGCACGTTGGACCTAGTCGGTTGCCACAGAAGGGGCAATCCTCGTGCGAAAGGCCCATCGTGACCGCAACCAGCCAAGAGCTCAAGAACCACCGCTGGCGCGTCCCACTTGTCGCCGGGACGCTGATCGCTGCATCCGGCCTGATTTTCGGCGGGGTGAACGTCGCCTCGGCACACGATTCCGGCCACAAGCCCACGCACGTCAGCAATCCGACTCCGGCGCCGTCCGCCCCGGCGCCAGTTCACGGCGATGCGATCCCGAACGTCACCACCGTCGAAAGCCAGGTCAAGGCCTACTACGGCAGTGTCGCAGCGACTGAACTCGGCGTGGGAACCGTCACCCTGCCGTCGCCGACCAGCAACTACGCGAAAGAGATCGAGGGTCTTGAGCGCCAAGCCAAGCTGTATCTGAAGAACGCGATCAAGCACGCCGGTTCGCACTCCGCCGCGAAGCCGGCGCTCGTCTTCGATGTCGACGACACCACGCTCAACACGTACGACTACGAGGTCTTCTCGTCATTCGCGTACAACCCGACGACCAACGCCCAGTTCGTTAACGCCGGTGCGTTCCCGGCGGTCTTCGGTATGCCGGCACTGGTCAATTGGGCGAGCACGCACGGTTACACGGTCTTCTTCCTTACCGGTCGTCCTGAGGCCCAGCGGGACGCGACCGCAGCCAACCTCAGCGCTGCCGGGTACACGGTGCCCACCGATGCCGCGCACCTCTACCTCAAGCAGTCAGCGCCGTCGACTTATCTGAGCTGTGTCGCAGTCACGACGTGCACGACGATCGAGTACAAGCCAGGTACACGGGCATACATCGAGTCGCAGGGTTACCGGGTGGTTGCCGATTTCGGCGACCAGTTCAGTGACCTCGATGGCGGGCATGCCGGACACCAGGTGAAGCTGCCGAACCCGATGTACTACCTGCCGTAGCCGTTCGGTGGCAGCCCGGGCTCACAGCCTGCCAGGCAGGCAGCGAGCACTCGTTCATGAGTTGGACATGCGGCTTAGTGCGTAGGCACTACTGAAGACAGTCCGTTCTCCGGTGGAAGTAAAGCCTCTGTGATGAGAGTCTTTCCTTGTCAGCGAAACGATCCCCCGCCGAATCGCAGACAACCTCACAATTGAACATCTCGGCCCGTGACCAGGAAACCCCCGCTCTGGTCACGGGCCGATTCAGTTTCCGAGACCGGCATCGCTGGTCTTGACACGCTTCGCCACTCGGCCGCCGCGACGCAAGTAGCCTGAGGGCACCATGAACCTGCTCGCGATCTGGGTCGGCAAATCAGTCCTTGTCGCATTGCGTCTGGTGGGTCGTCGCGGCAACGCGCTGCCGGGGCTGGTGGTCGAGAAGCTCTTCCCTCACTTCCTCAGCCGCGCCATGACGAAACTCGCCGAGGGCGTCGTCGTCGTCACCGGCACCAACGGCAAGACAACAACCACGAAGATGATCGCGACGATCCTCGGTCAGCGCTATCGCGTCCTCACCAACGACACGGGAAGCAACTTCGTTCGGGGAGCCATCACCGCGACCGTCTCCGCCGCGACCTGGAGCGGATCGTTCCCGTACGACCTCGCAGTCTTCGAGCTCGACGAGGCGTGGGCAGTGCGTTTCGTGAAGCTGGTGTCTCCTCGTCGGGCGGTTCTGCTCAACGTCATGCGAGATCAACTCGACCGCTTCGGCGAGATCGACACCACAGCCCAACTCCTCGGCGAAGTGGCGGCGGCGACCAGAGGGCACCTCGTCCTCAACCGAGACGACGAACGGATCTCGGCGCTGGCGTCACTCTCCGGCGCGCGTGCGACCTGGTACGGCGTCAGCGCGGAACTGCGGCCCGAGTTCCCGAACGACGAAGAGCTCTACGGCGGGCCGATTCGCCTCTCGACCCAGTCGGCCGAGGTCGAACTCCTCGCGATCCCGACGAGCGACCACCCGCGCGCCCGACTCCGCATCGGTGCTGACGTGCACGAAGTTGCACTGCGCGCGGAGGGACCCCACAACGCGCAGAATGCGGCCGCGGCGGCGGCGGCGGCGGCAACCTTTGGGTTACCCGCGCACGAGATCGCCGCCGGGCTCGCCGCAGTCGAACCCGCCTTCGGCCGCGGACAGAGCTTCGACGTCGACGGACGCGAGGTCGTCCTGCAACTGGTGAAGAACCCGGCCGGCTTCCGGCAGACGCTGCACACGCTCGACACGGGTCGCGTCGCCGTCGCGGTCGTCGCGATCAATGACGACTACGCCGACGGACGTGACGTCTCCTGGCTGTGGGACGTCGACTTCACGGCGCTGCGAAGCGCAGCGGATGCAGTCGCCACGTCAGGAACACGAGCCGCCGACATGGCAGTGCGGCTGCGATACGACGACGTCGTCGTCGAGTCGATCGAGCCGAATCTCGACGCAGCGGTGCGCGAGGCTGTCACTTCTGTCGGCACCGGCGAGCGAGTCGCCATCTTCAGCACGTACACCGCGATGTGGGCGCTGCACCGCGTGCTGCTGGGGATGGGAACTCCCGCAACGTCAACCCCAGCGGGTGCGCGGTGACGACGCTGAACCTCGTACACCTCTACCCGCGCGACATGAACATCTACGGCGACACGGGCAACGTCCTCGTGCTGCGCAAGCGCCTCGAGTGGCGCGGCCTCACAGCGAACATCGTTGCGGTGAACGTCGGTGACGCGATCCCGCACGACACGGACATCGTCCTCGGCGGAGGCGGGCAGGACGCGGCACAGGACGAGATTGGCCTCGACTTCGTCAGCCGCGGCGCCGAACTGCGCGCTCTCGCCGATGACGGTGTCGTCTTCCTCACCATCTGCGGGACCTACCAACTGCTCGGTCACGAGTTCCTGACACACGACGGCGTTGTCATCCCCGGTGTCGGCGTCCTCGACGTCACGACGCGGGGAGAGCGTGAACGACTTATCGGCAACAACTACGTCGACACCGACTTCGGCGGCCGGCTCGTCGGATATGAGAACCACAGCGGCATGACGACGCTCGGAGCAGGCGCACGACCGATCGGTACAACACAGCCGGGTCGTGGTAACAACGGCAAGGACGGGACTGAAGGCGCGATGCGCGACAACGTCTTCGGGATGTACCTGCACGGACCGGTCCTCGCCAAAAGCCCACGCTTCGCCGACGACCTGCTGCGCCGCGCGCTCGTGCGGCGGGGCGCACTCACCGAACTCGAACCACTGGACGACCACCTGGCCGAGCACGCGGCCGCTGTTGCCATCACCCGTCCGCGATGAGGTTCGCCGTGATCGCTACCGCGGCAGTTGTCGCGGCGTGCGTGGCGTGCACGAGCCACGCCGAGCCGCCTCCGAGCGTTGACAGCACGGTCACGCAGACAGTGGTCAGGACGAGCAGCGCCTCGCCCACCTACGTCCCGGCGCCGGCGAAGACGGTCGCTCCACTTCCTCCCGGCGCGTCGCCTGCCGCGGGTGAGAAGGAGGATGCCTGCCCCTACATCGCCTCGATGCCCACCGACGATCCTGCGGTGAACGTCGGAGATATCGACGGATCACGCGTCTACCGCACGACCGTGCTCATCAACCGCAACCCGGTCGGATGCCGCTTCTACTTCTGGAGCGACATCTACTACGCCATCGCCGACATCGTCCCGACCACCTTCACGAGCGCGAAGGCGGCTCACAACGCGATGGTGCTCACGGGGGAGGCAGGCAAGGATTTCTCCGGACGCAGCGACATCATCGCCGGCGTCGACGCCGTCGTCTTCCGCACGAAGTTCCTCGGCAAGGACGGCGACCAGGACTGGGCTTGTGCCTTCGCCAGGGGCAAGGTCATGGTGGTCGTGCACACCGAACAAACGGAAACGTCACTGAACGCGTTGGAACTGGCAAAGGCGGTTGCGTCGAAGTTCTGAGGCTAGGGCAGGATGAATCGACCGCTCGACAGATCAAAGGGGATCACACGTGTCCACTGACATCGCCACGCAGTTCGCGACGCTGCACACCAACCACGGCGACATCCGCATCCTGCTCTTCGGCAACCATGCCCCCAAGACCGTCGCGAACTTCGTGGGGCTCTCCGACGGCAGCAAGGAGTGGACGGACCCGGCCACCGGCAAGCCGGGCGAAGGACCGCTCTACAACGGCGTGGTCTTCCACCGCGTCATCTCCGGCTTCATGATCCAGGGCGGAGACCCGCTGGGTGAGGGCTACGGCGGACCGGGTTACAAGTTCGGTGACGAGTTCCACCCCGAGCTTGGCTTCGACCGTCCTTACCTGCTCGCGATGGCGAACGCGGGCCCCGGCACCAACGGCTCGCAGTTCTTCATCACCGTCGGGAAGACGCCGCACCTCAACCGGAAGCACACGATCTTCGGCGAGGTTGCCGATAGCGAATCCCGCGCCGTCGTCGACAAGATCGCCGCCACGCCGGTCGGCCGCGGCGACAAGCCGATCGAAGAAGTCGTCATCAACTCGATCGACATCAGCGACGTCAACTAGTCCATGATCGACAGACCGAATCGGTCACTCATCGGCCAGATCGGTCTGTTGATCAACGGAACTCGACGATGAGCATGTACGCAGGTGGCCCGCCAACGGCTGAGCCGCGGTGCTACCGGCATCCGGACCGACCCACCTTGGTGAGGTGCGTCCGCTGCGATCGCCCTATCTGTCCGGAGTGCATGCGCCCCGCCTCCGTCGGCTTCCAATGCCCGGAGGACGCGGCAGAGGCGCGCAGGACGACGCGTCAGCCGCGCACGTCGGTGGGCGCGACCATCGGCAGTAACACCCCCGTGGTCACCTACGGCCTCATCGCGCTCAACCTCATCGTCTACTTCGTCTGCGGTGCGCAGGCGCACAGCCTCACCGATCCCACGAGGTCGAACCTCTTCTACGACTGGGTAATGCAACCGGCGACCGTCTATGTCAACGACGAGTACTACCGGATGATCACGTCGGCGTTCCTGCACCTCAGCCCGGTGCACATCGTCGCCAACATGCTCTCGCTGGTGATCATCGGCCCGCCCCTCGAGCGATTGCTCGGCCGGTGGCGCTTCGCGTCGATCTACCTCCTTGCGGGGCTCGGCGGGAGCGTCGCGATCTATCTCTTCGGCGACGTCCTCGCCCCGGTAGGCGGCGCGTCGGGCGCGATCTTCGGCCTCTTCGGTGCCTGCCTCGTCATGGTGCGGCGGCTTGGCCTCAACTTCAGCTGGCTCGCCGGCACCATCGTCATCAACTTCATCTTCACGTTCTCGGTGGCAGGCATCTCAAAGCTCGCCCATATCGGCGGATTCATCATCGGTGTGCTCGCAGCACTGGTGATCGGGGGATGGCCGACGGCGCCGCGACGGATCAACACCAACTACCAGGCACTGGGGTTGGTCGCACTTCTTGCGTTGATGTGCGTGGCGACCGGCCTCCGCACCGGCGCCGGTATGAGCCTGCCGATGCTGGTGCAGCAGTGACTTCGGCACCTGCGGCGCTACTCGGTCACCTCAGGCGGAGAAGGCGTTGGCTCGCATCGCCTCGACCTCGTCGCCGAGTTGCGTGACCAGGTCGTCGTCGAGCTTCGCCCCACACCGGACGAGCCAGTTCGCGACCATGCGGTGACCACCCTGCGTCAGCACGGACTCCGGGTGGAACTGCACCGCGTCGATCGGCAGCGTGGCGTGTCGCATCGACATCACGATGCCGGCCTCGGTGCGTCCCGTGACGATCAGCTCCGGAGGTAGAGCGTCCTCTACGACCGCCAGGGAGTGGTAGCGGGTGACGGTTACCGGCGACGGGAGCCCAGCCATCACGCCGGTGCCGTCATGCAAGACGTCGCTTACCTTGCCGTGAAGCAGTTCTGGGGCACGCACGACCGGGGCGCCGAAGACGGCGCCGATGGCCTGGTGCCCCAGGCAGACTCCGAAGAGCGGCACCTCGCGCTCGGCGCAGGCGGTGACGAACTCCATCGAGGCGCCGGCCTCCTGCGGAGTGCCAGGCCCGGGGGAGATGAGGACGCCGTCAACCCCGAAGTCCTCGAGCTGGTCGACGGCGACCTCGTCGTTGCGGCGTACCACCGCTTCCGCACCGAGCTGACCGAGATACTGCACGAGGTTGTAAACGAAGCTGTCGTAGTTGTCGATAACAAGAATCGTCGTCACTGGTTACCGCCCGGAACTGTCACGTTGTCGATCGGCAGATGTGGAGCCGCCCAAGGAAAGATTACGAAGAGCAGCAAAGCCGATACCGCCGCGACCAGTATCAGCACCTCGACGATGCGCATCACGAGCGGCCCCGGTAGGTGGCGCCAGATCCACCCGTACATCAGGCCGCCGTCCTCTTCGGAGCGTTCTTTCCCTCGACGAGCGTGTAGAGCTTGGCGATCTCTGGCGGCGTTGCAGCGCTGTAGCCAGAGCTGCTCCGCTGCTTCGCGATGCCTTGGGGGTAAGCGGGATCGAGGACCGCGTGGACGATGAGGCGCTGCGTCGCCGAGAACTTCGGCGTACAGGTCGTCATGGTCAGGTAGGACGTGGTGAGTGGATCGGTCGGCCCTTCGACATCGGGAACCGGCCATACGACGCTGCTCTTCGTCGGCTGCACCACCTCCTGGCCAGTGACGCCGTTGGGATCTGCCGCCCTGAGCGAGCCGCCCGCGACCGTGGGATCGCAGGGCGTGGCGTCCGGTACCCCGAGGACGCAGTAGACGAACCATGTGCTGGCGGTCTCCACGATCACCGGATCGCCCGGCTTGAGCTTGTCGAGGTTGAGAAACGGTTCACCCTTGCCCACGCGGTGACCGGCGAGCGCAAAGTTGCCGGCCTCGCCGGGGAGCTGAGTCCTGGCGTAGTGGGCCGGCCCCTTGGTGAGCTCAGCATCAGTGGGCACGGTCGAGCCCTCGACGATCGAGTAGGAGTAGTCGGGCCCGAGACGGGGGATGTAGAGGTTCGCGATCCCGTCGCCGGCGTGCGTCTGGAGCTGCTCGGGCGGGAGACTCAGCAGGTCCGTCCCCTGCTTCCACTGCTGCTCGAGGACGCGATGCACCTTCGCTTGTTTCTGCTCGGCAAAGATGTTCGTCACCCAGACCTCGTAGACGGCGAAGAGCAGGACGACGACACCGAGCGTGACCAAGATCTGCCCGGTACCACGCAGCAGAAGGCCGAGGACGTCGCGACCGGTGCCGTCACGAACCGCGACGGCACCCGGTTGATGCTCGGCGGCATGTCTGCCCATCAGGCTGCTCCCCGCAGCTAGCTCAACAGTCCTGCCTAGGAGCGTACGGGCGCGCCCGGGTATTGCCTCGAGAAGTGGGGCGACCCATGGCGAAGCCGATTCCGGCGATGAGGCAGACGACGGGCAGCAGCACGCGCCAGATCCTCATCCGACTACGCTAACTGCTGATCGGTCGTTCACCGTGACGCCGGATCGCCATTTCCAGCTCGCCGCCGAGCCCGCTTGCAGGAGTCCGCTGTGCCGAAGTCGAAGGTCCGCAAGAAGTCGGACGCGCCCACCCTCGCGCACGCCACGCCGACGCCGTCGGCGCGCCAGCTAGCTCCCAGCCCGCGGTGGTACCCGATCGTGATGGTCGTCGTCCTGCTCGTCGGCCTCGCCTGGTTGGTGACCTACTACATGACCAACAGCGGCACGGACCCGAAGATCCCGCTGATGGGAGACATCGGCGGCTGGAACTTCGCAGTCGGCTTCGGCGTCCTCATCGTCGGGCTTGGTATGGCCGTCAAGTGGCGCTGAGGACGGCTGCCTCGAACTCCGGCCCTAAGGTGCGCGGCGTTTCTGCCGATCATCTTTCGGGGTCCTAAGCACGACTTACATCCATGTAACTCTGTCCCCAAGTGGGGATAAGCCTGTGGGTAACCTGCTAGGCGGTAGCAGCGACGATCTGCGGCAGCGCGTCAGCGTCGTGATGGACGACCACGGCTCGACGTGACTCGACAGCCAGTACCGTGACGTTGCACGTCTGGACGAACAGCGACGAAGCAAGAACGGTCCAGTCCCGGACGAGGACCGCGAAGAGCAGCCAGCAGGCCTGGCTGAAGACCTTCATCCACCACGTTGACAGTGAGACGGCCGAACGCTGGTGCTTCGGACGGCGGATCGAGCGCGCGATCTGCGGCAGCGCGCCGGCCACGCCGATGGCGATGGCGATGGCGACAACCATGTCGGCTGAGGTTGCTGCGGCGAGCAGACCATAGGAACCCAAGCCCAGGATGAGAAGCAAAGCGCGCAGCGGCACGGAGATCCGAGCCGGCGCAAGAAGGACGACGGCGATCGATCCACTCACGAGCAGGACGTTGCCGGGTATCTGCACCGCTTCGTGGGCGAGGATTCCGTAGAGCATCCATCCGGTGCAGCTGAAGACGCTCATGGACCAGGAGAGCGCGGAGACTCCGGTGAGCTTGCGGTTGCGCAGGGTGCGCAGGATCTGCGGAATCACCATTGAGACACCGAGAGTGGCGCCGAAGTAGCCGAAAAGGGTGCCGATCTCGTGGGGCGTGATGCTCATGTCTTTCGTATCGGTGCCGGCAGGATCTTCTGTACCGATACAACCTCCTTCTTTCTGTAACGATACAGAGCTTGTCAAATCCTAGCTTGAGAAACGCAAGGCGCATCTCAGAACCTGCAAGACTGCGGGGTATGGCCTCCGACCGTCCGACGCTCGACACCGTTGCCGCCGTGGCAGGCGTCTCGCGGATGACGGTCTCCAACGCCTACAACCGCCCCGACCAGCTCTCGGCAGCGACGCGGGAGCGCGTCCTCGCCGCAGCCGCAACGCTCGGCTACGCCGGCCCGGACCCCACCGCTGCCTCGTTACGTCGGCAGCGCACGGGCACGATCGGCGTCATCCTCACCGAGCGTCTGCCGTACGCCTTCACCGACCCCGGAATGGTCGAGATCCTGCGCGGCATGACGACGGAACTCAGCGATGCGGGGATGTCGCTGCTGCTCGTCCCGGAGTCGGGTGGCGAGGACGACTCGAGCAACCGCACCGCGGAGCTACTCCGCCATGCGATGGTCGACGCACTCGTCCTCTGCTCCCTCGATCCGGGCGACCCCGCCGTCGCCGCGGCCCAGGAGCGCAAGGTTCCGCTGGTGACGATCGGCCATCCGAAGCTGCCGCACGTGCCGATGGTCGGTATCGACAACGAAAAGACCGCGGCGATGGTGGCGCCGTACCTGTACGGACTCGGGCATCGCCGCTTCGCCGTCCTCACCGTGGGGGCCGGGATCTACGGAATCCGCAACCGTCCCGGGTTCATCTCGCGACCGTCCGGTTTCATCGACGAACTCACCAGGCTCGGCGTGAAGGCGGAGGACGTGGTCATCTGCGAGGCGAGCGAGCACAGCCGCTCTGCCGGCAAGGCCGCGGTCGGCGCGCTGCTGGCGACCCCGACGAAGAAGCGCCCGACGGCGCTCTTCGCAGTCACCGACATCCTCGCGCTCGGCGCGATGGATGCCGCCGCCGGCGCGGGAGTCGACGTGCCGGGCGAGCTGTCGATCGCCGGTATCGACGACATCCCCGACGCCGCCGCCGCCTCGCCGCCGCTCACGACGATCGACCAGGAACTCTTCGAGCAAGGACGGGCCGCGATCCGCCTCGCACTGCGCCAACTCGCGGGAGAGCCGGTACGCGCACCGCGGACGAAGACGGAGCTGCTCGTGCGTGGCAGCACCGCCGCACCGCCACGCTGAACCGCCATGAACCGCCGCCGGTGAACGCACGCCCGACCCGACCGGGTCCTGGAATCCGATGTGCCGACTGAGGATTTCCCTTACTTTCGGTGTGCCGGCTTCCGGCACTCAACGTCAGTTCCAGAGCGCTCACAGCCGGGGGGATCTCGACGCGCGCAGACCCCGGGCAGCATGCCCGCCACGCCGGACGGTGCGCTCGTCGTCCAGGTGCTCGGTGGCGTCAGCGCAGTCCGGGCGATGAGGCCGTCGATCTCGGCGGCAAGTTGCAGCGCTGGGCCGCGCCCGGGAGACCCTCGTCGACGAGATGGGTCTCGACCCTCGCAGGCACTGCGGGAGTAGGAGGGGCAACTTCTGCAACAGGCGCCCGAGCTTCAGGCGGCGGCCGCACTGCGCTTCGTCTAGGACCCGGACCAGGTGCCTGTCGCCAGCCACCCGATCCCGGCGATCACCCCGTGGACGAGGGACTAGCGTCCAAGGCTAGTGACACTCGCAGGCGTGGCAGCGCCGTGGATTGGAGCGAGCGCTGATGAGCGCTTGCGCGAAGAGGGGTTAGAACAGTGCGTGCAGTGATCGCCGCCGAGCCGGGGGCAGCTGAGGTTCTCCAGATCCAAGACGTACCGGATCCGGAACCTGCCCCCGGTGAGGTGGTGATCGCCGTCGCGGCGACGGCCGTCAACCGCGCGGACCTCCTGCAGCGGCAAGGGTTCTATCCACCCCCGCCCGGAGCGTCGAACATCATCGGCATGGAGTGCTCGGGCACCATCCACACCCTCGGTGCAGGCGTCACCGGCTGGAACGTCGGCGACCAGGTCTGCGCCCTTATCGCGGGCGGCGGCTACGCCGAGCAGGTCGCCGTGCCGGCCGGTCAGTTGATGCACATCCCCTCGGGCGTCCCACTCATCGACGCGGCCGCCCTGCCTGAAGTCACCTGCACCGTCTGGTCGATGGTCTTCGGCGCACATGCCGGACGGCTGCTGCACGGCGAACGGTTCCTCGTCCACGGAGGCACCAGCGGTATCGGCACGATGGCGATCCAGTTGGCGCATCAGCGCGGAGCGGCCGTCCTCGCCACAGCGGGTTCGCCGCGCAAGCTCGACGTCTGCCGCGACCTAGGAGCCGATGTCGTCATCAACTACAAGGACGAGGACTTCCTCGAGCGGGCTGCTCCGGGCGTCGACGTCATCCTCGACAACATGGGGGCGTCCTATCTGCAGCGCAACGTCAACGCACTGCGCATGGACGGGCGTCTCATCGTCCTCGGGCTGCAGGGTGGCGTTAAGGGCGAGCTGAACCTCTCGACGTTGCTGAACAAGCGGGCCACCGTGCACGCCGCCGGACTGCGTTTCCGCAGCGCGGAGTCGAAGGCTCAGATCGTCGCAGAGACACAGAGCGCGGTCTGGCCGATGATCGAATCGGGCGCGGTGCGACCAGTGATCGATCGGGTCTTCGGGTTGCAAGAGGCCGCCGAAGCACACCGTCTGGTGGAGAGCAGCACGCATGTCGGCAAGGTGCTGCTCAAGGTCTAGGTTTCGACAAGCTCAACCACCGCCGACGAGCTCGACCAGCGCCTGCAGCAGGCGATCGACATCGCCGCGGTTGTTGTAGGGCATCAGCCCGACGTGCACTGCTCCGCCAACGTCGTCAAGACCGAGAGATGTCGCCAACTCCGTGAGGTAGATCGGCCCGGTCCAGACCGACAAGCGCCTGGCGGCGAGCGCGTCGGCCACCTGATGGGGATGCCGTCCTTCGACGGTGAAGGACGTGATCGGAAGTCGTTCGCTGCTGGTGCCGATCACGGTCACGCCACGCAATGCGCCCAGCCCGTCTGCGAGGACGGATTGCAGCGTGGAGGTGTGCTCACCGGCAGTGCTGACCGAGTGGAGTAGCCGGTTACGCCGTGAGCCCGAAGCGGCCTGGTCGAGGGCCGCGAGATGATCCACCGCGGCGGTGACACCGTCCAGGAGTTCGATCGGCAGCGACCCCGGTTCGAAATTCGCAGTGATGGCGTCGAGTTCCTGCCGCAGCCCTGGGCGCATCACAAAGGCAGCTGCTGACGGTCCGCCGAAAGCTGCGGCCGAGAGCAGGAGCACGTCGACATCGAAGTCGGCGAGGTCGAGCGGCAGGTGGTTCACCGCCGCACTCGCATCGACGATGACGAGCGCACCGCGTCGATGTGCCTGCTGGGCGATCGCGTACAGGTCCGGCACCGTCCCGGTGATCGGATTGCCGAGGGCGACAGTGACGATCCGGGTCCGAGGCCCGATGAGCCGCTCGTACTGCCACGCGGGCAGCTCGCCCGACTCCAGGTCGACCTCGGCCCAGCGCACGACCACACCCTTGTCGCGGGCGTGCCGCCGCCACGTCCTGAGGTAGAGGTCGCTGTCGAAACGGTTGAGGACGATCTCGTCGCCGAGTTGCCAGTCCTCGGCGAGGACGGTGACGAGTCGGAGCATCAGGTCGGCGACGTTGCCTCCGAGGGCCACGTCCTGCGGAGCGCCGCCCGTGAGGTCGGCGATTGCCTGGCGGGCAAGCTCGGCAGAGCGTTGCGCCAGTCGGGAGCGCGCCGACCAGGAGCCTGGCTGTGCCGGCGCTGAACGCAATGAACTGATGACAGCCCGAACGACTGATTCGGGTTGTAGCGCAGCGAGGGATCCTTCGAGATAGGAGGTTCCTGAGCCAAGCGTGGGGTAAAGACCGCGTACGTGGGCGACGTCGAACCCGCGCACCTGCGCGACGTCGAACCCGCTCACTGCCTGGGGCCCTTTCGATCAGTTGCCGTACTGGGGAAGGATGGAGATGTGACCGACAGCATGTACCCGAGTGATGACAAGCCCGTTACGACTGGCGCCGAGGTTGTGCCGCCCGATACGTCTGCGGCTGACTCGAGTGGCGCCGCCGCGGACGAGGACGACGTTACGTCGATGGTCGAGCAGCCCGCCAAGGTGATGCGGATCGGCACCATGATCAAACAGCTGCTCGAAGAGGTACGGGCGGCGCCGCTGGACGAGGCCGGCCGGCAGCGGCTGCGGGAGATACACGAGTCCTCGATTCGTGAACTCGCCGAGGGCTTGGCGCCTGAGCTGCGCGACGAGCTGGCGCGCCTCTCGCTTCCGTTCGGTGAGGGAGTGCCGTCGGAGGCCGAGCTGCGCATCGCCCAGGCCCAACTCGTCGGCTGGCTGGAGGGGCTCTTCCACGGCATCCAGACTGCCCTCTTCGCGCAGCAGATGGCTGCCCGTGCTCAGCTTGAGCAGATGCGGGGCCGCGCACTTCCCGGTGGGGAGCGGGTCATTGTTGGCCCAGGTGGCCAAATCCTCGGCCCGCAGCTCGGACGCGGTGAGGACAGCCCCGGCGGAGGCACGGGCCAGTACCTCTGACTGCTCGCGCGTCCGAAACGCTCAATTTTGGGGGTGAAAGTGAGCGAACGGGACGCGCGAGCAGCTACAGGAGGGACTCGATGAGTCGGGCCACGGCGTCGTCCTCGTTGGTGGTGAGGACGCCGTCCTTGGCTGCCGTCTTCGCGGCAGGATGCGCATTCGCGACCGCATAGGACGAGCCGGCCCAGTGCAACATCGCGATGTCGTTGGGCATGTCCCCGACGGCCACCACCTCGTCGGCGGTGATGCCATGCAGGTCAGCGACGTGGGCGAGACCGGTGGCCTTCGTAATGCCAAGGGCCGAGATCTCCAGCAGGCCGAAGCTTGAGGAGTGGGTGACGCTGGCGCGGCTTTCGAGTAGGTCATCGATCGAGGTGAGGAAGTCGTCGACGTCCGCCGCGCGGTCCTTTGCGAGCAACTTCAACACAGGACGGTCGACGATGTCGATGAGCGCACCCTGCCGCGGC
Organism: Jatrophihabitans sp.; assembly: GCA_036502295.1. Classification (GTDB taxonomy): domain Bacteria; phylum Actinomycetota; class Actinomycetes; order Mycobacteriales; family Jatrophihabitantaceae; genus DASXYU01. The sequence continues at coordinate 23,473 of DASXYU010000073.1, read as the reverse complement.
GTCGGGATCGGGTTGCCGTTGCGGTCCAGGCGCGGATTGATCTGCCAATCGTGGACGTAGCCGGGCTCCGCCGCGAAGCCGTCGCCGAATTCGACCCCGAAGGTCACTGCCGGGAACGCCGCGCGGATATCGTGCGCGATCCCGAGGACCTGCGTCGGATCGAGTAGGAACGACTCGGTGATCTCACCCTTCTCCACGTCATAGACCACGGCACCGTTGGCGCCGACTGCGATGCCGACGTGACCGGTCTGCTCCACGGCGTCGTCCAGCCAGCGTGGCGGCCGCCCAGTGACGAAGACGACGAGAAGCCCGGCATTGCGCGCGGCCCTAAGCGCGGCACGCGTCCGATCGGAGACTGTCCCGTCCTCGCGTAGCAGGGTGCCGTCGAGATCGGTAGCAACCAGTTTGATGCTCACTGCGGAGTCAGCACCTCGCGGCCACCGAGCCAGGGCCGCAGCGCCTTCGGCACGTAGACCGAGCCGTCCGGCTGCTGGTGGTGGTCCAACAGACAAGCAATGGTGCGCGACACCGCGCAGAGCGTGCCGTTGAGCGTCGCCACCGGCAGGATGCCGGGCGAGGGGAGCTTGCGACCTTCGCTGTCATACACAGTGCCGCGCGCGCGGATGTTGAGGCGTCGTGACTGGAACGTGGTGCAGTTCGACGTCGACGTCAGCTCGCGGTAGCGACCCTGGGACGGGAACCACGCCTCGCAGTCGAACTTGCGCGACGCGCTGCTGCCGAGATCACCGGCGGCGACGTCGATGACGCGGTAGGCGAGCTCGAGCTTGCCGAGGAACTCCTGCTCCCAGGCCAACAGCCGCTGGTGTTCATCCTTCGCCTCCTCGGCGGGGACGTAGGCGAACATCTCCACCTTGTCGAACCAGTGCACGCGAATGATGCCCCTGGTGTCCTTGCCATGACTGCCGGCCTCACGGCGGAAGCAGGACGAGAAGCCGGCGTAGCGCAGCGGCAGGGAGTCGAAGTCGAGGATCTCGTCGCTGTGGTAGCCGGCGAGGGCCACCTCGCTCGTGCCGACGAGGTAAAGGTCGTCGTCGGCGAGACGGTAGACCTCGGAGGAATGCGAGCCGAGAAAACCGGTGCCCTCCATCGTCTCGGGCTTGACGAGTGCCGGGGCGATCACCGGGATGAAACCGGCCGCGGCGGCCTGCTCCATGGCGAGGTTCACCAACGCGAGTTCAAGCTGGGCGCCGACGCCGGTGAGGAAGTAGAAGCGGCTGCCGCTCACCTTGGCGCCGCGCTCGGTGTCGATGGCCCGCAGCGCGGCACCGATTTCGGTGTGCTCGCGCGGCTCGGCGACCTCGGGAATCGTGCCGATCGTGGCGAGGGTGACGAAGTCGTCCTCACCGCCTTCGGGGACGCCGTCCTCGACGACGTTGGAGACCGCGAGATGCGCGGTGCGTAGCGCGACCTCGGCGGCGGTCTGCTCAGCTTCGGCGGCCTTCACCTCTTCGGCGAGTTGCCTCGCCTTGGCGAGGACGTGGGGGCGCTCCTCCGGGCTCGCTTGAGAGACCGACCTGGAGACCGTCTTCTGCTCGGCGCGGAGATTGTCGGCGGTGGTGATCGCCGCACGCCGTGCATCGTCGGCGCCGAGCAGTGCGTCGACGAGGGATTCGTCCTCACCGCGATGTCGCTGGGAGGCGCGCACTGCCTCGGGGTCGTCGCGCAGCAGCTTCAGGTCGATCACCGGATCAGGTTATCCGTCGCGCCAACTAGGCTGGTCTGGTGAGTGACGGCCTACCGATCAAGATGCTCCACGACCGCGTGCTCGTGAAGGAGCCGCGCGACGATGGAGAACGGCGCTCCAGCGGCGGCATCCTCATCCCCGCCACGGCGCAGGTCGCCAAGCGTCTGCTCTGGGGCGAGGTGCTGGCCGTCGGCAACCACGTCCGTTCGGTCGAGGTCGGTGACCGCGTCCTATTCAGCCCGGACGACCACCACGAGGTGGAGATCGCCGGCGAGCCCTACCTGCTGTTGCGGGAGCGTGACCTGCACGCCGTCGCCGCCGAACGCAACGACGCCAACACGGGTCTGTATCTGTAGCCGGACCTCAGCTGGCGCGCCGCGCCAACCGACTCGCCTTAGTCCCGCTCAGCGCGGTGGTCACTGCCTGCGCCTCCTCGGGTGTCAGCTGGTGCTCACCGCGTCCCGCCGCGATTCCCTTGGCGTAGACGCGAGTGTCGCCGTGCCCGGCGAGCGCGCTGATCGCCACGCCGGTGCCGGTCTCGTCGAGCAGCGCCAGCGAGAACGACAGCCGCCCGGACATTCCCGGGAAGGCGTCATAGCGCAGCAGGGCGGTGTGCCGCAGCGCGCCCTCGGTCTCGGCGGCACCGCGCTCGACCTCGGCCACCGCCGCCCGGCGCACCTGTTCGGCCCGCTCGAGGACGTCGCTCTCGATACGCGTGAGGTCATCGAGGATCTGCGCGCGGATGCCCTGCATCGTCTGCTCGGCGCCGTCCTGGACCCCCGCCAGCTCGGCACGCAGACGCTCAAGATCTGCCGCCACTGCCGTGGTCGCCGCGGCGTGCTCCTGCGTCAACTCGATGAGCGTCCGCTTGCCCTCGCCGGTGAGCACGCCCCGGCTCAGCAGCGCGGTCGCGCGGCGCAGCTTCGCCAGGGTGCGCATCGCGAGGTACGCCGCGACCAGGGCCGCGCAGGCGAGGACGAGCACTATCACCGACACATAGATGGGCATCGTCTCCAGGCTAGGGGCCCGACTCACCCAAGTCCGGCATGACACGGCAGGATCGAGTGACCATGCTCGATCTCGCCGTCCTCCTCACCGTCTTCGGGCTGATCTTCGTCGGCGAACTGCCCGACAAGACCGCTGTGGCGGGACTCGTCCTCGGCACCCGCTTCCCGTGGCTCTGGGTGTTCTGCGGCATCGCCGCCGCCTTCCTCACCCACGTCGTCATCGCGGTGAGCGCCGGCTCGCTCATCTCCCTCGCCCCCCGCCGCCTCGTCGAAGGCATCGTCGGCGTGCTGTTCCTACTCGGCGCCGTCCTCATCTGGCGGGAAGGGAACGAGGACGAGGAGGAGCGCGAGGACGAGATCAGCGAGGAGACGGAGGAGGTCGCTGCCGGCTTCTGGAAGGTTGCGGCCCTCGGCTACGGCGTCATCTTTCTTGCGGAATGGGGCGACCTCACGCAGATCCTCACCGCGAACCTCGCTGCGAAGTATCACGATCCACTCTCGGTGGGCATCGGCGCCGTCCTGGGGCTCTGGGCGGTCGGTTTACTCGCGATTCTCGGTGGGAAGACCCTTCTGAGATTCTTGCCGATCAAGTGGATCACGCGCATCGCGGCAGCGGTGATGACTGGACTCGGCATCTACAGTCTTGTCACCGCCCTCGGCGGGTAACGCCCGAAAGTGAGGGCGAAACGGGGCTTTCCGCTCACGTTCACCAGCCGGTAATCCTGTGGTCTCTTCGCGGTTCGACGGCTGCTTCACCGTCCAAGGCGAACCGGGCGCCGTCGACCTAGACGGGCCCGACAAGATGAGATGGAGATAGACGTGGCACGACGTGCATTGCACATCGCCGGCGCGTCGGTCGTCGTCGGAGGCATCCTCCTGATGACGGCCGCCTGCTCTAGCAGTGGTGGCTCCGGAACCGGTAGTACCGACACCAACTCGTCCTCGGCGAGCGACACGACCAGCAGCAGCCCCGCAGCGACCGACTCGTCGAGCGCCGCTGCCGCCGACTGGTCAACCGCGGCCTCGGCGCAGGCCGGCGGCGGCATGGACGCCCTCGTCGCAGCGGCGAAGGCGGAAGGTCAGCTCAACGTCATCACGCTGCCCCGCAACTGGGCGAACTACGGCGAGCTGATGGACAACTTCACCGCCAAGTACGGCATCAAGATCACCGACGACAACCCCGACGGTTCCTCGGCGCAGGAGCTGGAGGCCATCACCAGCCTCAAGGGCCAGGACCGTGCCCCCGACGTCGTCGACGTCGGCATGGCGTTCGCCTACCAGGGCGCACAGCAGAGTCTCTACGCGCCGTACCAGGTGTCGACCTGGAGCGACATCCCCGACGGCGCCAAGGAGGCGACGGGCCTCTGGTTCAACGACTACGGCGGCGTGATGTCGATCGGCTGCGATGCGTCGAAGATCAAGACCTGCCCGACGTCCTACACGCAGCTCGACGACCCGGCCTACAAGGGCGCGGTTGCGCTCAACGGCGACCCGACCGGCGCCAACGCCGCAATCAACGCCGTTGCCGCAGTCGCGCTCGCCAAGGGCGGCTCGCTGGACAACGTCCAGCCCGGTATCGACTTCTTCGCCAAGCTGAACAAGGACGGCATCTACAAGCCGATCCAGCCCTCGGCCGCGACCGTCGAGTCGGGTGAGACGCCGATCGTCCTCAACTGGGACTACCTCAACGCCGCGAACACGAAGGACGTGAACGCCAAGGGCCACAAGTGGACGGTCACCATCCCGACCGACACCACCCCGCTGGCCGGCTACTACGCACAGGCGATCAACGCGACCGCGCCGCACCCGGCCGCCGCGCGCCTGTGGGAGGAGTACCTCTTCAGCGCCGACGGCCAGAACGGATTCCTCAAGGGTGGTGCCCGTCCCGTCGAGCAGGACGCGATGACGACGGCCGGCACGATCGATGCAACGCTCGCCGCCGCACTGCCGAAGGTTCCGGGCAGCCCGGTCCTCCCGAACGAGAAGCAGTCGACGGACATCGGCAACCTGCTCGTGAGCAAGTGGCCGACCGAGGTCGGAAAGTTCCAGAGCGGTTCGTGACCGCAGTAATCGCAACCGGAGGGGGGCGGCCGGCAACGGCTGCCCCCCGACGGCTACGCGGGTGGCGTCTGCCGAGCCTGGCGAGCGTCGGCTTGCTGCCCTTCACGCTCTTCTACGCGGTCTTCTTCCTGCTGCCGACAGGAGCGATGCTCTGGCTCGCGTTCCGCAGCCCCGAGGTCGCAGGGCGTCCTGCCGTGCCGGGGCAACCCGGCGGTCTGCTGGGGCAGGCTCCGACGCCGGCCCAGCCCGTGGTGCCTGCGCAGCACGCGAGCTTCACGTGGAAGTACCTGAATAACGCCGTCCACGGCATCTTCTTCGACGGGCTCAAGAGCTCGATCGAAATCTCGATCTTCACCGCGGTCGCGGCCGCGATCTGCGGCACCGTCCTCGCCTGGGCGATCGTGAGCAGTGGCGGCGGAGCCGCCAGGGGAGGGTCGTCGATCTTCAAGCAGCTGGTGATGAGCTCCTCGGCGGTGCTCGCGAACTTCGGCGGCCTGCCGCTCGCCTTCCTCTTCGTCTGCACGCTCGGCACCGCCGGCACGCTGACGAAGCTCTCCAAGCACGTCGGCTTCAACCTCGCCGACCACTTCAACCTCTACTCGGTGCACGGCGTCGAACTCGTCTACCTGTACTTCATGGTTCCGCTGATGGTCCTCGTCATCGCGCCCGCCCTGGAAGGGCTCCGGCCGCAGTGGCAGGAGGCGGCGTCGAACCTCGGCGCCAACCGCTGGCACTACTGGCGCCACGTCGCCGGCCCGGTGCTCATGCCCAACGTCATCGGCTCGATCGCGCTGCTGTTCTGCTCGTCCTTCTCCGCGTACGCAACCGCCTACGCGCTCACCAACGGGACGCTGCCGATCACGCCGCTGCAGATCAACCAGCAGCTCAACGGCAACGTCCTCTCCGGACCCGACACCAAGCACATCGCGGCCGCGCTGGCAACGATGATGATCGTCATCGTCATTCCGCTGACGCTGATCTACCAGCTCATGGAGCGGAGGACGGCGCGGTGGCTGAGCCACTAAACGACATGAGCGTTGCAGTCCTGACTCCCGAGGGCCCGCCCGAGGTCTTCGACAGATCGCCCCGCCTACGCATCCCTCGCCGGATCGGTGTCTTCCGTCCCGTGGTGCTCTTCATCGCCGCGCTGTACTTCTTCGTCCCACTCGGCGGCGCGCTCTGGTTCGCGCTCTACAACAAGGCGCAGGGCGTGCGGCTGCATGCCTTCACCGCGATGTTCTCGCAGCCCGGGTTCGACGAGGCGTTCCTGCTGTCGCTGCGGATCTCCGTCCTCACCGTCGTCTTCACCCTCGTGCTGATGGTGCCGACCTCGCTGCTCATCCACCTCAAGCTGCGCGGTGCCCGGCGGATCGTCGAGATCGCCTGCCTGCTGCCGCTGGTCGTGCCGCCGGTCGTCCTCGTCGTCGGGGTGATGACGGTGCTCAGCTGGGGTCCCAACCAGCTTGAGGGGACGTGGCCGCAGAGCCTCATCAACTGGCTGCAGAACAGTTCGTTCCCGGGACTGGGGACGACGCCGATGATCCTGCCGCTGCTTTATGTGGTGCTCGCGCTGCCCTTCACCTACCGGGCCCTGGATGCGGGACTGCGCACGAGTTCGATCGGCACTCTCGTCGAGGCGGCCCGCGGTCTCGGGTCGTCCTGGGTGAAGGTGATCTTCTTCGTCGCGCTGCCCTCGCTACGCACCTCGGTACTCAACTCGGCCTTCCTCGCCTTCGCGATGGCCTTCGGCGAGTTCACCGTCGCGAGCATCATGCAGTTCCGCCCGTTCACGGTCTGGATCTTCCAGTTCAACAACGACGACGGACAGCTCGCCGTCGGGGTCTCGATCCTCTCCCTGGCCATCACCTGGGGCTTCCTGCTCATCATCACCGCCTTCGGCCGCACCAGATCTGCGAAGGGGACGTCATGACCGAACCCGAGATCACGAGCGGAGCGGCGCAGCCGACGGCCGAAGCCGCACAGTTTGCTGCGCTTGCCCTCGCCGACCAGCGTCTTGCAGAGTTACGCGATGCGCCGCAGGAGACGCCCGTACCGGAGGTTGCTGTGACCCAGCCCGTGAGGTCCTCCGCCGTGGCGGCGAGTGGAACCCCGGTGGAGTTCCGCGACGTGACACGCGTCTACGGCCAGACCAGGGCGCTGGACGGCCTCAGCCTCGCGATCGCGCCGGGTGAGCTGCTCGCGCTGCTCGGCCCGTCGGGCTGTGGCAAAACGACTGCGCTGCGCATCCTCGCGGGCTTCGACTCGCAGACGTCGGGGCAGGTCCTCGTCGGTGGTTCAGACGTCTCGCGGCTGTCGGCGAACAAGCGCGACATGGGCATGGTCTTCCAGTCCTATTCGCTCTTTCCCACGATGACGGCGCTGGACAACGTCGCCTTCGGGTTGCGGCTGCGCAAGCAGGGAAAGCCGGCGCGGCGCTGCCGAGCCGGAGAACTGCTCGACCTCGTCGGCCTGAACGCGCATGCCGAGAAGTACCCGCATCAGCTCTCCGGTGGTCAGCAGCAACGCGTGGCGTTGGCGCGTGCACTGGCGATCTCGCCGCGCGTGCTGCTGCTCGACGAACCGCTCTCGGCGCTCGATGCGAAAGTCCGCGAGCAGCTGCGTGATGAGATCCGCCGCATCCAGCTCGAGCTCGGCGTCACCACCGTCTTCGTCACGCACGACCAGGAGGAGGCGCTGTCGATGGCCGACCGGGTCGGTGTGATGAACGCGGGACGCCTCGAGCAATGCGATACCCCGGGGACGCTCTACGACGCGCCGAGCACCGCCTTCGTCGCCGAGTTCGTCGGGACGATGAACCACATCCCCGGCCGGATCATCGAGGACGGACGTGTCCGCGTCGGAGCGCAGGTGCTGCCGGTCGCCGGCCCGGCGCCGACCCTGGGCAGCGCCGTCGAGGTGCTCGCCCGTCCCGAGGCGATGGTCATTGCACCGTCGGAGACCGGGGAGGTGGTCGTCCTCGTCGCGACCTTCCGCGGCGCGTCGACACGGCTGCGTCTCTCGCAGCCGGACGGCACGGAGATCCTCGCCGACGTGGCGTCGCATGCCGCCGGCGATTTCACGCCGGGGGCCCGCGTGAGTGTGAGCCTGCTTGAACGGCCCGTCCTCCTGGCCGGCTGACGTGCCCTTCGACACGGACGCTTCGCGTCCTACTCAGGGACCACGTCATCCGACGACGGCTGAGAGGACGATCGTCGGGGGTGCCCCTGGCGCAGGTGGCTGGCGTCCTCTCGTTGCTGGTCCGGGGCAGGCGCACGGTGCGCGTGGGGTTGCGATCGCCTCCGCCGGAGGTGAGGTGCTGCTGACCTTTGCGCATCTCTCCGACATCCACGTCTGCGATGCGCAGTCACCGGCGCGTACCGAGTATCTCGACCACTGGCTCGCCCCGGACGGTCCGAGCTACCGGCCGCAGGAGATCCTGACGACCCACGTGGCCGACGCGATGGTGCAGGCAGTCAACGCGGTGGCGCACGGCCCGGTCGGCGGTGCCCCGCTGCAGTTCGCGATTGCCACCGGCGACAACATCGACAACGCCCAGGGCAACGAGCTGGAGTGGTATCTGCGCGTGATGGACGGCGGCGAGGTTCGTCCCGACTCCGGCGACCTCACCCGCTACGAGGGCGTGATGGATGAGGACGGCGAACTCGGCACCGGCGAGCGCTTCTGGCATCCCGAGGGAGGACGTCCCGACATCCTCCGCTCGGACTACGGATTCCCGACAGTGCCCGGGCTGCTCGACGCGGCACGCGCCGCATTCTTCGCGCAGGGGCTCTCGATCCCGTGGCTCGCGGTGCATGGCAACCACGACAAGCTGCTGCAGGGCACTGTCCCGCCGGAGGCGCTCGCAGAGCACTCCATCGGCTCGGTGAAGGCCGTCGCCGTTCCGGTGGCCTGGAGCGACGAGGCGGCCGAAGAGTTCGTCGCAGGTGTCGATGCCCTGGATCCGGCGGCGATCGTCCGCTTCAGCGAGATGATCTTCCGCGAGGTGACGCCGGACAAGTCGCGCCAGCCGGTCACGCGGGCCGAGTTCGTTGCCGCTCACCGTCACCCCGAGGCACGGCCGGCAGGACACGGCTTCGGTGAGGACGACCGGCCCTACTACCGCTTCGACGCGACCGAGATCGTCACGCTGCTCGTCCTCGACACGGTGGACGAGCATGGCGGCTGGCAGGGCTCTCTCGATGAGGAGCAGTTCAGCTGGCTGCGACGCGAGCTCGAGGCCGCTGACGCCGAGCGCCGCTACGTGGTGCTGGCCAGTCATCACCCGCTGAGCACTCTGATCAACGACATCACGACCGAAGGCGCGGGCCGGCGCGTCCTCGGCGCCGAGCTCGAAGCCGAGCTGGCGAGACACCCGAGCGTCGTCCTCTGGGTGAACGGCCACACCCACATGACCGCCGTCCTACCGCACGACCCGTGGTGGGAGATCACCGCGCCCGCGCTCGTCGACTGGCCGCAGCAGGGACGGATCATCGAGTTGCTCCGCGACGCCGAGGCGGGCGTCCTCACCATCGCGGCGACGATGCTCGACCACGGCGGCGAACTGCCGTGGAGCGGATCGATCAGCGCGCCCACCGCCCTCGCGGGGCTGTCCCGTGAGCTTGCCGCGAACGGGTGGAAGTGGCGGGAGAGCGGCATCGAGCACGACCCGCGGCTGGGTGGCTGGGATGAGCGCAACGTCCTGCTCGCCTTCCCCGACCCCTTCACGAACTGACCCTCCCGCCGAGTGGTCACCTATGCCGTCGAGTGGTCACCAATTACTGACCGCTCGGCGCTACAACTGACCACTCAACGCATGAACTTGGAAGGATGCAGTGCGAGGATGGCTTAGTGGGTGTCGATGAGGCGGTCTTTCACAGGCGTTACCTCGCGCATGCCTCGGTCGACCTCCCCGGGCAGGACGACGACCAGCTGCGGGTGATCGCCGAAGCGGCGCTTCGGCTCGGGCGTAGTCGCTCCGCCGGCGAAACCCTGCTGAGCGTCGCCGACCTCGACGGCAGGACGAGCGCCATCGAGATCGTCACCACCGACGTCGCCTACCTCGTCGACTCCATCCGCGAAGAACTCGCCCGGATCGGCCGGCCCGCTGCCCTCGTCCTGCACCCTCAGCTTGTCGTGAGCCGAGGTGAGGACGGTGCCCTGCTCACCGTCCACGATCTCGACGACACTGCCGAACTACCGGCAGGTGCCACGGTCGAGTCGTGGATGCACATCGAAGTCGACCTGCTCCCCGAGGAGCAACGCGACACCATCGAGGCGGGTCTGAGGCGCGTCCTCGCCGACGTGCAGTTCGCTGCGGCAGATCGCGCCGCGATGATCGACCGGCTGACTGTTCTTGCCGGTGAGTTGCGCACCGATCCCGGTGAGTTCGACCGTGAGACAAGCACTGAAGCCGGCGACCTCCTGGCCTGGCTCGCGGACAGCAACTACCTCGTCCTCGGCCACACCGTCTACTCGGCGAAGGACCTTGCGAACCCGCTGGCGCACGCCAAGAAGGCCGCGGTCGAGGGGGTGCTGCGCGGCGCGGCGAACATCTCATCCATCGAACTGCTCCCCGCGTTCCGCAGCGGTGCACCGTTGGTGATCTTCAAGTCACCGCTCACCTCGACCGTGAAGCGCCGTGCACGCTACGACTGCGTCACCGTGGTCACTCCCCCAGGGCACGGACGCCCCCAGCTGGTGCACGTCTTCCTCGGCCTGCTCGCGGACGAGGACGACCTGGCCGTGACTCGGGTGCCGATGGTGCGCCGCCGCCTCGCCGAGATCCTGCAGCGCGCCGGCGTCCGCGAGGAGAGCCACTCCGGCCGCAGGCTGCTCTCCGCGCTGCACACGCTCCCGCGTGACGAGCTGCTCGAAGCGCCGACCGGCGATCTGCTCAGGCTGGCGCAGCTCGTGGTCGCCCGCGCCGATCACAGGGCTGTCGGCGTCTTCGCGCGGGTCCACCTCAACCGCGACTTCGTCACCGTCCTCGTCTACTTCCCGGCCGACCGCTTCGGCCCCGAGACGCGCCGGCGGGTCGAGGCCGTCATCGCGCGGCACTGGCCCGGCGACGTGATCGACCGCGATGACCGCATCGTCGAACTTGGCCTTGCGCGCATGAAGCTGCTCATCGCGATGCGTCCCGGCGTCATCCCGCCCCAGCCCGAGCGTGCGCCGATCGAGGACGAGGTCGCGCGCGTCACGCGCGGCTGGAGCGAGGAACTCTTCGAACGGCTCCGGGGCCGGTGCGATGCCGTGACCGCCGAACGGCTGCGCGCGACTTTTCGTGGCGCGATACCCGAGGCGTACAAGGAGGACTTCTCCGCGGCGCGGGGCGTCGACGACCTGCTCGTCCTCGTCGGCCTGCCGGCCGAGGACGGCCTCACCTTCAGGCTCTACACTCCCGAGCCCGCTGAGGACGAGCTTGCCGACCGGCGCTTGAAGGTCTTCCGCAGCGGCCAAGCGGTGAGCCTGGCACGCACGCTGCCGATCTTCGCGCTGATGGGGATAGAGGTACTGGACGAGCGTCCTTATGCTTTCGAGCTGCCCGGCGCACAACCAAACATGTGGATCTACGACTTCGGGCTGCGCCTACCCACCGGCATCGGCCTCGACGGCGAGCGTGAGTCCGCCGTCGTCGAGGCGATCGAACTGCTCTGGCGTGAGCGGATCGAGCAGGACGGTTTCAACGCACTCGTTGTGCGTACCACCCTCGATTGGTGGCAGGTGAACGTGCTTCGCGCCTACGCGAAGTACCTGCGCCAGGCAGGAACCCCGTACAGCCAGGGTTACATCGAGCGTGCGCTGGTGGAGCACAGCGACATCGCCGTTCGCCTCGTCGAACTCTTCGAGGCGCGTTTCGATCCGGAGCGGCCCGAGGTCGATACGTCCTCTCTGGTCGACGAGGTCGAGTCGGGCCTCACCGCGGTGACGAGCCTGGATCAGGACGCGATCCTGCGCACGCTGCTGGGCCTGGTGCAGGCCACCTTGCGGACCAACGCCTACCAGCACGACCATGCGGGCAACAGGCGTACTGCGCTCGCCCTCAAGCTTGAGCCGTCCGCCATCGCCGTCCTCCCCGAGCCGCGTCCGAAGTTCGAGATCTGGGTCTATTCCCCGAGGGTCGAGGGCGTGCACCTGCGTTTCGGTGCTGTCGCCCGTGGTGGCATTCGCTGGTCGGACCGGCCCGAGGATTTCCGCACCGAGGTCCTTGGTCTGGTGAAGGCGCAGATGGTGAAGAACGCGGTCATCGTGCCGACCGGCTCGAAGGGCGGCTTCGTCCCCAAGCAACTCCTGGATGCGACGGTGGACCGCGACGCGTGGATGGCCGAGGGCGTCGCCTGCTATCGCACCTTCATCTCCTGCCTGCTCGACGTCACCGACAACTATGTCGTCGATGCCGATGAGGCGGCAGGGCAGCGGGTGGTGACGCCCGACCGTGTCCGGCGTTACGACGGCGACGACCCCTACCTCGTGGTCGCGGCCGACAAGGGCACCGCGACCTTCAGCGACATCGCTAACGACATCGCAACCGAGTACGGGTACTGGCTCGGCGACGCATTCGCCTCGGGCGGTTCGCAGGGCTATGACCACAAGGCGATCGGCATCACGGCCCGTGGTGCGTGGGAGTCGGTGAAGTACCACTTTCGCGAACTCGGCATCGACGTGCAGAGCCAGCCGTTCACGGTCGTCGGCATCGGTGACATGTCCGGCGACGTTTTCGGCAACGGGATGCTCCGTTCCGGGCAGACGCTCCTCGTCGCCGCCTTCGACCACAGGCACGTCTTTCTCGATCCGTCCCCTGATGCTGCCGCGTCGTTCGCGGAGCGTCGTCGGTTGTTCGAGCTGCCTCGATCAAGCTGGGCCGACTACGACCGCTCACTCATCTCCGACGGTGGTGGTGTCTTTGCGAGGACGGAGAAGTCCATCGTCCTCACTGCACAGGTACGCGGCATGCTCGGCCTCGAGGACTCCACCCGGACTCTCGCCCCGAACGAGCTGATCAACGCAATCCTCAAGGCACCGGTCGACCTGCTCTTCAACGGCGGCATCGGCACGTATGTGAAGGCATCGAGCGAACCGCAGAGCGCGGCCGGCGACAAGACCAACGACGCCGTCCGGGTCAACGGCAACCAGCTACGTGCCCGCGTGGTCGGCGAGGGCGGCAACCTGGGACTCACTCAGCTCGGACGCATCGAGTTCGCGCATGCCGGCGGGCACATCAACACCGACGCGATCGACAACTCCGCCGGCGTCGACACCAGCGATCACGAGGTGAACCTCAAGATCCTCCTCGATCGTTCGGTCGCCGCGGGACGGCTCACGCGCGAGGAACGTAACGCCTTGCTGGAGTCGGTGACCGAGGACGTGGCGGCCCTGGTGCTTCGCGACAACTACGACCAGAACGTGTTGCTCGGTATGGCGCGCAAGCTCAGCCCCGCGCTCATCAGCGTGCATGAACGGTTCATCGATGTGCTGGTTGCCAGCGGGGAGCTGGACCGGGAGCTGGAGTTCCTGCCGAGCGCCAAGCAACTGGAGCAGCGCGCCGCGGAGGGCCTCGGGCTTCTCTCTCCGGAGAATGCCGTCCTGGCCGCGTACGCGAAACTCACGCTCACCCATCGCATCGTCGGATCCACACTCCCGGACGAGCCGTGGTTCCAGCGAGTCCTCTCGCAGTACTTCCCGGTGCCGATCGCGCGACGCTTCGCAGACGATGTCGGTAACCACCCGCTCCGCCGCGAGATCATCACGACCTCGCTGGTGAACGACATGGTCAACCGCAGCGGTACGACCTTCGTTCACCGTGCCGCTGAAGAGACGGGCGCAGACGCAGCCGAGATCGCCCGCGCGTACAGCGTGGTTCGCGAAGTCTTCGGCCTGCCCGATCTATGGCACCAGATCGAGGGACTCGACAACCGGGTGCCGGTGGCCGCCCAACACGCGGCGTATTCGGAGGTGCGCCGCCTCATCGATCGAGCCACCCGATGGTTTCTCGATGTGCGGTTCCCGATCACCGATGTCGCCGCCGAGGTCGAGCGCTTCGCACCGACGCTGCGCGAACTGGGTCCGCGGATCAGCGAGCTGGTTCGCGGCGCGGAACTTGCTGACATTCGCGGTGCGGCAGAGCGTCTGGCCGGTCTTGGGGTGCCGGACGAGGTAGCCACCCGTGTCGCCGAACTGCTCAGCGCATTCCTGCTACTCGATGTGGTCGAGATTGCGAGTTCCAGCGAACACTCCGCTGCGGAGATCGCCGAATTGCACTTCGCCGTCAGCGACGAGTTCTTCGTCGACGAGATGCTCGTTGCGATCACCGGTCTGCCGCGTGACGATCGGTGGGCGGCGTTGGCGCGTGCCGCTGTTCGGCACGATGTCTACGCGGCACTCTCCGCGATCACGCAGACGGTGTTGCGCAGCACGCCCGACTCGCTCACGCCCGACGAGCGGGTGACGACGTGGACAAAAGCGAACGCCGAGCGGGTTGAGCGGGCGCGGGCCACCGTGCGCTCGGCGCTCGATCGCGAGCACGTCGATCTCGCGACGTTGTCGGTGGCGTTGCGCATCATGCGCAGCCTCCCCACCGGTGGTTGACCACGGTGGTCGACGTGATTTCGAGAACTCCGATCACCGGTCGGTGAGCTGCTCCAGCACGTCGCGGGGGCGGCTCGTGATGATGGCGTCGACTCCGAGCTGACGAACGAAAGCGACGTCGTCCGGCTTGTCGACCGGCCAGGTGAAGACGCGGTTGCCGCGCGCGTGCGCCCGTGCCACGTACTCCGGACGGGCACGAAGCTGTTTGAGACCGGGACCGGCGATCGGTACCCCCGAGGGAAGAATGCCATTGGCCCGATGCAGGATCCAGTGGTCGATGAGCTGCACCGTCGGCACTTCGGGGGCGAGCATCTTCACGCGGCGCAACGCGACGGCGTTGAAGCTCATCACTACTACGGGGAGGTCCGGCGTTGCCGGTTGGTCGGGGTGGTACGGATAGCGGGCCTTACCCGCCCAGCCGAACTCCTCGAGCAGGTCCACCAGTGTCTTCTCCACCAGGCCGCCGAACCTGTTCGGATGTTTCGTCTCAAGGAAGAGCTGGGTCCGCCGCGGAGCATCACGGACGAGTTCGAGCAGCGTGCGCAGCTCGAGGACGCGGACGCCGCGTAGCGGATTGCGCTGGTGCCACTCGCCGAACTCGAGTTCCCTGAGCTCGTCGAGGCGGTACGCGCCGACGACGCCGTCGCCATCGGTCGTGCGGCTCACCGTGCGGTCGTGCACGCAGACGAGATGTCCGTCGCGGGTCAGTCGCACGTCGGCTTCCAGTCCGTCTGCCCCGGCGTCGATAGCGGCAACGTAGGCGGGCAGCGTGTGCTCGGCGAAGTCGTGCGACGCGCCGCGGTGTGCGATCACCAGCGGTCGGCCAAGCGGTGCGATCGTCTCGGCGGCTCGCAGCTTGCGCAGTCTCATGATTGCCGTCTCACAGGACGAACGGGACCTCTCCAGTCTCGTTCACCATCGGGCGACCGGCGTCTGCCCAGGCGTGCATGCCGCCGGCGATGTTCACGGCGTCATAGCCGTTCTGCACCAGCCAGGCGGTGACCTGCGCCGAACGGCCGCCCATCTTGCACATCACGTAGACCGTGCCCTCGCCGAGGACGTCCGGCTCGTAGGAGACGCGGTTGGGCACGAAATTCATCGGCACGTGGACTGCGCCTTCGGCGTGTCCGGCAGCCCACTCGTCGTCCTCACGGACGTCGAGGATGCGGGCGTCTGCCGGCAACTGGTCAAGGGTGACGGCCGGGATTGGAGAGCTCACGGCTCTAGTCTCGCATCATGGCTCTGACACCACGCGAGTTCTATGCCCACGCGCTGGCTGCCGCCGACGAAGAAGGACGGCTGCCGCTCGCGCGGATGACGGAGTGGGACATCAGCCCGTTTCAGCAGGACGGCCTGCAGGTGACGCCGTTGCGAGAGCCAGCCCCGGAGCGACCTCGCTATGGGGAGGGCGGAGTTGACTGCGGCACCTGCGCGAAGCGTGACGCGGGGATCTGGTTCACCGATTCGTGGCGGCTCGCGCGCATCGGCGACGTCGGCTCGCCGCTCGTCCTCATGCTCTACCCCCGCGATCACTACGACTTCGCGGATCTCTCCGACGAGCTCGCGGCTGAGGCGGGTGTGCTCAGTGTGCAGATCGCCCGCCACGTCGAGGCGGTCGCCAACATCGCCCGGTGTCACGTATACCGGATCGGGGACGGCGGAGCCCACCTGCATCTCTGGTTCTTCGGTCGCCCCGCGGGTCAGGTCCAGTTCTTCGGCTCGTGGCTGCCAGTCTGGGACGACCTCTTGCCGACCTATCCCGAGGACGTCGCTGAGGCTGACGCGCAGCTCGTGGTCAACGCGCTACTTGAATCCTACGGCGGGCGCCGCACTCCTTGACCAGCTACTTCAACAGCCTCGAGAGACGCCGGTCCGCGAGACCGCGTCCTTCGGTCTGACACGTGGGGCAGTACTGGAAGGAGCGGTCGGAGAACGACACCGATTTGATCGTGTCGCCGCAGACCGGGCAGGGCAGACTGTTGCGACCGTGCACCCGTAGACCCGTCCGCTTCTCCGCCTTGAGCGTCGCCGCCTTCTGCCCGACGGACCGCGCCACTGCATCGGTAAGGACGTCGATCATCGCGGCGTGCAGCTCGGTGATCTCTTCGTCGCCGAGTTTCGCCGAGGCTTTGAAGGGCGAGAGCTTCGCCGTATGCAGGATCTCGTCGGAGTAGGCATTGCCGATGCCGGCGATGAGGGATTGGTCGCTGAGTGCGCGCTTGATCTGTTGATTGGTCCTGCTGAGGACGGACGCGAACTCTTCGCGGCTCAATGCCATCGCATCCGGGCCGAGGCGCGCGATCCCGGGCACCTGCTGCGGGTCGCTGACGAGATACACCGCGAGGCGCTTCTGAGTGCCAGCCTCGGTGAGGTCCCACCCGCCGGTCTGCCCCGCATCGTCGGGTGAAAGGTGCACCCTCAGCGCCAACGGCCCACGCCCCAGCTTCGGCGGGGCAGGACTCAGGTTCTCCCGCCAGTGCAACCAGCCGGCGCGCGAGAAGTGCGTGATCAGGTGCAGCTGATCGAAGTCCACCGATAGGAACTTGCCGTAGCGCGACGCTCCGCTGATGACGGCGCCTTGCAGCGCCGCCAACGGCGGGTCGAAGGTCTTCACCGCGCTCAGTGCCGCCACGTCCGTCCTCACCACGGCACGGCCGGAGGCGTGCTCGCGAAGGAACGAGGCAAGCGCCTCCACTTCAGGTAGCTCCGGCATGTGCTGCGGGTCAGGTCAGGCGGGGTCGGCCAGCGAATTGCGGGGGAACTTCACCCCGGTGGCCGCGTGGCAGCGGTACCCGTCCGGGTTCTTCGCGAGGTATTGCTGGTGGTGGTCCTCGGCGTAATAGAAATCTCCCAGCGGCGCGATCTCGGTGGTGACGGCATCGAAGCCCTGGCGCTGCAGGTGCTCGGAGTACTCGGCAGTGGCCTGCTCCACCTCGGCGCGCTGGCTCGGATCGGTGTAGTAGATCGCCGACCGGTACTGCGTCCCGACGTCATTGCCCTGGCGGTAACCCTGAGTCGGATCGTGCGACTCGAAGAACGTCGCCAGCAGCTCGTGCAGGCTCACCTGCTCTGGGTCGAAGACGACGAGGACGACCTCGGCGTGCCCGGTCCTTCCGGAGCAGACCTCTTCATAGGCCGGGTGTGCCGTGTAGCCACCGGCGTAACCGACTGCGGTCGTGTAGACACCGGGGATCTGCCAGAAGATCTCCTCGCCGCCCCAGAAACACCCCATGCCAAGGACGATCTGTTCGGTGCCTTCGGGGAACGGCGGCTGGATCGGGCGCTGCGTGACGTAATGCAATCTCGGCACCGCGAACTCGTAGCTCTGGCGGCCCGCGAGGGCGTGCTCGGCGTCGATCATGTCGGCCTTGCGGAAGAAACTCATGCCACTCTCCTGACTCCCGCTGATACAGGTCCGGTGGGAACCTGCACCCCGTAAACGTTACGGCGGGATGCCGTGTTCCGGCAGAGGATTAGTCTTGAGTTATGACTCAGTGGGGACTCGACGCCCTCTTCAACCCGGCCAAGCGGCACATGGACGAAGAGAAGCAGCGCCTCCAGGCGACCCGCGAAGAAGTGGGCGACAGTTCCGGCGGCAAGCGGATCGACCTGGCATCGGGCAAGGTCGTCATCCGCCGCAGGCCGACGGAGCCCGATCCGGAGTCGGATCCTGAGACGGAGCTGGATTCAGAGCCGGAGCTGGCCGAGGCCGACCCCGACTCTGATCAGCAGCGGTAATCGAGTAGGCGCGCAAGCACGCGCCGGGGGCACCGCCCGCTTGCGGGGAGTCGTGATCAGGAGGACTGCTCGCCCAGCGTGACCTGCACGGTCTTACTCTCGCCGTTGCGCAGGTAGGTGAGCGATACCTCGGTATTGGGTGCGTGTGACCGTACCGCCGCCACGAGCGCATCGGAGGTGTCGATGCGCTGGCCGTCGAGTTCGGTCACCACATCACCGTTCTTGAGTCCGGCCTTGTCCGCCGGGCCGCCCGCGGAGACGTCCTTGACAAGGGCGCCGACGCTGCCGGTGGCCGTCCCGTTGAGATTCTGGTCGCCTACCGAGATGCCGAGCAGGGCGTGGGTGGCCTTGCCGTTGGCGATGAGCTCAGCGGCGATACGACTCGCCTCATCCGATGGGATCGCGAAACCGATACCGATGTTGCCCGACGAACTTCCGCCGAGTGCGGCATCGGTCGCGATTGCCGAGTTGATTCCGACGACCGAGCCATTGAGGTTCACCAGCGGGCCGCCGGAGTTGCCGGGATTGATTGCCGCATCGGTCTGAACCGCGTTGAAGATCGCAGTGTCGGAGTTGGTGTCACCGCCAGTGGTCACCGGTCGTGCGGTGTTGCTGACGATGCCCGCCGTGACGGTGTCGCTCAGCCCGAGAGGGGCTCCGACCGCGACTACGGTCTGGCCCACCTGCAGGTCCGAGGACTTCGCGAATTCAGCTGCGGTGAGCTGCGAGCTTGTGTTGATCTTCACCACCGCGAGGTCGTCGGAGACGTCGACGCCGACGATGGTGGCCGGCTCACGCTCCCCGTCGGAGAGGACGACGCTGATGTCACCGTTGCCGGTGGCGCCGCTCACCACGTGGTTGTTCGTGAGGATGTAGCCGTCCTTGCGGATCACCACACCGGAACCGGTGCCCTGCTCCTGCGACGTGACGATGTTGATCGTGACGACGCTCGGACCTATCTTCGCGGCCGCGGCGGCGACGCTGCCGTCCTGCGTGGCGCTCGGTGTCGATTGACCGTTGAAGATCAATCCGCCGTTGCCCGAGTTGCCGTCGGAGAGCGCGGCGGCGGTGCCGGCGCCGATGCCGCCGCCAATCACCGCGGCGATGACCGCGGCGACGACAACGGTCTTACGCCCGACCGGCTTCGCCGGAGGGCGCGGAGGCTGCGGCCCGAAACCGCCACCCGGCGGGAGATAACCCGGGGGCACTGAGCCCGGCGGCACCGGCCCCGTAGGACCCTGATGCGCCCCGGGGCCGAACGTCGGGTATTGCGGCGGGTAGGGCTGAGCCGGTTGCGGTGGATACGGTTGTCCGCCGTAGGGCTGCGTCGGGTAGTTCGGCTGATACCCGGGAGCTGCCGGAGGAATGGGAGGCGGCGTGGGAGCTGCAGGCGGCGGAGTAGGCGCGCCCGGTGGTTCCTGAGTGAGCCGCGCCGGGGCCGTGTCGGAGGATGGTTCGACAGGCGTCGGCGGCTGCGGTTCCTGGGCGGGGCTTGAATCGCCCGTGTCGAAGGGTGGCGGCACGTTCTCAGTCATGATCCTTAGCCTTCCCGACCTTCCTGTGAGTCGTCCAGGAAACCACGCTGAGTCGAGACAGATGCGTGGAGGGGTCACCCCGATGGTGTCAACGGGCTTAGGCCCCTGCTACTCCACCGGGGAGCCACCTGGGAAAGTAAGAGGGTGAACATCCTTCTGATCGGCCCACCCGGTTCAGGGAAGGGGACGCAGGGGGATCGCCTCGCTACGCGTCTCGGTCTGAGCCACATCGCCGCTGGTGACGTCCTCCGGGACGAGGTAGCGGCGCAGAGCCCGCTGGGAGTGCAGGCTGCAGAGTTGATGGAGCGTGGCGAACTCGTGCCCGATGACCTGGTCGTGGGGCTCCTGACGCCGAAGATCGAAGCAGCTGTCCGCGGGGCGGGGTATCTGCTCGACGGCTTCCCGAGGTCGGTGGAGCAGGCCCAGACGGTGAGTGGGTTCGCCGAGAGCGCTCGCCCCGATGCCGTGATTTACCTCGACGCGCCCACCGAGGAACTGACTCGCCGCATCCTCGCCCGCGCCAGCACCGAAGGACGGGCCGACGACAACGAGGAGACGGTCGCCAACCGGCTACGTGTCTTCGACGAGGCGACTCGTCCTCTCATCGATTACTACCGGCAGCGCGGCCTGCTGCACCGGGTCAACGCCGCCCAATCCGAAGAGGACGTCACCCGCGCGATCGTCGCGGCGCTGTCCTCCTGCTAGAAGTCGGGGAGGTAGTCGTCCTTGGCGTTCATCGGGATTCCCCAGCGGCGCTGGAGATGCCCCAATGCGGCGGGGTTGAAGCTCAGCCGAGGGCGATCGCTGAAGTGGAAGACCTCGGCCTCGGCGACGTAGAGGACGCGATAGCCCAGGTGCGAGATCTTGAACGAGAGGTCGATGTCGCCGAAGTCCGTGGCGAGAACTTCGTTCACGCCACCGGCTTCGTCGAAGACATCACGCCGCAATGCCGCGCACACCAGCGCGACCGCGGAGCATTCCCGGCTCGACTTGAGCAACCCGAAGTGACCGATGGTGTCGGAGAAGGAGTCCCGGAACGCGTCCCGATAACCACCCGAGGAGATCGCGTAGCCGGCGTGCTGCACGAGCGCCTCGCGCGAGAGGACGCGCGCGCCGGTGAGGCCCACCCCGTGTTCCAGTAGCGGACCGACAAGCGCCTCAAGCCAATGATCACCATTCGCTTCGACGTCGTCATTCATCAGGACGATCGCCTTGCCAGAACTTGCGATGACACCGAGGTTGTATTTCCGGCTGAGGTTGAAGGCACCGTCATACGGCACGAGGACGAGGTCCTGCGCCGGCACGATCCGCGCGACCTCGTCGATCACCTTGGGCGGCGTCTCCCCGACGTCGTAGACCACCACGAACTCGATATTGCGGTGGCCTGTCCTCGCGAGCACCGACCGGATTGCATCGAGGACGTAGACGCGCTGCTTCCCCCACACCACGCTGGAGTCACCGCGGGTGGGAAGCACGACGCTGATGCGGTAGTCAGGGGGAAGGACCCGGGCGATCGAGTAATGCCCCGGCGATGGCCCGAGGGTCGCTTCAGCGTCCAGGCCGAGTCGTTTGAGGTGTGCATCGACGGCGCGCACGCCGGCCTGCCAGGCATAGGGCTTCTCGTCCGGGCCGAGTGCGGTGGATCCGGGCATCACGCGCCAGTGATACAGCACCTTGGGCACGTGGACCACGCCGCGGGCCTTCTCGGTGACGCGAAGGACGATGTCGTGGTCCTGGGAGCCGTCCATGCTGCTGTCGAAGCCGCCGACGTCGCGGGTCAGATTGGCGCGCAGGACCGAGAGGTGGCAGGTGTACATCTGGTGCCGGAACCGCTCGGGTGACCAGGGTGGTTTGCGGTGAACGTCGACGAACTCACCTTCGAGTGAAAGCTTGTCCTCGTCCGAATACAGATAGTCGACGTCAGGGTTCTCATCGATGGCTGCAGCCATCAATTCCAGTGCGTCCTCGGTGAGGGTGTCGTCGTGGTCGAGCAGGACGACGAAATCGCCGATCGCCGCGGTGAGTGCGTCGTTCGAGGCGGCGGAGATTCCACCGTTCTTCTCGCGGTGGATGACGCGGATCCTCGAGTCGACGTCTTCGGCCCACGCGAGCTCTGCTGCGACATGTTCTGCGGGTGAATTGTCGTTGACGAGGACGAATTCCCAATCGGCGAAGCTCTGATCCAGCACCGACTGCACCATCTCGCGGAACTCTTTCGCCGGAGTGTCATAGACCGGCGTAATGATCGAGAAGAGGGGCATGCCTAGCCTCTGCGTAGCAGCCGCTTGAGCGCCGTAACAGGAGCCATGATCAACGAGCCGACCCTCCACGTCCTCGATGCATAGATCGTCTTGAGCGCTGCGTCGTGATCGAGAGCCATCTGGGCGATGATCGCCTGCCGCTCGTCGCGCTCGCGCTCGGCCGACTTGCGCTGATCGAGGTAGACGTCGCGCCCGAACTCAAGGTTTTTCGCGTGTATCCGCAGATGGTGAAGCTCAAGACGCAACCGGCTCGCTTCGGCCTCAAGTCCGACGATGTGGTCGCGCGTGGTGAGCTCGTCGTGGCGTAGGTCGGCGAGCTCATTCCGAAGCTCTGCCGCGCGTTGAACGGCCTCGGTACCGGCCTCGTTCAGCTGCCGCTGCACCCGGAGCAGCTCGGTCCGCTTGTCGAGCACCTCGCGTCGCATGGGATATGCCCATTGCTCGTAGCGGTAGACGACGTCCCGCGTCGTCGCGTCGGCCCGCTCGAAGAGGATCGCCCACGGAGTGAGGAACGACAGATCGACATCGGTACGTCGGTAGAAACCCCGCTCGGCGAAGAGTGCCGCCCAGTCGGCCGAAGGACGGACGTTGACGTGGGTCGCCTCGGCGAAATCGCCCGGATCGCTGGAGAGCAGGACGCGGTTGCTGGCGGCGCACATCGCGTCGATGGCGGCCTCGGCATCCGCGGGAGACATGTGCTCGACCACCTCGACGGAGGTGATGAGGTCCCAGCTTCCTGTGATCTTGTCCGCGGACTGGACGGAAAGCCGATCGCGGATTGCGGGACTCGCCGACTCGATGGCGTGCGCGGAGATGTCGATGCCGTAGGCGTCAACGCCGTTCTCCACGAATGCCTGCACGAGCAGACCACGGGCGCAACCGACGTCCAGGACCGTCGAGGGGTTGGTCAGTGAGACGAGGTGGCCCGCGACGTTCGTGAAGAAGTTACGCCAGCTGGGGGTCTCCCAGGAGTAGTCGTCGCTCGAACCGAGGTGAGCTTGGTAGTACTGGGCGCCGTAGTCGGAGGACCCGGTCGAGAGCGAATTTGCCGAGTCAGTTGTCATCGGCCGCACCCCCGAGTTTCGGCGTGACATTGATCTTTCGCCGAACGGTCATCACCTGCCGGAGATTACCAGGGAACAGGCGTATATCTGGTTTCTCTAGGCTCTAGCTAAGGGTTTCCGTGGTGGCCGGAGCAGCAGCAGGATCGCGGCGAGGAAGCCGCGCAGGGCGCACC
The DNA here is from genome assembly GCA_036502295.1 of Jatrophihabitans sp. Lineage (GTDB taxonomy): Bacteria > Actinomycetota > Actinomycetes > Mycobacteriales > Jatrophihabitantaceae > DASXYU01. The sequence continues at coordinate 344 of DASXYU010000073.1, read as the reverse complement.
TCACGGGTATCGAGGATATAGAGTGGTCGCTTCTTGACCTCGATGTAGAGGCGCCCGAGGTATTCGCCGATTACGCCGAGGAACATCAGTTGGATGCCGCCGAGGAGTAGGACGCCGGTGAGGACGGTCGTCTGACCACCGAGCCCGCTCACGCCCAGCAGACGCAGCGCCACGATCACCGGCACCGCAGCAACGGCTACGGCGGAGACGATGAAGCCGAAGATCGATGCGACTTGGAGCGGAAAGAACGAAAAGCTGGTAATCGCCGTGAGGGCGAGGTGAACCATGCGTTTGAGCGGGTATTTCGTTTCTCCCGCGTACCGCTCGTCGCGGATATAAGGAAC